>NZ_CP020569.1:7544838-7857324 GCF_002082195.1 Streptomyces gilvosporeus | reverse complement strand
CGCGGCGGAAGGGGCGCGGATTCCTGCGGCCGCTACGGGGCGTCATGGCGACGAGTGCCTTCCTGTGGGGCTGCACCCTCCCCATGGTCCCCTTGTCGCCGGACATGCGGGGTGGGCGGGTGCCGCCTAAGGTGAGCGCATGGCCGCCGGTGGACCTCGGCCGCGCAGGCGGCATGCACCATGACCAGCAAGGACGGACCGTCCCGGGACGGCTATGACCCCCGCGCCCACCGGGACGTGCGCCGCGTCCCGGAGCGCTGTGCCGGCGTCTCGCACCATGAGCCGATCGGCCTGCGCCGGCGGCTGGCGCTCAACCGGATGGGCACCTTCGACTGGGACCTGGACCGCGGCTTCATGGATCTGGACGCCGGTGCGCTGGAGGTCTTCGATCTGCGTCCGGACGAATACGACGGCGCGCCGCTGTCGCTGATCGCACGGGTACCGGCCGAAGAGGGGATGCGGCTGGACGAGGCGCTCGCCCAGGCCCTTCAGGAGGGCGGCTCGTCCTACGGCGGCTACTTCCGTGTGCAGTGCCGCGACGGGACGCCGCGCTGGGCGCACTCCCAGGGCCGGATCCTGCGCGACGGCGACGGGCTGCCGTACCGGATCATCGGCATCGTGCGGGAGGCGTCCGGCGAGCTGGCGGACTCCGCACTGCTGCGGTCGCTCCAGCAGGAGCGGCAGCGGCAGACGGTGATGGTGCAGCAGACCACGGCCGAGCTGTCGCGGGCCCTGTCGGTGGCCGATGTGACGCGGGTGCTCACCGGCACCGGCGGCGCCCGGCGGTTCGGGGCGGATGCGCTGGTCCTGGGGCTGACGGCGGGCGACCGGTTCGAGGTCATCGCCGTCACGGGGATGACCGGCGAGGTGCCCGAGGACCTGAACATCTCCGCGCTGGACGACACCCTGCCGCTGTCCGAGGCGGCGTTCTCGCGGCGGCCGGCCTTTTTGAGCACCCGGGGCGAGCTGATCGCCCGCTACCCCCGGCTGCGCCCGCTCACCGAGGTCCTGCCCCCCGGCAGCTCCTCCTTCCTGCCGCTGGTCGCGCAGGACACCGTCATCGGGGCGCTGGGGCTGTTCAACACCGAGCCCGCGATGCAGTCGACGGAGGCCAAGAACCTGGCGCTGGCGCTGGCCGGCGTCGTCGCCCAGTCGCTGCAACGGGCCACGCTCTTCGACCAGGAGCGGGAATTCGCCACCGGGCTCCAGGAGGCGATGCTGCCGCGCAGGGTGCCGGAGATCTCCGGGGGCGAGGTGACCGTCCGTTACCACCCGGCGAGTGTGGGGCGGGACGTCGGCGGCGACTGGTACGACGTGATCCCGCTGCCCCAGGGGCGGACGGGTCTGGTGGTCGGCGACGTCCAGGGCCATGACACCCATGCCGCCGCCGTGATGGGCCAGTTGCGCATCGCCCTGCGCGCCTATGCCACCGAGGGTCACTCCCCCGAGACCGTGCTGGTGCGGGCCTCCCGCTTCCTGGCCGAGCTGGAGACCGAACGGTTCGCGACCTGTACGTACATCCAGGCCGACCTGGAGTCGGGGGCGCTGCATGTGGCCCGGGCCGGCCATCTCGGGCCGCTGATCTGCGACGGCGCCCGGCATGTCGACTGGCCCGAGGTCCGCGGCGGGCTGCCGCTGGGAGCGGCCACCGACTTCGGGCACAACCAGTTCCCCGAGACCCAGCTGTTCCTGGAGCCGGGCTCCACGCTGCTGCTGTGCACGGACGGTCTGGTGGAGCAGCCCGGCCGGGACATCGCGACGGGGATCGAGGCGCTGTCGGCGGCGTTCCGCTCCGGGGCGGACGGCCTGGAGGCGCTCGCCGACCGGCTCGCCGAGCAGCTGTGGGCCGTGCCGGGCTCGGATGACGATATGGCCCTTCTGCTGCTGCACCGGCCGCCGGGCCCGGGGACCGCCGCCATACCGCGGCTGCGGCTGCACGTCCATCAGGCCGATCCGTCGGGCGCCGCGGAGGTCCGCTCGGCGCTGCGCCGCACGCTGGACCAGTGGCGGGCGGGCGAGGTCACCCACAATGTCGAGGTCGCCGCCTCCGAGCTGATCGCCAATGCGCTGACCCATACGGAGAGCGGTGCGCTGGTCTCCGTGGAGCTGGTGCCCGGCGCGCCGCGGCGGATCCGTCTGGAGGTCGAGGACCGGTCCAGCTCCTGGCCGCGCCGCCGCAGCCCGGGCGAGACCGCCACCTCGGGCCGCGGTCTGCTGCTGGTCGAGGCGCTCGCGGACCGCTGGGGCGCGGAGCCGCGCGGGTCGGGCAAGGCGCTGTGGTGCGAGTTCGTGGTGCCGGAGACGGGGGTGGGGAAGGGGGCGGAGCGGGGACCGGGGACGGGCTGAATCGCCTTACGGGGAGGGACTGTTGCGGAAGACGGCCGTTTGCTCCCGAATCGGGTTCCTGCCGCGGACGATCGTGCCAAGATGGCGTCCCATCGCAAGGGGGAGGACGACCGATGGCGGATGTGGGGGCCGGTCAGGGTCCGGGACAACTGCGGCTGACCGTCAAGGGGATGGACGGCGAAGCGCACCTGCGGTCGCTGCAGCAGTGGCTGGCGTGCGACGACGAGCTGCGCGGCCGGGTCACCTGGCAGTACGCTCCGCCGGCGCCCGGCCACATGGGCGGCACGCTGACGGCGCTGACGGTCATTCTGGGATCGGGCGGTATCGCGGGGCTGATCGCCCCTCTGTGCACCTGGTTCACCAGCCGCCGACCCGATGTCGCGGTCAGCCTGGAGCTGGGCGACGGCCGTAAGGTCAGCATCGACGTCAAACGCGCCACCGACCAGTCGGCGGTGCTCCACGAAGCGCAGGAGCTGTTCCGCTCCCTCGACTCCCGCAACGGGCAGGGGGAATGAGCGGCAGACGCTTCCCGCACGGCCCCACCAGCAGGGCCGTGCTGATCGGGACGAGTCGCTTCGGTCATACCGGGCTGCCCGACATCCCCTCCGTCGAGGCGAATCTCGGGGCGCTGAAGGCCGCCCTGACCGATCCGGCGCACGGGCTGCTGGCGTCCGAGCACTGCCGGGTGGTGTCCGACCCCGCCGATCAGGCCGCCGTCGGCGCGGCGCTGAGCTGGGCGGTGCGGGAGGCGGAGGATCTGCTGCTGGTCTATTACGCCGGACACGGCGTGCTGGACGGCGACGGGCTGCTGCACCTCGCACTGGTTTACACCGATGTCGAGAACATCGGCTTCACCGCGGTCCCGATCGAATTGCTCAAACGCCAGGTGGGCGAGGCCCGGGCCCGGTCGCGGGTCCTGCTGCTGGACTGCTGCTTCTCGGGCCGGGCGGTGTCCGCGATGGCCGAGCCGACCAACCTGGCCGTTGGTCAGCTCGACGTATCGGGAACGTACACCCTCACCTCCACGACGAAAACGGCTCCGGCGCATGCGCCCTCCGGAGCGCGCTACACCGCGTTCACCGGCGCCCTGCTGGAGTCCCTGGGCGCGCCGGCCGCCCTCACCCTCGACGAGATCCACCGCGCGGTCGACCGCGATCTGCACAGCCGGGGACTGCCCCGTCCGCAGCGCCGTTCGGCCGGGGCGGCCGGGTCGCTGGCGCTGGTACGGGGGCCGGTCGGGACGCCCGGTGCGGTGCCGCCACCACCACGGCCGTCGGCGCCGCCGTCACCGCCGCCGTTCTTTCCGGGCGCCCCCGCGCAGCCGTTCCATCTGGGTGCCCCCACTCCGCCGCCGCGCGGGCACAAGGGCGGACGACCGGTGGTGATCGCCGCGGCGGTCGGCGGTGCACTGGCGGTACTGCTGGCGTCGTCGTTGGTCAAAGGGGTACTGGGTGCGGGTGACGGTGCCTCGGGCAAGGGTGGCGCACCCGACGGCCAGGCCCGGGACGGGGCATCGCAGCACACCGGCAGCCCGTCGGGCACCACTCCCGGCCCGTTAGGCACGACCCCCGGCACCGCACCGCCGAGCAAGGCGGCGGCCGGGGACGGCACCGCCCCCGCGGGCCCGAAGGTGCTGTACCGCGACCGGAAGCTCAGCTGGCAGGCGGCAACCTGCGACATCGGCGGGCAGTGGATTCAGGTCCTCGACCTGGACGAGCCCTCGACCCATGCCGGCGGAACCGGTGATTCGGGCAGCGAGTTCGTCAACTACGGCTGCGGTATAGGTATACAGGACGGCGGCCCTGCCGTGATCGCGTACGGCTCCGAACAGGTGCGGGCCGGTGTCGCCGACGCCCGCACCGCGACGGCGGCCGACTGCCGGGCCGCCGCGAACGCCGGCGGCGTCGCCCAGACCACGCCCGCGACGAAGATCACTCAAGGCACGACCTGGTGCGTGATCACCACCGACAACCGGGTGGCGAAGGTGACCTTCACCAAGGTCGACACGTCCTCAGGGGGCGGCTCGCACCCCGCATTCGAGATGTCCGCCACCCTCTGGGACGCCCCGTGACCTAGCTTTCGGGCCCGTACCAAAGCGTCGTCATATTGCAGAACTCCTTGATGCCGTGCCCGGAGAGCTCCCGGCCGTAGCCGGACCGTTTGGCGCCGCCGAAGGGCAGGCCGGGGTGGGAGGCCGTCATCCCGTTGAAGAAGACGCCGCCGGCCTGGAGGTCGCGGGCCAGGCGGGCCTGTTCGTCGGGGTCGCGGGTCCAGGCGTTGGAACTGAGCCCGAACGGCGAGTCGTTGGCGACCGTCACCGCCTCGTCCAGGTCGGCGACGCGGTAGAGCGAGGCGACCGGGCCGAACGCCTCCTCGTGGTGGATGCGCATGGCGGGGTCGATGCCGGAGAGCACGGTCGGCTCGTAGAACCAGCCCGCGGGGTGCTCGGGCGGGCGGCGGCCGCCGCACAGCGCCGTGGCGCCCCGGTGGACCGCGTCATCGACCAGTTCTTCCAGGTCGGAGCGGCCCTGCTCGCTGGCGAGCGGGCCGACGTCGGTGTGCTCGTCCATGGGGTCGCCGACGGTGAGGGCGGACATCCGCTCGGTGAAGCGGGCGGCGAAGTCGTCGTAGACGTCGGTGTGGACGATGAACCGCTTGGCCGCGATGCACGACTGTCCGTTGTTCTGGACACGGGCGGTCACGGCGACCGAGGCCGCCTTGTCGAGATCGGCCGACGGCAGGACGACATACGGGTCGCTGCCGCCGAGTTCCAGCACGGTTTTCTTGACCTCGTCGCCGGCGATCGAGGCGACCGAGCGGCCGGCCGGTTCACTGCCGGTGAGGGTCGCGGCGGCGATCCGCGGGTCGCGCAGAATGTCCTCGACGGCTCGGGCGCCGATCAGCAGGGTCTGGAAACAGCCCTCGGCGAAGCCGGCGCGGCGGAACAGCTCCTCGATGTACAGGGCGGTCTGCGGGACGTTCGAGGCGTGTTTGAGCAGACCGGTGTTGCCCGCCATCAGGGCGGGGGCGGCGAACCGTACGACCTGCCAGAGCGGGAAGTTCCAGGGCATCACCGCGAGCACGGTGCCCAGCGGGCGGTAGCGCACCACGGCGCGGGCGGCGCCGGAGTCGGTCACGTCGGCGGGGTCGGGGTGTTCGTCGGCGAGCAGCTCCTCGGCGTGGTGGGCGTACCAGCGCATCGTCTTGACGCATTTCTTCGCCTCGGCGCGCGCCTGGGCGAGCGGTTTGCCCATTTCGGTGGTCATGGTGCGGGAGATCGAGTCCAGATCGGCCTCCAGCAGATCGGCGGCGGCGAGCAGGCGTTCGCTGCGGTAGCCGAAGGTGGTGGTGCGGTGCTCCTGGAATGCCTGCTCGGCGCGGACGAGGTGGTCCTCGATCTCACCGGCGTTGAGCGGGTCGAAGGTCTTGAGGGTTTCGCCGGTGGCCGGGTTGACCGTGGCAATGGCCATGATCGGCACCTCCCGTGAGAGGAGAGAGCGTGCGGGGCTGGGCTGTGGTGCTCAGGAGAGCGGTCCGGGAGCCGGGGACGGCTCCGGGACCGGGTCGGGTCCGGGCGGACGCGGCACCGGGGAGGGCTCGGGCGGCATGGGGTCGGGCGGCTCGGGGGTCGGCGGCGGGCCGGGGAGCGGCTCCGGCAGGGGGCTGGGCGGCGGACCGCCGGGGTCCGGGGGCGGCCCGGGCCGCGGGGGCTCGGGTTCGCGGTCGAGCGTGCCGTCACTGCGCGTATGCGATTGCCACTGCACTGGGGGCCTCCGGTTTCGGAACGTTTCGTGGCACATCGGCCCCCGTACCCGAGTCTGGCCCGTCCATGGCCCCCGCGCACGACGGATTGCCGCGGACGAGCCCGCCGGGCGGGGCGGCGGGGCCGTCGCCGGGGGCCGGTGGCCGGTCCGGCCGGTGCGGCGGCCCGTTTGGCCTGTGTGGCCTGTTTGGACGGCGTGCGGGCGGCGCGGTGGGCCCTACAGTGCCGCTATGCCCCTCACCGCCGTGCCCAGGACTGCCCCGGCCCGCAGGAGGACGGCGCCGGCGGCGCTCGCGGCGCTGCTGCTCGGCTGCGCGGCGCTGCTCCTCGGGCCCGCCGCCGCCCCCGCCCGCGCGGAGCCGCTCCCCCTCCCCTCCCTGATGGCCGACACCGGCGGCGGCAACCAGCTGATCACCGCCCGGGCGCTGACCACGGGCTCCACCACCGGCACCGTTTCCTGGTGGCAGCGGCACAACGGCCGCTGGCACCAGCGCGGTTCGGCGCCCGCCCGCTTCGGGTCCGGCGGCCTGACCGAGGGCCGTACCCGGCAGCAGGGCACCTCCACCACCCCGACGGGGCTGTACGACCTGCCGTACGCC
Organism: Streptomyces gilvosporeus; assembly: GCF_002082195.1. GTDB lineage: Bacteria > Actinomycetota > Actinomycetes > Streptomycetales > Streptomycetaceae > Streptomyces > Streptomyces gilvosporeus. The sequence continues at coordinate 7,850,616 of NZ_CP020569.1, read as the reverse complement.
TTCGGCCTGGACCCGGCGCCGCCCGGCACCACGATCCCCTACCGGCGGGTGGGCCCGGACTCCTGGTGGTGCGAGGACAACGCCTCCGCCTCCTACAACCGCTGGGTCGCTCCCCTGCCGCCGGACTGCGCCGCCGGCGAGTCGGAGCGGCTGGCGGACTATCCGACGCAGTACGGCCGGGCGCTGGTGACCGGGTTCAACTATCACCGTCCGGTGCGCCACCGCGGCGCCGGCATCTTCCTGCACGTCAACGGGAAGGGCGCGACGGCCGGTTGTGTGTCCGTACCGGCTAGGGCGATGGCCCGGATCCTGGCCTGGGTACGGCCGTCCCTGGCCCCGCACCTCGCCATCGGGACGGCGTCCGGGCCGACCGCGATCGTCCGGTACTGAGACCGTGCCCCGCGCCCCCTCCCCCGTCTCCCGGCTGCGGATCGGTATCGGCGGTATGGCCGTCGAGTGCAGCCAGTTCTGCCCGCACCGCACGACGTACGACGACTTCCGGGTGACCCGCGGCGCGGCGCTGCTGGGGCGCTACTCCTGGACCCGGCCGGACGGGGATCTGGCGGGGCGCGTCGAGTGGGTGCCGCTGGTGCATGCCGTCGCGCTGCCCGGCGGGCCGGTCGAGCGGGCGGCCTACGACCGCGTCAAGCGCGAACTGACCGGCCGGATACGGGAGTCGGGCACGCTGGACGGGCTGGTGTACGACATCCACGGCGCGATGAGCGTGGTCGGGCTGGACGATGCGGAGGCGGACCTCACCGAGGCCGTACGGGCCGCGGCCGGGCCCCGCGCCCTCCTCTCGGCCGCCATGGATCTGCACGGCAATGTCTCGCGCCGCTTCGCCGCCCGTCTCGACCTGCTCACCGCGCACCGTCTCGCCCCGCACGAGGACGCCTGGGAGACCCGCGAGCGGGCCGCGTGCAAGCTGGTGGAACGGCTGGAGTCCGGGAAGGGCCGCCCGTACCGCGCCTGGGTGCAGATCCCGGTGCTCCTGCCCGGCGAGAAGACCAGTACCCGTCTGGAGCCCGCCGCGTCCCTGTACGGCGGGCTCGGCGCGGTGGAGGCGCTCGACGGGGTGGTCGATGCGGCGCTGTGGGTGGGCTACGCCTGGGCCGACGAGGAGCGCTGCCGGGCCGCGGCCGTGGTCACCGCCGACGATCCCCGACTGGCCGTCCACCAGGCAGGGTTGCTGGCCCGCCGGTACTGGGACGCCCGCCGCGGTTTCCGCTTCGTGGGGCCGACGGGCGATGCGGACTCCTGCATCGCCCGCGCCGCCGCCTCGCCGCGGCGCCCGTTTGTGATCAGCGACTCCGGCGACAACCCGACGGCGGGCGGCGCCGGGGATCTGCCGTACATGCTGGGCCGTCTGCTGGCCCACGACGACCTGGCGAGCGGCCGGGTGACCGCGCTGCACCCCGGGATCACCGACCCCCGGGCCGTGGCCGCCTGCTTCGCCGCGGGGGTGGGCGCCGCCGTCACGCTCCGCGTCGGCGGCCAGGTCAGCGCGGGCACCGGCCCGCACGCCGAGCCGTACGAACTGACCGGCACGGTCACCGCGTTGGAGCCCGCCGGGGAGGGCGCGCCCGGCAGCTCGGCCCAGGGCGGGGGCGGGCGGACGGCGGCCGTGACCCGCGGCGGGGTGACGGTGGTGCTCACCGAACGCCGTCGGCCCTTCCACACCCGCGCGGACTTCGGCGCGCTGGATCCGCGCGGGTACGACCTGGTCGTGGTCAAGATCGGCTATCTGGAGCCCGAGCTGTACGCCCTGGCCGCGGACTGGCTGCTGGCCCTGACCCCTGGCGGCGTGGACCAGGACCTGCTGCGCCTGGGCCACCACAGGGTGCGGCGGCCGCTCTACCCGTTCGACGACGAGGGTTTCGAGGAGCCGGATCTGACGGCGGTACTGCTGTAGCGGTACCGCTTCAGCGGGACGGAATACGGCCTTACGGCTGCGGATCCCGTGCGTCGTAGCGGGCGAAGGCGCGGCGGCCGAGGCCGAGGAGGGTGACGGTCAGGACGCAGGCCAGGCCGCCGCCGATGACCGCGGTTTCCGGGGAGGTCAGGTCGGCGACCGAGCCGGTGAGGAAGTCGCCCAGGCGCGGGCCGCCGGCGACGACCACGATGAAGACGCCCTGGAGGCGACCGCGCATCTCGTCCGGGGTGGCGGCCTGGAGCATGGTGCTGCGGAAGACCATCGAGACGGTGTCGGCGCAGCCGGCGACGGCGAGGAAGAACAGGCCGAGCCACAGATGGCGGGAGAGGCCGAAGCAGGCGATGGCCGCGCCCCAGGAGGCGACCGCGACCAGGATGGCCAGGCCGTGGCGGCGGATGCCGCCGAGCCAGCCGGAGAACAGCCCGCCCAGGACGGCACCGACCGCGGGCGCGGCGACCAGCAGGCCGACGGTCTTGGCGTCGCCCGCGAACCAGAGGACGGCGACCGCGGGGAACAGGGCCCGCGGCTGGGCGAGCACCATCGCGGCCATGTCGGAGAAGAACGTCATCCGCAGGTTGGGGCGGGTGGCGAGGAAGCGCAGGCCGTCCAGGACGGAGGCGCGGCGGCGGGCGCCGTCGCCCTTGTCGGGGCGCATCGGGGGCAGCCGCCACATGGCGTAGAGGGAGGCGCTGAAGGCGGCGACGTCGATGAGGTAGGCGGCCTGGTATCCCCACAGGCCGACGATCACGCCGCCCAGCATCGGGCCGCCCATCAGACCGAGGTTGCTGGTCAGCGAGTTGAGGGCGTTGGCGGCGGGCAGCTGCTCGGTGGGCAGCAGCCGGGGGATCATCGAGCTGCGGGCCGGGGAGTTCATCGCGAAGCAGACGGCCTGGAGGGCGACGACGGTGTACAGCAGCCAGACGCGGTGGTAGCCGACGAGTGCGGCGGTGGCCAGGACGACGGACATCACGGTCGCGCCGGAGGCGCTGAACAGGCCCAGGGTGCGCCGGTCGACGGTGTCGGCGATGGCGCCGCCGTAGAGCCCGAAGACGACCAGGGGGACCAGGGAGCACAGGCCCACCAGGCCGACCGAGAAGGTGGAGTGGGTCAGGGCGTAGACCTGGAGGGAGACCGCGAGGGCGGTCATCTGCTGGCCCATCCAGGAGACGGTGTTGCCGCACCACAGGCGGCGGTAGTCGGGGGAGGTGCGCAGCGGGGTCAGATCGGCGAATATCCGGGAGCGGGTGGGTATGTGGGGTTCTTCGGGGCTCTTGGGTGAGCGGTTGCCGTCCGAGGTCGTTGTAGATGCCACGCGGCGCAGTAAAGCACGCCGTGGGGGTACGGCGGAGGACAGGGCGAAAAGAGGCGCTCGCCGGGTGCGCCCCTTACCGACGCTCGCTCATGGCGCGGCCGTGGCGGCGTCGAGGCCGTAGACCCGTCGTGCGTTGTCCGCCGCGATCATCGCGCCCACCCGCCGGGCGTCGGCGGCGGACCAGGCGCCGGTGGCCGTCCAGTCGCCGAGGACGGCGGCGAGGGCGGTGCGGAAGAGGACGCTGCCGACCAGATAGAGCTCGGGCAGGCCGTAGGCGTCGGTGGAGAAGAGGAGTTTGGCGAAGGGGGCGAGTTCGAGGAACTCGGCGAGGACGGCGGTGGCGCGCGGGCCGGTGTGGGTGAGGGCGAGTCCGACGTCGGCGTAGACGTGCGGGAAGACGCTCGCCAGGTAGGCGGCCTGGCGGTGGTACGGGTAGCAGTGCAGCAGCACCAGGTCGGTGCCGGTGTCGGCGGTGGCCTTGACGAGGTCGGTCAGCAAGGCGGGGTCGGCGTGGTCCAGGCGCAGGTCGGGGTCGCCGAAGCCGGTGTGCAGCTGGAGCGGGCGGCCGGTGGCGACGGCCTGCCAGACGAGGTGGCGCAGCAGGACGGGGTCGGCGAGGCGGGGCAGTCCGGCGGCCATCCAGTCGCGTACGGCGCGGTGCACCTCGTGCGGGGGCGGGGGCAGCGGGTCGAGGGCGAGGCCGTGGCGGTAGGCGGCGACCGATTTGAAGGCGACGGCGGTGCGGGCGGCGTCCTCGATCGCGGTGCCGAGGGCGTCGGTGAACTCCTCGGCGTCGCGCGCCCCGATCGCGGTGCGTTCGGCCAGCGCTTCCAGGCGGACGACCTCGTATCCGGTGCCGCCCGCGGCGCGGGCGGTCTCGGCGGGGCCGGTGAGGTCGCCGGGCAGGCCGGTGTCGAGGAGGTAGGCGCCGATACCGGTGGCGCCCAGCAGACGGCGGCGGGTCTCGTCGGGGCCGAGGGCGCGGCGGCGGTCCAGATAGTCGCCGGGCGGGCAGTGGGCGGGCAGGTCGAGCAGGGGCGGGCACCAGCGACGTACGGCGAAGCCGGTCTGGGTGTCGAAGAAGGTGGTGCCCGCGGCGGGCGGGCGGTCCGATTCGGTGAGGTAGGCGGCGAACGTCCCGGGGGCGGGTTCGTAGCGGAGCACGCCGTGGCAGTGGTGGTCCACCAGCGGCGGCAGGTCCAGCCCGGCGCCGTGGTCCGGGCCGGGCTCTCGTCCCTGGTGGTGCGCCGTCATCGTCACCAGCGCCAGCGGGTCGCGGCGGCCAGTTCCTCGGCGTCGACGTCGGCGAACCGGGACTCCTCGGCGCGCCGTACGGCCAGCACCGCGCCGTGCAGCACCTTGCCCATCGCCTCGTGCAGCGGGCCCGACTTCTCGAAGCGGTCGGTGGCCTCGGTGAGCGTGCCGGGCAGGCGGACGATGCCGCGGCGGGCCCGCTCGCGGACGCCGAGGGTGCCCGGGTCCTCGGTCTCGGGGGCCGGGAGCCGGGCGCCGGTCTCGATGCCGTGCAGTCCGGCGGCGATCACCGAGCCGACGACGAGGTAGGGGTTGGCGGCGCCGTCGAAGGTCTTGATCTCGGCGCTGCCGCCGTCGGGGTCGTCGGGGGCGCCGGGGATCAGCCGCAGCGCCGCCTCGCGGTTCTCGACGCCCCAGCACTGGTAGACCCCGGCCCAGTGGGAGGGCTGGAGCCGCAGATAGCTGGCGGGTGAGGGGCAGCCGACGGCGAGCAGGGCGGGCAGGGCGCCGAGGGTGCCGGCGAGGAAGGCGACGGCGTCGGGGGCCAGGCCCCAGGGGGCGTCGGGGGCGCGGTGCAGGCTCGCGCCCGCGCGGTTGAGGCTGAAGTGGAGGTGGCAGCCGTTGCCGACCGCTCCGGCGACGACGGCCGGGGCGAAGGAGGCGCGCAGGTGGTGCCGGGCGGAGACGGCGCGGACGGTCTCCCGTACGAGGACGGCGTCGTCGGCGGCGCGCACCGGGTCGCCGGGCGCGCAGCTGACCTCGAACTGGCCGGGGGCGTACTCGGGATGGACCTGGTGGACCTCGATGCCCTGGACGCTGAGGGCTTCGGTGACATCGCGGAGGTAGTCGGAGAGTTCCACGATGCGGGTCATGCCGTAGGCGGGGCCGGCGCAGGGGTAGTCCAGCGGCTCGTACGCATCGTCCTCGGCCGGGTCGTGGCCCTGGGGGGCGCGGGTGACCACCCACTCGGTCTCGAAGCCCATGCGCAGGTCGAGGCCGGCGGCGGTGGCGCGGTCGGCCATGGCGCGGGCGAACTGCCGCTGGCAGGCGGGGTGCGGGGTGCCGTCCTGGTCGTAGCGGTCGGCCGGGGCCCAGGCCCAGCCGGGCTGTGCGGCGAGCACCGTGATCCGCTCCAGGTCGGGGAAGAGCCGCAGATCGCCGGCCGGGCCGCCGAGATGGGCGGATTCGGTGATGGCGTCCTCGGAGGTGAAGACGTCGAAGACGGGCGACATGCCGACCCCGTACCGTACGGCGTGCGCCAGCCGCTCGGCCGGGATGGCCTTGGCGCGGGTGATGCCCGCGTTGTCCACCCAGGTCAGCGCGAGGGTGCGGACGCCCTCGGCATGCAGCCGCGCCGCCGCCTCGCGGACGTCACCGCGCTGTTCCGCATCCGCCGGCGATCCCATATCCGTCCTACCGTCCTCGCGTGGCCGTGCCGGTTGCTCGGCGCCCGATACCGCCGGTGCCTTGGCGGCCGAGCGCCGCGCCGGTCAGAGGCAGTTGAACTCGCACCATACGCACTTTCCGGTGCCGCGCGGTTCCACACCCCAGACATCCGCCAGCCTGTCCACCAACAGCAGCCCGCGCCCGGAGACCCCGGCCTCGCCCGGTTCGCGGCGGCGCGGCAGGCTGCTGGAGTGGTCCTCGACCTCCAGGCGCAGCCGCCGCATGGCGCTGTGCGGCATGCGGATGTTGACGATCGCCTCGCCGTCAGTGTGCAGCAGGGCGTTGGTGATCAGCTCGTCGGCGACCAGCTCGATCTCCTCGGAGCGCTCGCGGGCGCCCCAGGCCCGTACGGCGGCGCGGATCATATGGCGGGCCGCGGAGAGCGCGTCGGGGTCGGCGGGGGGAATGTGCTGGCGGAAGCGGCCGACGGTGTCGTGCTCGGGGGTGCCCAAGCGCCGGAGCAGCAGCAGCGCCATATCGTCCTCGCCGGCCGACTCGCCCCCGGCCCGGTCCGCCGACTCGCAGAGCGTATCGGCCAGTTGCTGGACGTCCTGCGGTCCGTCGCGGACCACGCGGGCCAGGTCCCGCATGCCGTCGTCGAGGTCGATGCCGGGCTGCTCGACCAGGCCGTCGGTGCACAGCACCAGGGTGTCGCCGGGGGCGAGGTGGACGGTGGTGACGGGGTAGTCGAGCCGTATGAATTCCGAGGCGATCCCCAGGGGCAGCCCGCCGGCCACCGGCAGGCGGCGGCAGATGCCCTCGGCGTGCCGCAGCATCGGATCGATGTGCCCGGCGCGCACGATCCGGGCCGCCCCCGTGCTCAGGTCCGCATCGACATACGTACAGGTGGCGAAGCGGTCGGTGTCCAGTTCGTTGAGGAAGGCGGACGCACGGGCCATGACGGTGGCGGGGGCGTGGCCTTCGGCCGCGTAGGCGCGCAGCACGATCCGCAGCTGGCCCATGAGCGCGGCGGCATGGGTGTCGTGGCCCTGGACGTCGCCGATGACGGCGGCGACCCGGCCGTCGGGCAGCGGGATGACGTCGTACCAGTCGCCGCCGATGTCCCGGCCGACGCCGGCGGAGCGATAGCGCACGGCCACCTGGGCGCCAGGCACTCCCGGGATCCGGCGCGGCAGCATGGCCTGCTGGAGGTCCGCGGCCAGGCTGTGCTCCTGGTCGAAGAGCATGGCGCGGGCCAGGCTCTGGGCGATGCTGCTGCCGAGCGCGAGCAGCACATTGCGCTCCTGGTCGCGGAAGTCGCTCTCGCGCGCGTAGAACACCCCGATGACGCCGATGGGCCGGCCCTGGGCGATCAGCGGCAGATAGGCGGCGGAGTGGATGTTCAGCGGTTCGATGGCGTGCCACAGCCGCGGGTAGCCGAACCGGAACTCGGCGCGGGTGCGCACATAGCGCGGGGTGAGGGTGCGGACGACCTCGCTCATGGGGAAGTGGTCGCCGACCCGGGTGTATTCCAGGTCCGGGACGAAGCTGCCCGCCTTGCCCTCCGACACCAGCCGGATGCGGCCGGCCTCGACCAGCCCGAGGATGACGTTCTCGGCGCCGAGCCGCTCCAGGCCCTGCTCGTTGGCGAGCGCGGCGATGACCTCGCCGACCGACCGGGCATGGGCCAGGGCGGCGGTGGTGCGCTCGACGACGCTGGTGTGCCGGCGCCGCTCCTCGTCGACCGCGAGGCGTTCCGCCGCGTGGGTGTATTCGTGGCTGGCGTCGCGGACGATGCCGATGATCCGGCGGGGGCGGCCGGTGGGGTCGCGGCGGATGCTGCCCTGGATGTGGGTCCAGCGCAGTGCGCCGTCGCGCATCCGGGCCCGGAAATAGGCGCCGTAGGAGTCGCTGCCGTCCTTGAGGGCGCGGGCCACCAGGGCGTCCAGCCGGGCCGCCTCATGGTCCGGTACGCGGCTGCTGAGGGACTCCGGACGGTCGTCGTACTCCGCCGGGCGCAGGTCGAAGACCTCAAGGGCGGGCGGATCCATGTGCATCAGCCCGCTGTCGAGGTCCCAGTCGAAGCCGCCCATGCCGTTGAGGGCCAGGGTCAGGTCCGGGTGGGCGGGCCAGTCGTCCGGCACCGACACGGTGGGGCGCTTTGCTCCCCGGTCAGCCATGTCGTCACTTTGCCACATTCCGCCGAGTTTCTGCTGCCCCAGGGGATATGCCCGCTGAGCCGCCAAGGGTGACCGGGACATCACGTAGCGTGTCCCCGGCCGGGGTCGCCTCGGGCCTCCGGGACCGGGCGCCGGTCCTAGGCTGTCCCCACTGAGCCGAGGGAAGGGCGCGGGCGCGATGCGAGAGCCAAGGGAACGCGGGGGCGGGGACGCCCCGAACGGAGTGCCCCGGGAGGGGGAAACCCGGAACACGGTGTCGGGCGGCACGGTGGCGGGCCCGGTGGTCCAGGCGCAGCACATCGGGCATCTGTCGATCCATCAGACCGCCCCGCCCGCTTCCCCCTCGCCCGCCGACGACCCCTGGGCGCGGCTGGCCGCCGACTCCCCCGTGTGGGACCACGTCCCCCAGGGCCGCGACACCGCGCCCTTCCGCCGGTGCGTGGCCGCGGCCGCCGCCCGCCTGGCCCAGCCGCGCGACGTGGCGGAACGCCTGCTGGCCGCCGACCCCTGGCAGGACCCCGGACTGCCCGCCCGGTTCCTCGACCGCATCGAATGGCTCCTGGGCGAGCCGGGGCGGGGCCCGGCCCTCGATCTGTATCCGGCCGAGGCCGCGCTGCTGGTCCTCACCCCGTTCCTCTACCGCCTCCACACGCTGCGCCGGGCGGTGCGGGCCGCCGTCGACCCGCCCGCGCCGGAGGCCGACGAGGCCCGCGCATCGTTCGAGACCTACGCCGAGGAGCACGCCCTGTTACGCAAACGGGCCCTCCTGCGCCCCGAGGCGGCGGCGCCGATCCACTGGTGGCTGCGGCACCGCTGGCTCGCCCAGCGCACCGACTTCGGCGACCCGGAGGCCGTACGCGAACTCCTCGCCCTCGTCCCGGAGGCCGCACGGGCCCTCGGCGACGCCCTCGACCCGCTCCGGGTGAGCCGGCTGCTGCACGGCCTGCGCCGCGGCCCCGGTGTCTGCAATCCCGAATATCTCGACCTGCTCCCGGCGGACGACCGGGTCGTGGGCGGTCCGCGCCATCAGCGCATCCGCGACCGCCGCCTGTGCCTGCTGCTCGCCCTGGCCTACGGCACATCCGTCGAGATGACGGCCCTGCCGGACATCGTCGCGGAACATCTGGGCGTGCCCCAACCCGTCGATCCGGCGCAGCTGCGCCGCACGCTGGACGAGTCCGGCTGGGGCGGCTCCCCCGATCTGCCGGTCCTGCGGGCGCAGTGCCACCACGAGGCCGTCATCGAGGCGCTGCGCGCCTACACCGTGCGCGCCGACGACCTGCTGCACGCGGTCCACCGCACCGTCCACGACCGCGTCACCGAGCCCCTGCCGCCGCTGCCGACCCGGCTGTCGGCGGACGGCGTGGCCCCGGCCGCAGGGGTCCTCAAGGGCTGGGCCGGTTTCCGCCTCGACGAGCACCGGGTGCGCGACCTCCTGATGGGCGTCCAGCTCTACAAGGACCCCGAACTCGCCCTCCGCGAGCTCTACCAGAACGCCCTCGACGCCTGTCGCCACCGCCGCGCCCGCACCGCGTATCTCGACCGTACGGAGCCTGCCGCGTATGCGTACGAGGGTCGTATCGCCTTCGCGCAGGGCGTGGACGACGACGGCCGGGAGTATGTCGAATGCCGCGACAACGGCATCGGCATGGGCGATGCCGAGCTGCGCGGGGTGTTCTCGCACGCCGGGGCGCGGTTCGCCGAACAGCCGGACTTCAAGCTGGAGCAGGCGGACTGGCGGCGGCTCGACCCACCGGTGCCGTTCTTCCCCAACTCCCGTTTCGGCATCGGCGTGTTGAGCTACTTCATGCTGGCCGACGAGATCCGGGTGCGGACCTGCCGGATGGGGCGGGACGGTACGCCGGGGCCGCTGCTGGAGGTGTCGGTCTTCGGCCCGGGGCATCTGTTCCGGATCGTGGAGCGGGCACCGCGCGGCGAGGAGCCGGGGACGCGGGTGCGGCTGTATCTGCGGGACACGGACGAGCGGGCCACGGGCTGGTCGTGCGTCGATGCGCTCGAACGGGTGCTGGGGATCGCGGAGTTCCCCACGGTCGCCCGGCACGGACGGCGGATGAGCGTCTGGCCGGCGGGTGAGCTCAAGCCCAGGGAGGGCGCAGCAGAGGAGCGTTTCGGACTCAACGCCCATCACCGGACGGCCCGTTGGCGCCAGGCGCCCGACGGTGTCCAGGTCGTGTGGTGCGAGCGCGGGGGCGGAGTACTCGTCGACGGTCTGGTGGTCCACCCGGCCGTCCGGCGCGGGGTGCTGTCGCAGACCGGCACGGGGCTGACCGGCGCCGTGGTGAATCTCTCCGGCGCCTTCGCCCCGGAACGGCTGTCGGCCGACCGGACCGAGATCCTCGACGATGTGTCGGAAACGATCCGGGAGGTGCTGGCGGAGGCGGCGCGCGATCTGGTCGCCACGGAACAGCAGTTGCCCACCTTCGACTGGATCAGCACGATGGCCGAACACAGCGTGCAGCTGGCGGACACGGTGGCGGCGGCGACCGCCGCGGCGGGCCGGCGGCTGACGGCCGACGGCCGGGACTTCGACACCGCGCGCACCGGGTGCCTGCCGGGAGATCCGTTCTTCCTGGAGGCCGGGCCGCTGCGCGTCGAACGTTATCCGAAGTGGACGAAGGTGGACGGCGCGCCGTACGACCATGTGCTGCTGTGGCGGATCCTCGCCCACCGCCCCAACCCGGTCTTCGACACGCTGGCCGCGTTCCACCCCGCTCTGCGCGCGGTCGACGCCGTCCTTCCGGCGCTGCCCTCCGACCAGCTCCTGCTGGCCCACCGCAGGCCCGGCCAACGCCACTGGACCTGGATCCACCACGCCGGAGGGATGCAGCAGACGGCCCTGGAGCAGGCCGCGGCCCGGCTGGGGCCGGAGGCGGTCCGCCGGCGGGCGGCCGTGCTCGGGCTGCCGCTCACCCCGTCCCCGGCGGCCGCACCGGCCCACGCCCGGGCCGACCGGCCCGATGTGCTGCTGCTGCGGGATCTGCGCGACCCCGGCCCCGGCCTGCGGCAGTGGCTCGACCCCGAGGAGCCCGTACCGCCGGGCCACCTGGCGCAGGCGGCCTGCGCGCTGGGCATCCCGCTGCCGGAGGTCGCCGCCGTGCTGCGCCGCTACGGATTCGAGGCACGGTCGGGCCCGCTGCCCGACGCGCCCGACGAGGCGGCGCTGACGCTGCTGAGCGCGGATGCGAACGGGTGCTGGCCCTGGCTTTCCCCGGCGGAGCCGGTCCCGGCCGGCCATGTCCTCTCGGCCGCGCGGAAACTGCACCTCGCACCGGGCGAAGTCCTGGAGCGGCTGACCCGCTACGGCTTCCGGCCGCCCGACCCGTTCCCCGCCGACGCCTGCGACGCGGACCGGCCGCTGCTGCCCTGGCGCACCCAACCGGTCACCTACGAGCGCCTCTTCCACGCCGCGCGCACGACCGGCCGCTCCCTGGAAGAGGTCCTGACCCGTCTGCGGGCGTACGGGATCGAGGTCCCGCTGCGCCTGCCGCAGCCCCGTACCGCGCTGGACGACGAACTGCTCAGCCCGGACGGGCCCTGTGCCGGCTGGCGGGTCAGCCCGGCCGAGGTGCTGCCGTTCGCCCGTGCCGTGGTGGCCGCGCAGGACGTGCGGGCCACCCCGGAGGACATCGCGGCGCGCCTGGCCTCCTACGGCATCCGGATCTCCGGCGACCGGCTGCCCGACGGCCTGTCGTACGGCCGGGCCCGCACCCTGCTGTCCTTCTACGGCTCCTGGCACAGCGGCACTCCGGTCACCCTCCAGGCCCTGCTTCCGCTGACCGCCGACATGGACGCCTCCCTCGCCCAGGTCATCTCCTGGCTGACCGCGCTGGGCATCCGGGTCGCCGACGTCGGCGAGACCCTGCGCACCGCGCTGGCCCGGGTCCCGCTGCTCGACGCCGCCGGTGCCACCCTGGAGTGACACCTGGAGTGCACACCCGGACCGAACCACCGCCCGCCCACCACCCGAAGGACGCCACCATGCCCGCCGCCCCCGGCCACCACATCGAGATCACCCAAGGCACCGACCACGTCCGCGTCGTCGTCGACGGCCAACTCCTGGCCGAATCGCACCGCCCCCTCCTCCTCGCCGAGACCGGCTACCCCACCCGCTACTACCTCCCGCCCGAGGACGTCCGCACGGACCTGCTCACCCCCTCGGCCACCCACACCGTCTGCCCCTTCAAGGGCACCGCCTCCTACTGGTCGCTGCCCGGCGGCCCGGAGGACGTCGCCTGGGCCTACCCCGAGCCGCGCGCCGAGGTCGCGCGGATCAAGGACCACCTCTGCTTCTACGAAGTGGAGCTCGGCTGAGACGGGCGCGGACCGTACACCGCACAATCGAAGGGTGAACGGCACCGAGAAGACCCCTGACCAGTCCGGCGCGCCCGTACCGGGCGGCGATCCGGCGTGCTGGCTGCACCTGGTGTGCGAGGAGTGCGGCCGGGTGCGGGAGCGGCCGGACGGCGGGGTGTGCGAGCACTGCGGCGCCCCCGCAGCGGAATCCGGGGCCGAGGCCGAGGCCGTTGCCGATCCGGCCGAGGGGCCGGCGGTGTCCCCTGGTTCCGCAGGCTCCCGCTCCCGGGACCGGGACGAGCAGGGGCGGGCCCGTAATGCCCGCCCGCGCGACGGGCTCGGGCGGCCGCTGCCGTACGGCTCCCCCGGCGTGGCGCGGCAGCCCGAGGGCGTGCCCCGTACGCCCGCCCAGACGCTGACCGAGGCGCAGCGGCTGCTGGACGACGGGATGCCCTTCCATGCGCACGAAGTCCTGGAGGACGCCTGGAAGTCCGCACCGGAGGCGGAGCGCGGGTTGTGGCGGGGCCTGGCGCAGCTCGCGGTGGGCCTCACCCATGCGGCGCGGGGCAATGTCACGGGCGCCGGGGCGCTGCTCGACCGGGGCGCGACGGCTCTCGGCCCGTACGCGGCCACCGAGCCCTACGGCATCGACGTCGCCGGTCTGATGGACTGGGCGCGGCAGCTGGCGGGGAGCCTGGACGGGCGCGACACGCCGGTGTCGGCGGCCGGAACGGCGCCCCGGCTGCGAACCGGCGGCGCCTAGGCGGCGCCTGGCCTCGGGCCCGGCTCCCCGCGCCCTACGTCTCCTCCTCCGGCTATGTCTCCTGCTCCGGCGGCCTCCCGCGGCGCCGGCCCTGGCGTCGCCAGGCCAGCGTGCCGGCCACGGCCAGGACGACCGCGCCCACGCCGCCTCCCCAGAGCGCGGTGGTGGAGTTCCCGGCGTCCTGTGCGTCCTGTGCCTTCCCGGGGCCGGAGGCCGGCCGGCGTATGTCGGCGCGGTGTCCGGAGCGGTCCCGGGCCCGGTACGGGGAGCGGTCGTCGGGAGGGGCCGGCACGGAGTGCAGGGTGTCGATCGGGCGGGCCTTGCCCACGCTGTCGAAGCCCCAGTCGAGCAGGGCGCTCGCCTCCTTGTAGACGGCGTTGTACTCGCCGGAGCGCGGGTGCATCACGGTGACCATCAGGGTGCGGCCGTCCCGGCGGGCGGCGGCGACGAGGGTGTTGCCCGCGTGGCTGGTGTAGCCGTTCTTGACGCCGATGATGCCGGGGTAGCGGGTCATGCCGTGGGAACCGGCCAGCATCCGGTTGGTGTTCTCGATCCGGGTGATGCCGCCGGGGGTGGGGAAGGGCGCGCTGGCGGTCGCGCAGTAGCGCGCGAAGTCGGGGTTGGCGAGACCGGCGCGGCCGAAGACCGTGAGGTCGTACGCCGAGGAGACCTGGCCCGGCGTGTCGTAGCCGTCCGGGGACTTGACCGTCGTGTCGTGGGCGCCGAGCCTGCCGGCGGTCTTCTGCATCTCCTGGGCGGTGGCGTCCCAGCCTCCGTTCATCGAGGCCAGGACGTGCACGGCGTCGTTGCCGGAGCGCAGGAAGACCCCGCGCCACAGATCGGCGACCCGGTACTGGCCGCCTTCCTTGACGCCGACCAGGCTGCTGCCGTCCGCGACGCCCTTGAGGTCGGTGGCGTTGACGTGGTGGACGGAGCCCGCCTCGAACTTCGGGAGCACGGTGACCGCGAAGAGGGTCTTGAGGGTGCTGGCCGGGGGGAGCTTGCGGTGCGGGTCCTTGGCGGCGAGTACATCGCCGGTATCCGCGTCGGAGACCATCCAGGACCGGGCCGAGAGCCCGCCCGGCAGCTCGGGCACATCGGGGGCCTCGCCGACGCGGACGCCCGGTCCGTAGGCGCCGGGGCGTCGGCTGTCGGGCCCGGCGGCCGCGGGGCGGTCCGTGGAGCGGGCCGTGGCAGGTATGGACGTCAGGGAGATTCCGGCGAGCGCGAGCGCCGCGACGGCGGCGGCCTTCTTGGAATACAGCGCGTCGGTTGCCATGCCGTCACGCTATGAACGGCGGTTGCGGCCCGCAGCGTGGATGCGCCAGACGGGCCACAGGCGGGCGGGCCGCCCGGCGTGTCGCGGCCGGCCGGTCGCGTACGGACGGGGTGACGCGCCGTCGCCCGCCGGTCCGGTCCGGTCCGGTCGCAGCTGCAAACAAGGGACCCGCCCGGTGCGACGGGGGATGCACACCGGGCGGGTCTGGAGACCTTTTTACCGCATCCGGGAGCGGTTACGCCTCAAAAACTTGTTCGTTTCTCGTTTCCCAGGCCACGGGCAGCGAAATCAGGCCATGTGCGCGCAGCGTACGCCGGCGCCTGAGTTCGCCCTGCGGAACGGCCAGCCGCAAGCCCGGGAAACGGGCGATCAGCGCCCCGAGCGCGGTCGCGGTCTCCATACGGGCCAGCGGCGCGCCGACGCAGTAGTGGATGCCGTGGCCCAGGGCTAGGTGCCCGGAGAGGTCCCGTCCGTGGTCGAAGGCGTCCGGATCCGGGAAGCGGGCGGGGTCGCGGTTCGCGGACGCGATGCCGAGCAGCACGCTGTCGCCGGCCGCGATCCGGACGCCGCCGATCTCCAGGTCCTCCTTGGCGAAGCGGCGGATCGCCAGCGGCGCCGGGCCGGAATGACGCAGGAACTCCTCCACTACGGCGGGGAGTTCAGCCGGATGATGTCGCAACCGGGCAAGCCGGTCGGGGTGTTCGAGCAGGCCGAGGGTGGCGTTGCCGATGAGGTGGACGACATTCTCGTACCCGCCGAAGAGGATCAGGAAGCCGAGCGAGGTCAGCTCGTCCTCGGAGAGCCGGTCGCCGTCCGTCCCGGTGGCGTCGTCGCGCACCGCGATCAGATCCGAGAGCAGATCGTCGTCCGGTTCCGCGCGCTTGGTCTTGATCAGACTGGTGTAGAACTCCAGCATCGCCCCGACCGCGTCCCGCATCGCCTGGGGTTTGGCGGGATCGGGGGTGACCAGGGCGTCCGTCCAGGCCCGGAAGTCGCGCCGGTCGCGCTGGGGGATGCCGAGCAGATCGCAGATCACGATGACCGGCAGCGGCCCCGCGTAATCGGCGATCAGATCCGCCGGCCCGCCACGCTCCTCCATGGCGTCCAAGAGCCCCTCGGCGACCCGGCGTACGGGCTCGCGCAGCGCGTCGACCCGGCGCGGGGTGAACGCCTTCACCACTAGGCGGCGGATCCGGGTGTGGTCCGGCGGGTCCATGTTCATCATGTTGGCGTCGAGCGCGGGCGGCAGCGCGAAACCCCGGTAACCGCCGGGCGCGGCATGCTTCTTGTCCAGGGACAGCCGCGCATCGGCGAACGCGCTGCGTACGTCGTCGTATCGGGTGACCAACCAGGCGGGTTGCCCGTCCGGCCCGGTGATCCGGTGCACCGGTCCGGACTCGCGCAGCGCCGCGTAGGCGGTGTGCGGATCGTCGAGGAGGGGTGTCACGTCGATGGGGGCGTCGGGGTCGGTCTCGGCGGTGTTCTGCATGGGGCTCGACTCTAGATCTGGACGGGCGCCGGTGGGCGCGCGGATGGGGGACGACGGGGAGGGTGGCCCGGACCCCCGTGCCGGGCCGCCCCCGTCTGGGGTATCGCGCCGCTAGGGGCGCGATACGGCGCTGCGCTGGCGCAGCTCGGTGAGCACCGTCCCCACCAGCGGTGAGTGGTAGACGTCGGCGACCAGCGCCAAGTGCTCGTATTCCGCGGAGAGTTCAACGCCTTCCGTAGCGCCGGACGGACCCGCGGTATTCCCGGTGGTGACCACCACGCTGTCGGCGCCATGGGCCGGCACATGGCCCACCGCGCGGTTCTCCAGCCCGCGGCGGAGCGCGACCGCCTCGGCGACGGCGGCCAGCTGGCGGTCGTCGAGCGAGACCCCGCGGGCGCGCTCGCGGGCGACGTCGACGGCGTCGGACTCGACATGGCGTCGGATGCCGCGCTGGACGTCGCGGATCTCCGCCATCTGCCGGTTGGCGCGCCATTCGAGGTCGGCGAACGGCCAGCGGTCGGTCCAGCGGACGCGTTCCATGGTGACCTCGGGGGCCTGCGCGGTGACGGTCCGCCACAGCGGGGAGAGCCGGCGCAGTCGGCGCCAGGCGGCGGCGCGGGGGCCGGCGGCGGGCAGGGCGAAGCCGGTGAGGACGAGGATGGCCGCGACCGAGGCGCTCAGCGGGGCCACGCCGTTGGACAGCCAGGGCGCCGGGTGGCCCGCCCAGGACAGGCCGAAGCCGACGACCTTGAAGGTGCAGTAACCCAGGCCGAGTCCGCAGCCCCCGGCCAGCACCCGTAGACCACGGGTGAGCCAGGACCGGCCGAGCTGGGCGGCGTAACGCGAACAGAGCACCGCCAGGCCCGCCAGGCTCGACCCGAAGATGGCCAGATACAGCACCAGGAAGAGCATCACACCAGGGGAGTTGGTGTATGCGGTGCTGAAGTCACGGGGGTGTTCCACGGCATCGGGGCGGCCGACCGCGAAGCCGGCGACGGCCACCGCCCACAGCGCGGCCACACCCCCGACGGCGGCGCGTGCCCTGGACCGTGCACGGGCCCGCGCGGCCTCGCCCTCGCCGGCCGTCCAGCGCAGCAGCAGGACGAGCGCCCCCGCGGCGAAGACCATGACGGAGGAGTAGAGGAAGACCATCGCGAGGTTGGCGACACCGACCAGGCGGTCGAACCCGCGGTAGAGGCTGGGCGCGGAGAAGAGGAAGACGGTCGCCACACCGCCCGTCATCACACACGTCAGCCCGAGGTCGGCGTTGCCGCGGTCGCGGAACCAGGCGGCGGCCTTGTAGGCGACGAGGGCCCAGGAGAGCGCGGCGAAGGAGAGATAGATGACGTCAAACACGCTGCGCTCCCCCGTCGTCGGCCGCGGCCTCGTCCTGCCCCGACGTGCCCTGCCCCCGCCCGTCCCCGTCGGCCTCGTCCTGCTGCGTGCGGATGTGCTGGAGCGCGGGCCCGAGGGCCGCGGCCAGTTCGGCCGCCTTCCCCTCCAGCGGGAGTTCGCGCTCCCCGGCCGACGGCGCGACCCGCTCCATCAGCAGCGTGCCCAGCACCTCGGTCTCCCGTTCGGCGAGGTTGTCGTAGCCGTGGTGGCGGGCGAGGCCCGCGGTCAGCCCCATCCGGCGCATGGCGGTGGCCACATCGACGGACGGAGTCCAGATCCGCAGGGCGTCCTCCGTCATGGCCGGGTCCTGCGCATGACCCAGCAGCAGGTGGCTCAGCTCGTGCAGCACGATGTGCGCCTGGTGCCACGGGGACGTCTTGAGCTCGAAGAAGACCCAGTAGCCGTCGTCGGTGGAGGCCGTCATGCCGGAGACCACCCCGCCCAGGCTCATCGGCACCATATGAACGGGCCGGGCCACCTGCGTGGCGACGATGTCGCACATCCCCCGCAGATCCACGGAGGCGGGCAGCGCAAGCTCCTTGATCAGCCGCTTGCACCGCCGGCGTATCTGCCCCACTCGCATGCTCGTCCCGTCCTCACGTCCGGCCCGTCGCCAGAAGGCGAAGATCTCGTCCGGCCCGGCGGCCCGCAGGCCGTCGCCCACCGGTTTCCGTATCGGATCACTCCCCATGGTGCTCACCGCCCCGCTCCGGCGGATCGGCCGGCAGATTCATCTGCTGCCGGAACTGGCAGATGATCGTCGTCAGGCTCTCCTGCACCTCCGGGGGCAGTCCGACCGAGCGCAGGGCGATGGCCCGCACCCGCTGGTCGCGCATCGCCGCCAGGAAGCGGACCTCCTCCTCCACCCGTGCGACCTGCGGCTGCGAGAGGTCGCCCAGCAGATAACCGACCGGTACGGCAAAGAACTTGGCCAGGGCGCGCAGCAGCTCCGGACTGGGGTTGGCGCGGCGGCCGTTGCGCAGCATCGACAGATACTGCTCGGTGACCTTGGCCCCGCCGTACTCGGCCGTCCGGCGGCTGATCTCCTCGGCGACAAAGGCATTGGTGTACGGGGCCCCGGCCGGATGCATATGCGCGAAGAGATGGTTCAGGCGCTCCGCGAGCGCACCGCTGCCCGCCCCCTTGGACGAGCCGTCCCCCGCTGCCGTCATGCCACCGTTCCGCCTTTCGGACTCTCGCGGTCCCGCACGGCGGCCCAATGGGCCGAGCCCAACGAACAGTTAAGGCAGTCAAGGGCGCCGGAACCTCTCTCCGCCATCCTTCCACGGGACGCACGCGCCGCACCAGTCCACTTACGGACAGTGAGGAGCTCGGACTTAACCGGGAGTTGAGTTCACGCTGCGCGCACGACATGACCCCCGCCCGCGCCCCCGTACGGCCCTCGCCTACGATCGCCATGCACACGCCGCCACCGTCCCCCACACGGAAAGCGACCGTCCGTCATGACCAGTTCGCGCCCGTCGGATCCGCAGACCGTCACCACGACCGGAGGTGACGTCCGCGGGATCCTGCACGACGACCCGCGCCGGATGCCCACCGGCCCGGTGGCGGCCTTCCAGGGCATTCCGTACGCCGCGCCACCGGTCGGCGCCCTGCGCTTCGCGCCACCGGAGCCGCATCGGGGCTGGACCGGCGTCCGCCCCGCGGCGCACCCCGGTCCCGCCGTACCGCAGCTCCCCTCCGCGCTGTCCTGGCTGACCGGGCAGCCCACGCCGGAGTGGTCCGAGGACGGCTGTCTGACCCTCAACGTCTGGACCCCGGCCGACGCCGTGCGCGGCGCACGGCCCCGCCCGGTGCTGGTGTGGTTCCACGGCGGCGCCTTCGCCGGCGGTTCCAGCGGCACGGAGTGCTACGACGGCGCCCGGCTGGCGGCGCTGGGCGACATCGTCGTCGTGACGGCCAACTTCCGGATCGGGCCGCTGGGTTACCTCCACTTCCCGGAGATCGGCGCGGACAACGCCGGGCTGCTGGACCAGCTCGCGGCGCTGCGCTGGACGCGGGAGAACATCGCGGCGTTCGGCGGCGACCCGACGCAGATCACGGTGGGCGGCCAGTCCTCGGGCGCCTATGCGGCCCTGCTGCTGGCCCTCTCCCCCGAGGCCGGTCCGCTGATCCGGCGCGTGATCATCCAGAGCGCTCCGCTGAACCTCCCGGCGCAGGATCCGGACCAGGCCGCCGAGACCACGGCCGCGTATCTGCGGGCCCTGGACGTCCCCGCGGGCACCGGCCCGGCGCAGACGGCGGCCGCACTGCGCACACTCCCCGTGGCGCAACTCCTGGACGGCTACCGCACGGTGCGCGCCGAGGCGCTGCGGGCCGGGCGCACCGCACCGCCGATGTACCCGGTCCTGGGCGGGGCCGCGGTCCCCCGGCCGCTGTTCGATGCGGTCGCGGACGGCGCACTGCACGGCACCGACGTCCTGGCCGGCACCACGGCCGACGAGATGACCGCCTTCTTCACCCACGACGACCGCATCCGCACCGCGGACCGCGCGGCGGCGGTGGACATGCTGACCACCTGGCTGGGCGACGACCGCGACCGGGCGGAGGAGACCTACGTCCGGTATGCGGCCCGGCGAACCGGCGGCACTCCGGCGCGGATCCTCTCGGACGTGGCGAGCGACCTCCACTGGCGGTCGGGGGTCACCGACCTCGCCCAACGACGTTCGGCTCTGGGCGAGTTGACGTACGTCTACCGCTTCGACCGGTGTCCTTACGGGGAGGGGGACGGGGGCGACCTGGCCGCCAACGGGGACGGAGGCCGGGGCGACAGCCCCGTAGGCGCCTCACACTGCGCCGAACTCCCTTTCCTCTTCGGCAGCTTCGCCGCCTACCGCGGCAGCACGCTGCTGGGCGCCCTCGGCGGACCCGACGCCCCGCGCCGACTCCGGGCCGAGGCGCTCTTCCACAGGTTCGCCGGGGCCCTTGCCGCCTTCGTCACCACCGGCTCGCCGAACGGCGCGGACCTCGCACCCTGGGCGCCGTACGCCGCGGGGGCGGACGAGGGCAACGTCATGGCGTTCGACGAGGACGAACCGGCACACCCCGCCCAGGCCGCGCGGCCATGAGAAAAGGCCCGCCGACCTGGGCTTTCCCCAGGCCGACGGACCTTGTTCGTCCGTCGGGACGACAGGATTTGAACCTGCGACCCCTTGACCCCCAGTCAAGTGCGCTACCAAGCTGCGCCACGTCCCGATTGCCCGCTTCGGCCGGGAAGAGTCCCGTACCGGGCGTGCACGAGAACAATACCCCATGTCAGAGGGTGCGTGCCGCCATATCCCGGCACGGCGGGCCGACGAGGCAGGGGCGCGGCTGTCGCCGGCGGCACCGGCCATCGGGGTCACCGAGCGAGACGCCTTACCTGACCTCAAGTTTACTTGAGGTTGCCCGCTGTGTCGTATGCCGACGACGGCCTGCGGGAGCGGATCGCGGTGTTCCTGGCCGGTGGCGTCAGATGCGCTTGTCCAGCCACGCCAGCAAGTCGGACTGGACCTCGTCCCGGTTCGTCTCGTTGAGGATCTCGTGGCGGGCGTCCGGGTAGGCCCGCCAGGTCAGGTCGCGGGTGCCGATATAGCGGAAGTCCTCCAGCAGTTCGTGGATGAGGGTCATGCCCTGGTGACAGGGGTCCTGGTCGCCGACGGCAAGGTGGACGGGCAGGCCGCGGGGGATGCGGGCGAGGTGGGCGGGGTCGTTGATCTTGCGGATGGCGCGTACCCAGTCCAGGGCGAGACCGGCGCTGAAGGCGAAGCCGCAGTCCTCGTCGGCGACATAGCGGTCCACCTCGGCGGTGTCGCGGGAGAGCCATTCGTAGCCGGTGCGGTGCGGGAAGGCGTCGTTGAACGAGCTGAAGGTGCGCGGGATGAAGGGGGAGGGGTGGGTGCGGCCGTGCGCGGCGATCTCCTGCTCCAGTGCGTCGGCGGCGGCTTCGAGGTCCAGACCCGGCAGGGTGCGGAAGGTGCCGGAGAGGATCAGGCCGGCGAGGTCGGCGCCGTACTCCTGGGCGTAGTCGCGGGCCAGCATCGCGCCCATGCTGTGGCCGAGCAGGACCAGGGGGATGCCGGGGTGCTCGGCGGCGGCGTGGTCGCCGATGCCCTTGAGGTCGGCGACGGTGGCCCGCCAGGCGTCCTCGCCGACCACGCCGCGGCCCCCGGTGGCGGGTGCGGTGGCCCCGTGGCCGCGGTGGTCGGAGGCGAGGACGCCATAGCCGTGGCCGGTCAGAAAGCGGGCGAAGCGGTCGTAGCGCCGGGCGTGCTCCGCGGCGCCATGGGCGATCTGGACGAGGGCGCGCGGCGGGCCGGACTCCGGCAGCCAGGTGTAGCGGGCGATCCGGGCACCGTCGGGGGCCTGATGGAAGTCCTGATGGAAGTCCGGGTGGAAGTCCTGCCGCGGGGCCTGCATGGGGGCGTCTCCTGACTGCCGGGAAACGGTGGCGGGGAAGGCGGTGGCGGGAAAAGCGGTGGCGCCGAGTGGTCGGCGCCCACTCTTGCGCGAGCGGCGCGGTACGTCCATGGGGCGCGCGGTGGGGTTGCCCCGGTGGGCGCGCGGCGTGACACGATCGGCCGGTTCTTGATTGCCGCAGTGTCCCAACCCCCTTTTCCAGGAGGACCGTTGAATACCACCGACCGTGGTGATGACGCAGGCCGCCGTGATGATGCGGACCGACGCGATGATGCGGGCCGACGCGATGATGCGCGCCGCCGTGACGATGCAGGCCGACGTGACGATGCAGGCCACCCGCAGGGCGTGGAGGGGCGCGAGGGCCTCTTCCCCACGCCGTTCCCCCTCTCGCGCCGCAGATTCCTCCAGGGCACCGCGTCCGCGGCCGCCGTCGCGGGGCTGACGGGAGTCGCCGCCCCCGCCGCCCAGGCGCAGGACGGCACCACCCTCTCCTTAACCGCCGCCACCAACGGCGCAGCCTCCCTCTCCCCGTCCGGTGACCGGCTGGTCGCCGAGGTCCAGAACGTCCTGTGGTCGCTGCCGCGCGCCGGTGGCGAGGCGGTGGCCCTGACGCCGCCCGATCTGGAACCCACCCGTCCGGTCCACTCCCCCGACGGCCACCGGATCGCGCTCTGCGCCTACCGGGGCGGCTCCTTCCATCTGTGGTCGGTCGCCCCCGACGGCTCGGACCTGCGGCAGCTGACCGACGGCCCGTGGGACGACCGCGGCCCCGCCTGGTCGCCCGACGGGACCCGGATCGCCTTCGCCTCCGAACGCGGCGGCGACGCGGTGGCGGGCGCCCCGTACCGGATCTGGGTGCTGGAGGTGGCGACGCGGCGGCTGACCCGGGTGACCGGGCTGCCCGGTCAGGACGGCCCGCACCAGGACGGCGCCTGGGAGGACTTCGACCCCTGCTGGTCGCCGGACGGCACGCGGATCGTCTTCGTCCGCGGCGCCGTCTCCGGAGCCGCGCTCGTCTCCCGTACGGTCGCCTCGGTACCCGCCGACGGCGGCGGCGCGGTCCGTACCGAGCACACCGAACCGGCCGCCGCCCAGGTGATGACCCCGGCCCTCTCCCCCACCGGGCGGCTGGCCTATCTGCGGACCACCGACTATCCGGGGCCGACCTGCGCCCTGGTGGTCGACGGGGCACGGATCGAGGTCACCGGGGACGTGGCGCCGGTGCCGCCGCGCTGGGTGACGCCGGACGCCCTGCTGCTGACGGTGGACGGGCACTTCCGGATCGTCCCGGTGGACGCGCCGCAGCGGGCCGAGACCATCCCGTTCCGCGCCGGGCTGCCGCTGGAGCGCCCCGAGTACCGCGTCAAGGACTACGGGTTCGAACGGACGGCGGCGGCGCCGGTGCGCGGAGTGCATCTGCCCGCACTCTCCCCCGACGGCCGCACGGTCGCCTTCGCCGCGCACAACTCCCTGTGGACGGCGCCCACTTCGGGCGGTGGTACGCCGCGGCGGATCGTCCGCGCCGCGGCCACCCGGTACGTCCTCGCGCCGAGCTGGTCGCGCGACGGACGGGCGCTGGTCTATGCGGACGACCGGGACGGGCTGTTCGCCGTCCGCCGCCGCGAGGTGGCCTCCGGCGAGGAGACCGTGCTGGCCACCGGGGGCCGGGTCCAGCCGGCGCTGTCGCCGGACGGCGGACGGCTGGCCGCGCTCGACATGGCGGGCAATCTCGTCGTACGGACCCTGACGGACGGTACGGAGAAGGTGCTGGCCGCGCCGATGGGCGCCGGCGGGCTGCCGGGGCGGCCCAGCTGGTCGCCCGACGGCCGTTATCTGGCGTACTGCGACCGCAACCGCCTCAACCGCCGCTTCCGGGAGGGCTACAACGTCATCCGGGTCCTGGACGCCGAGACCGGCAAGGGGAGGCTGTACCCGCTCGCCGACCATGTCTCGCTCGCCGACCGCTATGACTCCGGTCCGGTGTGGTCCCCCGACGGCCGCTGGATGGCGGTGATCGCCGAGTCCGCGCTGTGGGTGCTGCCGGTACGGGCCGACGGCACACCGGACGGCGCGCCGCGGCAGCTGACCGAGGAGAGCGCCGACCATCCGTCGTGGTCCGGGGACTCGCGCACGCTGCTGTACCTGTCGGCCGGGAAGCTGCGGCTGATCCCGGTGGACGGCGGCCCGGCGCGGACCGTCCCGCTGTCGCTGACCCACCGTCCCGCACGCGCCCGGGACACCGTCGTCCGTGCGGGCAGGTTCTGGGACGGCACCGGAGCACCGGTGCGCGAGGACGTCGACGTCGTCGTACGGGACGGGCGGATCACCGCGGTGGAACCGCACCGGACGGCCCGCGGCCGGACGGCCCGTACGGTGGACGCCTCCGGGCAGACCGTGCTGCCGGGCCTGTGGGACGCCCACACCCACCCCTGGCAGACGACCTACGGCGGGCGGCAGACCGCGCTCCAGCTGGCGTACGGGATCACCACGGCGGTCTCCTGCGGCGGCTTCGCGTACGAGCAGGCCCGCCTCCGGGAGGCGGTGGCGGCCGGGGCGCTGGCCGGGCCGCGGCTGCTGACCTGCGGGGAGCTGCTGGACGGCGGGCGGGTGGCGTACAGCATGGGGCGGGCGCACCGGACCAGGGCGGGCCTGCGGCGTTCGCTGGCGCGGGGCGCGGCCCTGGACTGGGACTTCGTCAAGACCTATGTGCGGGCGCCGGGCTGGGTGATGGCGGAGGCGGCGCGCTTCGCGCACGAGCGGCTGGGGGTGCGGTCCGGCAGCCATCTGCTGACGCCCGGCGTGCAGGTCGGGCAGGATCTGACGACCCATCTGCAAGCGACCCAGCGGCTGGAGTTCGGGCATGCCGTCTCCGGCTCGGCGCATTCCTCTCAGGACGTCGAGGAGATCTACACCGGCGGCGCCGGATTCCACCTCATCGCGACCCCGTTCTCGGCGGCCGCGCTGATCGGCGACGATCCCTCGCTGGCGCAGGACGACCGGGTGGGCCGGCTGATGCCGCCGTGGGACGTCGCGGTCGTACGGGAGCACGCCGGAACGCCGCCCACCCGGGCGCAGCTGGCGGATATCGCGACCGAAGTGGCCATCTACCGGCGGGTGCTGGCCGGGGGCGGGCTGGTCGCGCTGGGCACCGACCAGCCGCTGACCGCGGTGGGCCTGTCCCTGCATCTGTCCCTGCGGGCGCTGCACCGCGGCGGGCTGAGCGTGGCCCAGACGCTGCGGACCGCGACCGCGCTGCCGGCCCGGGTGTTCGGCGCGCAGCGGGACCTGGGGACGCTGGAGGTCGGCAAGCTCGGCGATATGACGCTGGTGGACGGCGACCCGTTCAGCGACTTCGACTCCCTGGTGCGGATTTCGGCCGTACTGCGCGGCGGACGGGTGATCGAGCGGCGTGAGCTGGTGGAGTCCTTCCCGGCGCCCGCGGCGCACTCCGGCGGCGCCGTCGCCGCGGCCACCGACTGGCTGGAGGTGGGGCGGCAGCACCGCCGAGAATCGTGCTGCGACACCGGGCACTGAACGGAACGGAACCATCCGCAAAACGCCGGGGAGGCGTGGGGTGGCGCGGCTGTTGCACCGTCCGCCCCGCACCACCTGCGCTCGCCGGGTGGGGGCTCGCAAGGGGTTGTGCGTGATGCGCGCACGCCCCAACTCCTCAGTGAATTGATACCAGTTGATGTTTTGAGCGGCCCGCAGTAGGTATGCCAACGGGTATTGCACGCAGTAAGCGACAGTTCACGTTCCGGAATGGTGGGGTAGACGGCATCGCCAGTGCCGTCCTGAGGCGGGATGCGACCAGCGCGGGAAGGAACGCGGAGGAGGACTCGTCTTGTATCGCTATTTCACCGACACGCGACATGAAGCGCTCCGGCAGCAGGTACGGGAGTTCGCCGAGCGCGAGGTGCGGCCCCGGATCGCCGGGATGGAGGCGAGCCGTTCCGTTTGCCACGACCTTTCGCGGCTGATCGCCCAACAGGGGTGGATCGGCGTGACCATCCCGCGCGCCTACGGCGGGATGGGCGCCGGGCATCTGGCCAAAACCCTCATCATCGAGGAGCTCTCGCGGGTGAGCGCCGCCATGGGCGCGATGGTGCAGGCGTCCCAGCTGGGCGTCGCCAAGATCGCCCACTTCGGCAGCGAGGAGCAGAAGAAGACCTGGCTGCCGGCGATCGCGTCGGGCGAGTGCCTGCCGACCATAGCCGTCACCGAACGGCAGTCCGGCGGCCATGTCCTGGGCATGGAGAGCACCGCGGTCCGCGACGGCGACGACTATGTCCTCAACGGCCACAAGATCTATGTCGGCAACAGCCATGTCGGCGATGTGCACGGCGTGGTCGTGCGCACCGGCCCCGGCTCCACGGGCCTGTCCGCCTTCCTCGTCGAGTCCGGCACCCCCGGCTTCCGGGTCGGGCCGCAGCAGCCCGCGATGGGACTGCACGGTTTCAGCTTCGGCGAGCTGTTCTTCGACGACTGCCGGGTGCCGGCGGCGAATCTGCTGGGCGAAGAGGGCGACGGACTGTCCGTGGCGTACTCCTCCAGCGTGCTGTACGGGCGGCCCAATCTGACCGCCGTATCGCTGGGGATCCATCAGGCGGTGCTGGACGAGACCTCCCGCTTCAGCGCGGAGCGGCAGCGCTACGGCAAACCGCTGGCGGAGCTGAACAACATCAAGCTCAAGCTGGGGCGCATCCAGTCCCGTCTGCTGCTGGCCCGGCTGTCCGCGTACCACGCCGTCCATCTCCTGGACCAGGGGCTGCCGTGCGATGCGGAGCTGATGAACGCCAAGCTGGTCAATGTGGAATCCGCGCTGGAATCGGCGCGCGATGCGATGGACATCCATGCCGCGTGCGGGCTGTTCACCGACCGGCCGGTGGAGCGGTTCCTGCGCGATGCGCACCATATCGTCGCGCCGGCCGGGACCTCGGACGTCCAGCTGCTGCGGCTGGGTGAGCTGGCGCTGGGCCAGGCGAAGGGCGAGTGGTCGAACCGGCTGGCGGAGCTGCTGCGGCTGGAGCCGGCCGAGCGGCCGGAGGAGAAGGCGCCGGCCACGGTCCCGGGGCAGCGCACCGGGCCGGGAAGAGCGGTCTCCTGGTTCAGTCGGCACCGGTGAGCGGCGCCGGGTGAACGGACGGGCCGCGGCGCTCGGTCGGAACGACCGGTGCCGCGGCCCGTGGTCCGGGCGTCGCTCAGGACGCGTCGGGCTGCTGCCGCTGAAGCTGCTCCTGCTCCATCTGGTGAATCTGCTCGACCAGTTCCGCGGCCAGCCCCTTGATGGTCGCCAGCCCCTCCCGCCCCCACGGGCGCGGTTCGAGGTCCACCACGCAGACGGTGCCCAGCGTCATTCCCGTACGGTCGATCAGCGGCGCGCCCATGTAGGAGCGGATGCCGATCTCGTCGACGACCGGGTTGCCCGCGAAGCGGGGGTAGTCGCAGACGTCCTCCAGGACGAGGGCCTTGCGGCGGACCACCACATGCGGGCAGTAGCCGTGGTCGCGGGCCATCACCCGGCCCGGCCGGCCGCTGGGCGGCGCCGGGCCCAGCTCGACGGCCCGGTCCATGTCGGGTGCGTAGAGCCCGGCGAAGTACTGCCGCTTCTCGTCGATGAAGTTGACCATGGCGTACGGCGTCCTGGTCGTCCCGGCCAGTTTGCGGGCGAAGTCGTCGAACGCGGGCAACGGGGAGCTGCCGATGCCCAGTTCACGCAGCCGGGCCACGCGCGCCGGGGCCTCGTTGTCCTCGGGGGTCAGCAGCAGACGGCGCGTGGGGTCGTAGGAGACGTAAGGGACGCGGGAGACGGGATGCTTCATGGCACCTCCGGAGTGGCGGCTAGGGCGGGGGTGAGCAGATGCTCGACGAGCGAAACCAGGATGTTCGTGGCCGAACTGCACTGCCGGGCGTCGCAGAGCACGACCGGGGTGCGTTCCGAGAGGTCTATTGCGGCGCGGACCTCCTCCGGTTCGTAGTGATAGGAGCCGTCGAACTCATTGACCGCGACGATGAAGTGGATGCCGCGCCGCTCGAAGAAATCGACGGCGGCGAAGCACTGGTCGAGCCGGCGGGTGTCGGCGAGGATCACCGCGCCGAGGGCACCGTTGGACAGCTCGTCCCACATGAACCAGAAGCGCTGCTGGCCGGGTGTGCCGAAGAGATACAGCACGTGCTCGGAACTCAGGGTGATCCGGCCGAAGTCCATCGCGACGGTGGTGGTGTTCTTGTCCTCGATGCCCTCGAGGTCGTCGGTGCCGATGCCGACCTGGGTGAGGAGTTCCTCCGTACTGAGCGGCTCGATCTCGCTCACCGCGCCGACGAAGGTGGTTTTGCCGACGCCGAAGCCGCCCGCGACCAGGATCTTGAGCGCGGTGGGAAACAGGTCGGGTGATTCGGGAGGGGGATTCCCCGGGGCTTGGGACACCGGGGAAGGGGTCCCCGGGGCCGGGGAGTCACAGTCGTTTACGAAGTCCATGCAGCACCGCCTCCAGCAGGGCTCGGTCGGTCCGGGACGCGGGGTCTGCCGAAACGGCGGCGGGCGCCCGCGCGGTGAGCGCCCCGCACTCGACGAGGTCGGCGAGGAGCACTTTGGTGACCACGGCGGGCAGTCGTATGTGGGCGGCGATCTCGGCGACCGAGACCGGCCCGCCGCACAGTCCCAGCACCCTTGCGTAGTCCGGTCCCTGGCAGGCGACGGGCCGCCGTCCGGTGGCCATCACCATGGTCAGCAGATCAAAGTGCGCGGTGGGGCGGGTCCGGCCGTTGCTGATGGTGTACGGCCGGACCAGCCGGCCCGCGGCATCGTCGTACCAGGCCGGCTCATGACCGCCTTGCCGCATGCGGCGGCCCAGCGGCATGCTCAGCGACCGCCGGTCGGGTTCTGCTGGCGCGCCGGCGTGGACAGATAGGGCCGCACACTCTTGACCAGCATCCCCATCTCGTACGACAGCACCCCCACATCGGCGTCGCGGCCGGCCAGCACGGCCAGGCAGGCGCCGGTTCCGGCGGCGGAGACGAACAGGAAGCTGGACTCCAGCTCCACGGCGACCTGGAGGACCTTGTCGCCGGGCGCGAAGCGCGCGCCGGTGCTGCGGGCGAGGGAGTAGAGACCGGAGGCCAGGGCGGCCATGTGATCGGCGCTGTCCGGGTCGAAGCCGTGGGCGGCCTTCACCAGGCCGTCGGAGGTCAGCAGGAGCGCGCTGGTGGTATGCGGGACGCGCTGGATGAGCCCGGTCAGGAGCCAGGCCAGTTCCCCCTGTTGCCGGCCCTGGGCCTGGGCCTGCGACGCGGTGTGCGGCTGCGCCGTGAACGGCTGCGGGTGCGGCTGCGTGTGCACATCACTCACCATGGTTGTGGTCGTCTCCTCGGGGGCGGGCCGTGGCGGCCTCGTGGTCGTGGTCGGCAAGCGGCTGGGGGCCGCCGGGGCTGCTGGTGTCGCCGCCCTGGCCTGCGGGGGTGCGGTTGCGGTAGGCGGCGAGCCCGGCCGCGTAGTCGTCGTCGCCGAGGCTGAAGCCGCGCTGGAAGGTGGCCATCAGCGTCGGGTCGTGCTCGGGTTCGGGGCCGGTGCTCTGCGACGGCAGGATCGGGTCGCCGCGGAGTTCGGGCACCAGATGGGTCTGCTTGATCCGGCGCGGCAGCCGGGGGCGGGCGCCGTCGTCCGGGTCGGCGGGCGGGGCGGGCGGCAGCTGGACGGGGCCGGGGGCGGCGTCCGAGCCCGCAGGACCGGAGGCGCGTCCAGGGACGGAGACGGAGTCGGAGTGCGCCGAGGCGGTGGCGCGGACGGGGCCGGTGGGTGGCATGGCCGAGTGGTCGTCGGCGCCCTGCCGGGGTGCTTCGAGTGCGCGCTCGGGGCCGGT
The DNA here is from genome assembly GCF_002082195.1 of Streptomyces gilvosporeus. Lineage (GTDB taxonomy): Bacteria > Actinomycetota > Actinomycetes > Streptomycetales > Streptomycetaceae > Streptomyces > Streptomyces gilvosporeus. Next base: position 7,821,033 of record NZ_CP020569.1, on the reverse strand, counting down.
GGCGGCGGAGTCGAGGCTGCGGTGGCGGCCGCGCGGCTCGTCCTCGTAGGCATCGGAGGCGTAGCGGGCGTAGGGGTCGTGCTCGTCGTCGCGTTCGAGCGTCGTCGTGGTCTCCGGCGGGGCGCCGGTGACCGCACCCTGCTCGCCGTTGCCGTCCTCCTCGGGGGGTGCCTCGCCGAGGAGTTCGGTGGGCACGATCAGGACGGCCTGCACGCCGCCGTAGATGTTGTTCCGCAGCTGGACGACGATGCCGTGGCGGCGGGCGAGCGAGGCGACGACGTACAGACCGATCCGGCCGTCGCTCAGCAGCTCTTCGACATCGACGTTGTAGGGGTCGGCGAGCAGCGCGTTCATCTGCGCCTGCTCGTCGTGGTCCATGCCCAGGCCGCGGTCCTCGACCTCGACGGCGAGGCCGGCGGTGACCAGCTGGGCGCGCAGCATGATGGGGGTCTGCGGGGCGGAGTAGATCGAGGCGTTCTCGACGAGTTCGGCGAGCAGGTGGACGACGTCGGCGACGGCGTGCCCCTGGAGATGGCCCTCGATCGGCTGGCAGAGCTTGACCCGGGGGTACTGCTCGACCTCGGCGATGGAGGAGCGCAGCACCTCGACCATGGAGATCGGGCGGGTCCACTGGCGCCGGGAGATGGCGCCGCCGAGGACGGCGAGGTTTTCGGCGTGCCGCCGGGTGCGGGTGGCCAGATGGTCGACGTGGAAGATCCCCTTGAGCAGATCGGGGTCCTCGACCTGGTGCTCCAGCTCGTCCAGCAGCAGGATCTCGCGGTGCACCAGGGACTGGAGGCGCCGGGCGAGGTTCACGAAGACCTCGACCTTCTGCTCGCTGCCGGTGGCGTTGCTGCGGGCGATGGCGACGGCGTCGATGACGGCGGCCTCGGCGGCGCGGCCGGCGGCGGTCACCTCGTGGGCGAGCAGATCGAGGGTGTCGCCGGTGGCGGCGGGGGCCTGGTCGGATGCGGGATCGCGGTGGTGGAGGCGGTCGCCCCGGCGCACCCGGTCCAGGAGGTCGTAGAGGTCGGACTGGCTGCGGGCGCACACCTCGCGGAGGCGGGCGTAGCGCATGACGACGGCGCGTGCCTCGGAGTTGGCGGTGGCGCCCGCGGTGAGCACGATGACGCAGACCAGCCCCAGCCCGCCGGCCAGCACCGGCCATTCGCGGCCGGTGAGGTGGGCGCCGCCGGCCTGGACGGCGAAGGCGGCGACGGCGGTGGAGACGACGGCGACGAGCAGGCAGGGTACGGCGGCGAGCCGGACCAGACGGGACCGTATCGCCGAATCGGCGGCCGACTCGGGGAAGGCGGCCCGACCGTGGCGCCCGCCGTCGCGCTCCCGCCGCGCGGTGGGAAGGGGTACGGGGAGCCCCCCCGGGGAACACTGATCCCCGGAGGAACTCTCCCCTTCCGGGGACCTGGGGACCTCCGGGGACGTCTGGGTCCCCTGGGGGAATGCGGCAGGCATCGGCGCCCTCCGGATCGGCCGTTGGCAGTTCACGGAGCACGCACGCTAGTTGTTGCCGGGGTGGGAGTCGGACCCACTTCGAGGTTTCGCCACCCCTCGCCACCTCCTTGAGTGGGCGTCGCACGGACAGTAGTGCGATTTCATGCGAACTCCCGTTCAGGAAAAGGGAGTTGGGGAGCAGAACGCAGGGGACGAGCGCGGGCGTGAGGGGCTCCGCCGTCACGGGTGGCGCCAGGGGCGGGAGATGAGGGCGGACGCCGCACGCAGCGGTCCGCGTCGGCGCATTCACCGCCCAACCGCCGGCGCACTCACCGCCCAACGGAGATCAACACGATCCAACGGAGATCAATTCGATTTCTCCGGTAAAGGGAAGGTAATGTCCCGCGGGACCGATTTACTTGCTCCACCCGGGGGAAATCCCTTGCGTAAGATCACCGCTGCCGCGATGGCCGGTATATCCGCCGCGGCTCTCCTCGCCGCCGGCGCCTCCTCCGCCCAGGCGGCAGAGGACATTCCGTCCGACTACTCGGGCGAGGCGCTCGCCGATCACGTCGCCGTCGAGGATATTCCCGGCGCCGCCGTCACGGCCGAGGACGAGAAGCTGGTGAAGGCGCCGAACCCGATGCTGCGTTCGGCGGCCGGGTCCACCGCTATCGGCTCGTTCAGCTATTCCATCGGCGGGGCCACCTTCAACGTTCCCACCGGCTGCTTTCTGACCCATTCGATCAAGGGGTCCGGAAAGAAGATCGACCGCCAGATCACGGGTGTGGACTGCGTCGGACCTGCGGTGCTGGCCACCCGCTTCTGCAACACCCGCCTGGAATACCACTACGCCGATACGGCCGGGAAGACGTACAAGATCGTGCGCGGCCCGCTGAACACGACGTGCAAGACGGGGACGGTGCCCGTGTACAAGACGGGGAAACGAACGCTTCCCAAGTACGGGAAGGCATGTGCCCAGCTGTTCGTCAACGGTAAGCGGCGCGCTGTGCAGTGCCACTTCATCACCAAGTAGTCGATGATGACGGATATGCCTTACCGCTCTCGCAACTGGTGGATCGAATGCGCGGTGTTCGTGTCGGTGTCCGCGGCATGCACCGTTCTCCTGGCGCTGCTCTGGATCGTTTCCCTCGGCGGGCGTGAAGCGACCGCAAGTGCGTGGGGATTCCTCGTTCCCGGAATTCTCGCCGGGCTGTGGGCCGCTCGCCGCTACCGGCGGCGGCACGGCGGCTGAGTCACCTCTCGCCCGCCAAGTCGAGTTCGCCGTCGGCCTCTTGCACCACGGCAGGGAGCCGGGGCCGGCGCCAGGGATGGGCGAGGGGGGCGGACACCGCGCGCCACCAAGGATCGGCGGGGACCTCTCCGGCGGGTTCGAAGGGCTGGCCCGGCCGCGGGAACGCCACGGCCTGCCCGGCCTCGTCCGCCGCGTTCCTCGTCCACTCACCGGGCTCCGCCCACGGGTGCACCGACAGGCTGAACGTTGCCCAGTGGATCGGCAGCAGCACCCCGTCGGGCCGGTGTCCTTGCAGATCGAGGTGGGCCTGAACGCCTTGTGCGGGCGTCATGTGGATGTCCGGCCAGGCGCCGGGCAGGGGCAGCGGGTCCGTGCGGTCCGCAGGCCAGAAATTGGAGTACGCGCCGACCTGGATCATCGTCACATCGAACGGGCCGTGGGCGGCGCCGGTCTCGGCGAAGCCGGGGAAGTAGCCGGTGTCGCCGCTGTGGTAGATGCGGTGCTCGGGTCCCGCCACCACCCACGAGGCCCACAGGGTGTGCTGCGGACCGCGCAGTCCGCGGCCGCAGAAGTGCTGGGCGGGGGTGGCCGTCAGGGTCAGCTCGCCGATCCGGGTGGACTCGTGCCAGTCCAGTTCGGTGATCCGCTCCGGTGGGACGCCCCAGAACTCCAGGTCGGCGCCGACGCCGAGCGGGACGACGAAGGCCGCGCCGGAGGCGATCAGGCCCTGGACGGTGGGCATGTCGAGATGGTCGTAGTGGTCGTGCGAGATCACGACGGCATCGACCGGGGCCAGCGCGGCCGGGTCCACCGGCACCGGGTGCAGCCGTTTCGGGCCGATCCAGTCGAACGGCGAACAGCGCTCGCCCCAGACCGGGTCGAACAGCACCCGTCGCCCGTCGATCTCGGCGAGCACGCTCGAATGGCCCAGCCAGGTGATCCGCAGCCCGGAGGCCGGCGGGCGGCCCCAGTCCGCGGCGGTCGGGTCGTACACCGGAATCCGGCCCGCCGGGACCCGGCGCCGCCGCGCCTCGCGGCTGAGCTGTGCGCGGGCCATCGGCAGCGCGGAGGCCCGGAACAGCTCCCGGGTGGGCGCCGGATTGCGGAACTGGCCGTCGTGGAACTGCGGCGATCGGCGCATCCTGGCCAGCCGCTCCCCGGTGGGCTCGGCGCCGAAGGCGGCGGGCCGCAGCGCGCGCAGCGGGGTCCGGCGGGGTCGGGAACCGGTCACGGCACCTCCATGGTCGGGACGGTCCCCAGGGGAACGGCGCGAGCGGCCGGGGTATTCCCCGCAGCCGGGATGTTCCCGTACCCCCGCCTCAGACGAAGTTGACCTCCGCGCGGGACAGCAGCGGGTCGTCGACCAGCTGCCACAGCGGTACGGCGTAGTTGCCGTAGCCGTAGCGGCCGCCGTAGTGCAGGCCGAGGACGCGGTGGTCGGCGAGGTCGAAGACCGGGGAGCCGCTGTTGCCGCCGAGGGTGGAGCAGTCGTGCTTCATGGTCGTGCGCTCGGGCAGCAGTTCCGCGGTGGTGCCGGGCTGGAGGCGTTTGACGTGGTAGACGTCCATGAAGATCCGGCGCATCGACTCCGGTTCGTTGCGTCGGCCGTCCCAGGCGGGGTAGCCGATGCAGTACACCGGCCGGCCGGGCAGATCGGCCGGCGCGTCGGCGGCGACGGCCAGCGGGCCGGGCGGCGGGGGCGGCGCCGAAGCCACTCGAACAGCCGGGCGCACGGGAGACGGGGCTCGTCGCGGGGCATGCATCGAGGCGCCTCCGCTGTCCCCCGACCCCGTATTCCAGGAGCCCCTATGGCCACCGGCGTTTCCCTCCATGTCGGACTCAACAGCGTCGATCCGGCGCAGTACGACGGCTGGGACGGTCGGCTCGTCGCCTGTGAGAACGATGCCCGCGATCTGGCGGAGCTGGCCCGCGGCGCCGGCTTCGAGGAGACGGTGGTGCTGACCGCCGACGGCACCACCGAGAACATCACCGGCGAGCTGCGCAGGGCGGCCCGGCGGCTGGAGCACGGTGACATCTTTCTGTTCACCTACTCGGGTCACGGCGGCCAGGTGCCGAACGCCGAGGGCGGGGACACGGAAGCGGATGAATTCGACGAGACGCTGGTGTTCTACGACCGGCAGTTCCTGGACGACGAGCTCTACCGGGAATTCGGACGGTTCGCCGACGGGGTGCGGATCCTGGCGCTGCACGACAGCTGTCACAGCGGGTCGGGCATCGAGGTGCGCGAGGTGCTCACCCCCGAGGCGATGCAGCGGCAGTTCCAGACCAGCGACCCGAACCGGATCGAGGACACCTCGCGGCTGATGCCGGTCGTCAAACAGGCCGAGATCTACGAGCGGGACAAGGAGTTCTTCCGGAACGTCCAGCGCAGCCTGGGCACGAAATCGTCCCGGAGAGGGAGCACCAGCGCGCTGCTGATCTCCGCTTGCCAGGACAATCAGCTCGCCTCGGACGGCCCGGTCAACGGCCTGTTCACCGGGACGCTGCTGGAGGTGTGGGACAACGGGACGTTCCACGGCGGATATCGCGCATTCCACCGGGACATCCAGCGGAACATGCCGCCCACCCAGAGCCCGAACTTCTATGTCACCGGACAGCCCGGTGAGACGTTCCTGGCGCAGCGGCCGTTCACGGTATGAGCCATCCGCCCGTCGTCGTGCATCCGCCGTCCCCCGACGGCGGCCGACAGGTGACCATCGGGGGCGAGCCCGTCGGCCGGGCGTACAGCACCGTGGACGTGCTCGAATTCCTGCGCCGGGCCGGTCTGGCCACGGACGTGGTGACCCTGGACGACCGCGAGGTGATCGAGTGGCGGGGCGGGGACCACGAGGTCTGGTCGTGATCCGTACGGCATTCGGGACCGCGCCCACCCGATCTGCGTACCTGCTGTGGTCATCGGGTTACTGCATGTGGCAAGCGGTCGTCATCGCCCATAGCTTCGCCTCATGACGAGGCGACAGATCAGGCGACCGGCGCGACGGCCTGCGCGGTGGCAGGCGCGGCGGCGGACCGGCCGTCAGGCGAGAGGGACGGAACGGCCCGTGAGACGAAGAACCGAGCACCCCGCGACGCGACCGGGCCTGCGCCGCCTGGTGTGCGGGGCGTACCTGGCGGCGGCGGTGGCCGGCGGGCTGGCCACGGCCCCGCCGGCCGGTGCCTCGGACCTGCACCTCGTCCATCAGGGCGAGTCGATCCAGGCGGCGGTGGATGCGGCGCGCCCGGGCGACACCGTCCTGATCGGGCCCGGCGTCTACCGGGAGAGCGTGGTGATCAAGGAATCGGGGGTGACCCTGCGCGGGTCAGGCCCGCGGACCGTGATCGGCCCGCCCGTGGCGCGGGCGGAGAACGCCTGCGGTCAGGACGGCGACGGCATCTGCGTGCTGGGCGATCCGGGGCGCCGTCTGCGGGATGTCGGGATCCGTTCGCTGACCGTCGCCGGCTTCAAGAAGAACGGCATCTGGGCCACCGGCACGATCGGGCTCCGGGTGAGCGACGTCGTCGCGCGGAACAACGGCCAGTGGGGAATCGCCCTGGAGCGGTCCGTGCGCAGCCTGCTGCGGGACAACGCCGCCCGCGAGAACGGCGACGCGGGCATCTTCCTCGCCAACGTGGTCGAGGAGGAGGACGGCGCCCTGGACACCCAGGGCACCGCCATCGTCGGCAACTTGATGGCGGGCAACCGGATCGGCCTCACCGTACGACGGGTCCGGAATCTGCACGTGGACGGCAATCGGATGACCGGCAACTGCGGCGGGGTCTTCGTCGTCGGCGACGAGACCCGCCCCCGGGCCGGTGACCTCTCGCTGCGGGGCAACGACGTGACGTGGAACAACAAGCACTGCCCCGCCACCAAGCGCCTGCCGTTCCTCCAGGGCATCGGCATCGTCCTGACGGGCGCCGAGGAGACCTCCGTGCGGGACAACCGGGTCGTCGACAACGTCGGCACCTCGCCGCTCTCCGGCGGCATCGTCCTGTTCCCCAGCTTCGCGAAGGCCCCCAACGTGCGCCACGAGATCCGGGACAACGTCATGCTGCGCAACCGGCCGGCCGATTTGGCCGACCGGGACCGGGACGGTTTTGGACACCGGTTCGTCGGAAATGTCTGCCGGGTCTCCGAGCCGGCCGGCCTGTGCTGAGCGCTGCGCGCACCTCCGGCGGACCAGCAGTACCAGGAGCACCCAGCAGCAGAATCGAGGCGCAATGACCACCGTAAGCCCCACTCCCCAGTCGGCCATGCGGCTGCGGGAACTCGTCTTCGGCGCCGCGTGCACGGCCTCCGTACGTGCGGCAGTCAGACTCGGCGTGGCGGACGTGCTGGGGGACACGCCCGCCGGCGTCGAGGAGCTGGCCGCTGCGCTGCGCACCGAGGCGCGTCCGCTCCAGCGGCTGCTGCGCGCCCTGTCCTGCTACGGGATCTTCGAGGAGAGGGACGACGGGACCGTCGCCCATACCGAGATGTCGCGGCTGCTGCGCGAGGACGCCCCCGACAGCCTCCGGGATATCGCCCTGTGGTGCACCGAGCCGTGGACGTGGGAAGCCTGGCCGCGGCTGGAGGAGGCGGTGCGCTCCGGCCACAGCGTCTTCGACGACCTGTACGGCAAGGGCTTCTTCGACTATCTGCACCAGGACGCCCGGGAGTCGGCGAAGGTCTTCGACCGGGCGATGACCGCCTCCAGCAAGCAGTCCGCGCACGATGTCGCCGAACTCCTGGACCTGACCGGGGTGGCGTCGGTGGCGGACATCGGCGGCGGGCAGGGGCACGTACTGGCGAGTCTGCTGGAGAAGCACCCGGATCTGGAGGGGTCGCTGCTCGATCTGCCCAAGGTGGTGGCCAACGCCGATCCGCGGCTGCGCGACGGCGGTCCGCTCGCCTCGCGGGTACGGTTCGTGCCCGGCGACTGCCGGGACGAGATCCCGGTCCGGGCCGATCTCTACATCATCAAGAACATCCTGGAGTGGGACGACGACAGCACCCGGCGGACGCTGGGCAACATCCTGGAGGTCGCCCGGCCCGGCGCCCGGGTGGTGATCATCGAGAATCTGGTGGACGACAGCCCGTCGATGAAGTTCACCACGTCCATGGACCTGTTGCTGCTGCTGAACGTCGGCGGCGCCAAGCACACCAAGGAGAGCCTCATCGGCCGGATGGCGGAGGCCGGGCTGCGGGTGCACGACATCATGCCGGTCAACGCGTATCTGCACGCCTTCGAGTGCAGCGTGCCGGGATAGCGGGCCGGGAGAGCCGGCCGTGGTCCCCCGCGCGGGTGCCCGCGGCCGTGACCGGCCGCGGGCACCGGGGCAGCGGGTCACCGGGTCAGCGGGAGGTGTCGCGTTCCCAGGTGTAGAACTGCCGGGCCATCGCGTCCTTGGGGCTGCGCCAGGTCTCCGGATCGTACGCGCTGACGTACGCGGAGAGCCGGTCGCTGACGGAACGGAATTCGGGGTGCTCCGTCAGCTTGGCGATCTCGGGTCCGGGCGGCTTCTCGGACTCGATGAGGTGCAGATACACGTCACCGAACTGGAAGAGGCTGCGCCGCGAGACGCCGATCAGATGCGGGAGCTCCGTCTGGTCGGAGGCCGCGAAGACCTCGGCGATCTTCGGAGCGGACTGTGGCGCCATGCGGGCGACGATCAAGGCATGGTGCATCGGTGCGTCCCTTCGGTTGCGGGCCGGACGGTTGCGTACCGGTGGCGTACCGGCGGGTGAGGGCCGTCAGTTGGGGCTGGCCGAGCCCTTCATGGCACGGTTGCGCGCCTCGATCTTGTCGCGGATCAGCTCCAGTTGGATCTTGGAGTTGCGGTTGATGTGCTCGGTCATGCCCGCATCGTCGACCGGGGCCTCCGGCTTCATCGCGAAGTCCTGCGTCCAGTACATCCCCGTACCGCCGGGCAGTTCGCGGTAGGTCCAGTGGATGTCCATATGCGCGAACGGGCCGGTCTCCACCCGGCGGGCACGCACGCTCAGTCCCGCGCGGTCGACGGTCCGCTCGGAGACCCAGCTCCAGACGGTGCCGTTGTCGTCGGGGTGCATGGTCAGCCGGAAGGTCGTCTTGTCGCCCTCGCGGGAGAGCACATCGACCGCGGCGTACTCGCTGAACAGCTGGGGCCAGTTCTCCAGGTCGTTGGTCATGTCCCAGACGAGGTCGAGGGGAGCGGCGATCTTGATGTCGTTCTCGGTGTGGCCAGGCATATCAGGCTCCTGTCGTCGGCACGGTGTTGACAAGGTCGAGGAAGTCGCGCGGCGTCCTGCTGCGCTCGGCGTCGTTGGGCAGCGGCCGGCCCAGGCGGTTCTCCAGCTCGCCGACGATGCCGAGCAGACCGAGCGAGTCCAGCCCGAATTCGGCGAAGGGCGCATCGGCCCGCTCCGCCAGATCCGCTGGCTCGACGGACAGCCCGGCGCCCTTCTTCATCAGCGAGGCCAGCTCGTCGAAGGTCAGTTCAGCGCTCATGACGGGTCTCTCCTTCTCACCAGGGGGACTCGGCCGGGCCCTTGCGCAGCACCAGTGCCGCGTTCGAGCCCATGAGTCCCCGGCTCAGCACCAACGCGGTCCGCAACTCGGCCGGTCGGGCCGAGACCGTGACCAGATCGAGGTCGTGGTTCACCTCGAAGACGTTGGGGGTGGGGGGCACGACGCCGTGCTCCATCGAAAGCACCGCGGCCGCCGCGTCCAGGACGGGGGCGCCGCAGTACGCCCGGCCGGTGCCGGTCTTGGGTGCGGTCACGGGCACCTCCGTGGCGTGCTCGCCCAGCGCGTCGGCGATCGCATGCGCCTCGGCATGGTCGGCCGCCGGCACCCCGAACGCGTCCGCGAAGACCACATCGATCTCCTCCGGCGCGCACCGCGCGTCCTCCAGCGCACCGGTGATCGCATGCGCCAGCCCTTCGCGGGACTCCTCCCAGCGGGCCGCGCCGGTGAAGGTCGCGGCGTGTCCGGCCACCACGGCGCGCACCGGTGCCCCGCGGTCGAGGGCCGCCGTCTCCTCCTCGACCACCAACATCGCTCCCCCCTCGGCGGGGACGAAGCCGCAGGCGGCGTCGGTGAACGGGCGGTAGGCGCGGTAGGGGTCCGCGCCCCGGCTGAGGTCGTCGTAGCCGAGCTGGCAGACCACCGAGTACGGGGCGAGCGGCGCCTCGGCCGCGCCGACGACGACGGCGTCGGTGCCGCGCCGGATGGTCCGTCCCGCATGCGCCAGCGCGTCCAGACCGCCGGCCTCGTCGCTGGCCACCACGCCGCAGGGGCCCTTGAAGCCGCCGCGGATGGAGATCTGGCCCGTACTGGCCGCATAGAACCAGGCGATCGACTGGTAGGGCCCGACGTGTTTGGAGCCCTGGCCCCACAGGTGCTGGAGTTCCCGCTGGCCGAACTCGCCGCCACCGGAGCCGGCCGCGGTCACCACGCCCACCGCGAACGGCGAGTCGTTGTAGTCGGCGCGGCCCAGGCGGGCGTCGTCCAGCGCGAGGTTGGCTGCCGCCATGGCGAAGTGGGTGAACCGGTCGGTCTGCACCAGGTAGCGCTCTTCGATGAGCGCGGCCGGGTCGAAGTCGCGTACCTCTCCGGCGACCTTGAGCGGCAGTTGCTCACAGCCTTCCCGGGTGACCAGGTCGAGCACGCTCATGCCCTCCCGGGTCGCCTTCCAGAAGACCTCGGTGCTCACCCCGTTGGGGGCGATGACGCCGATGCCGGTGACGACGGCCCGTCGTTGCCGGCGATGTGGCAGCTGTTGCAGGGAGCTCATCGGGCCCTCCCACCCCGTCTGGTCAGCACCACCGCGGACTGGAAGCCACCGAACCCGCTGCCGACCGAGAGCACCGACCGCAGCGGCAGCTCCCGCGCGGTTTTGGGCACATAGTCGAGGTCGCACCGGGGGTCCGGGGTCTCGTAGTTGGCGGTCGGCGGTACGACCTGGTGGGCGAGTGCCAGCACGCACGCGACGATCTCGATCGCCCCGATCGCGCCGAGCGAATGGCCCACCATGGATTTGATGGAGCTCATGGGCACGTGGTAGGCGTACTCACCCAGCGCCTTCTTGACCGCGGCGGTCTCGTGCCGGTCGTTCTGCTGGGTGCCCGAGCCATGCGCGTTGACATAGTCGATCTGGGAGCTGTCGACCTGCGCGTGGGCGAGTGCGCGGTTGATCGCCTCGGCCATCTCCAGGCCCTCCTGAGTGAGCCCGGTCATGTGGTACGCGTTGCCGAACGTGGCGTAGCCGCGTATCTCGCAGTGCACGGTGGCGCCGCGGGCGCGGGCGTGTTCCAGCTCCTCCAGGACGAGGACGGCGCCGCCCTCCCCCAAGACGAACCCGTCGCGGTGGGCGTCGAACGGCCGCGAGGCATGGGCGGGGTCGTCGTTGTTGGCGGAGGTCGCCTTGATGGCGTCGAAGCAAGCCACCGTGATCGGGGAGATCGGCGAATCCGAGGCACCGGCGAGGCATACGTCGAGCCGCCCCTCCTCGATGGAGTGGAAGGCGTAGCCGATGGCGTCGAGGCCGGAGGTGCAGCCTGTGGAGACGGTCTGCACCGGGCCGCGGGCGCCGGTCTGCTCCGCCACCGCGGAGGCGAGCGAGCTGGGGGAGAACGCCCGCTGCAAGTGGCGGCCGGCCGGCCGGTGGTCGACGTCCCACTTCCGGCCGACGTCGCTGACGGCGACGTAGTCGTGTTCCAGGCGGGTGGTGCCGCCGACGGCGGTGCCCAGCGACACCCCCATCCGCCACGGGTTCTCGGCACCGGAGTTCAGGCCCGCGTCGCGTACCGCCTCATCGGCGGCGACCAGCGCGAACTGGATGTACCGGTCCTGTTGGGCCACCTGTTCCGCGGTCAGCCGGTGGGCCGCCGGGTCGAAATCGCACTCGGCGGCGATCCGCGAGCGAAAGCCCCCCGGGTCGAAGAGGGTGATTCCACGCGTCGCGGTGCGCCCGGCGGACAGCAGGTCCCAGAAGGCGGGCACACCCACGCCTCCCGGCGCGACGATGCCGACTCCGGTGACCGCCACGCGTCGGGTCATGACACCGGCTCCTTGCGTTCGGGTGGTCCCGAGGGCGCGTCTCCGTCCGTCTCCTCGGTGTCGACGTGTCCCAGGTCCGGGCGCGGGGCCAGCGGGCCGAGATGGAAGACCATCCGGACCTCTTCGTCGCCGACGTTGCGGAACCGGTGGCGCACATACTTCGGGATCAGCAGGCCCTGGTCCGGGCGCATCGGATGCGGCTCGCCGTCCAGGTCCACTTCGAGGGCGCCGTTCACCACGTAGACGAACTCCTCGGAGTACGGGTGGTAGTGCTCGCCGATGCGCTCCCCCGGCTGTACGAGGGCCATGCCCATGAAGCCGCTGGTGGCGCCCACCGCGGTGGGTGTCAGCATGGCGCGCAGGTCGCCGCCGCGGCGACGGTTGGGCTTGGTCTCGCTGAGGTCCACGATGCGTGGGCGGTGCGTGGTCATGGCTGCCTCCTCCAGGTACGGGGTGCCGGCGGGTGGGACCGTGGGAATGCCGGATGCGCGGTCAGGAGTCCTCCGGCGCCCGGCGGTCGGTGATCAGGTCCATGTCGGAGCGCGCCAGGAAGTGCGCCATCTCGCGGTCGGTCGTCAGTCCGCCTGCCACGTCGGTGTCCATCAGGCGCTTGAAGACACCCCGCTTGCGGGGACCGCATACGCCGATGACGACGTCGGGGTCGCAGTCGTCGAGGGGCGTCCGCAGGTCGATGAGCCGGACGACGATGTCGTCGCGCTGGAAGAGGGTGCTGCCGGCGAGGGGGCCGGCGGGGTCGTCGGCGGCCGCGTCGTCCTGCCGGGCCAGCATCCGGGCCAGCGCCATACCGCAGCCTTCCTTGGCCCGGTAGTACAGCGCGTGCCGTTGCAGGTCACCGGGGACGGGGCCGTCCGTGGCGATGTGGTGCACCGCGGGCAGCGCGGCCCGGGTGAAGAAGTCCCGCGCGGAGTTGGGGTCGGTCAGGTCCCGGTCCTGTTCGAGGTAGGGGTTGATGGCCTCCTCGACGGCCCGTACCTCGGGCTGTTCGGCAACATGGCGCAGCGCGGCGACGAGGTCGCCCTGCACCTCGACCGCGCGGACGACTCGGTTGCCGTGCATGAACAGCGAGGTGCGGCACAGCCGGGTGGACTCGTCGACCCTCGCCTCGGGGGAGGCGTAGTCGGCGAGGATCTCGGCGACCATCGACTCGCTGCCGGGTTTGACGGTGAACGTCAGGGCGTGGCGGACGACGCCGTCGCCGACGCGGGGGGCGACCTGGAGCTGACCCCTGGCGGTTTCGGGCGCGTTCGCGGAGTCGCTGGAGGTCTCGCGCAGCACGCTGAAACGCAGCGACCGGGTGCGGCTCACGCAGTCGTGCAGCGGCTGTACCAGTTCGACGTGTTCCTCGCTGTTGACCCAGGCCAGGAACGGCGGGGCGCTCTCCCATTCGCTGGTGATCAGCCACTCCGAGGGGTTGTCGATGGACTGGCACAGTTGGTCGGTGAGGTGGCCGGGGACGGAGGCCACCTGGTTGCGCAGGTTCTCGTAGGCTTCGAGGAAGCGCTGCTGGGCGCCTTCGTGGAGGTCCAGCATCAGGACGACCCGGAGTTTCGAGCCGTCGAACGCGGACTGCGAAATTCGTTCCGACACTGTTGTCATCGTCTACGCATCTCCCTCGGAGCGAGCGGACTCCCGTGGTGCGTCGTCAGTCCCGGAGGTCATCCGGACGCCGACCCGGCCTACGGGGGGCGAATCGGCCCCCCGAACGGCGGACGTCGCCGTCCCGAATCGATCGTGGGGGCGCCCCCCTGGGCGCGCGAGGCGTGTGAGCCATGCGGGTGAACCATGATCGAACGCTTGGCTGGCCGGGGAAACTCGCTCTCCGTAGACGTGACAGGAGCTGGAGCGGTCAATGAGTGCAGCGGGCGAAGAGCGGGTTCCGGTACTTGTCGTGGGCGGCTCCCTGGTGGGGCTGTCCGCGTCGCTGTTCCTGGGGCGTCTGGGCGTACGGCACATGCTGGTGGAGAAACACTCCGGTACGTCGCGGCATCCGCGCGGACGGGGGAACAACGTCCGCACCATGGAGCTGTTCCGGGTTGCGGGCGCCGAACGGCCCATTCGCGAGGCGGCGTCCGTCCTGGCGGACAATCACGGCATCCTCCAGACGCCTTCGCTGACCGGCGAGGAGCAGGAGTGGCTGTTCAAGGAGATCGACCCGGGCGGCGGGCTGGCGAAGTTCAGCCCCGCCGGATGGTGTCTGTGCAGCCAGAACGATCTGGAGCCGGTGCTGTTGCGGTGCGCCCGGGAGCTGGGCGGCGATCTGCGCTTCCACACCGAGCTGATCTCGTTCGACCAGGACCGCGACGGGGTGACCGCGGTCGTCAAGGACCGCGACAGCGGCGAGCACACCACCGTCCACGCGGACTATGTCATCGCGGCCGACGGCCCGCGCAGTCCGTGCCGGGAGCTGCTGGGCATCGGCCAGACGGGCCCGGGCGACCTCTTCCACAATGTGAGCATCACCTTCCGGGCCCCGCAGCTGGCGGACGTGGTCGGCGACCGCCGCTTCATCGCCTGCTATCTGACCAACCCGGAGGCGGACGGCTGTCTGCTCCCGGTGGACAACGCGGCGGAGTGGGTCTTCCACGCCCCCTGGCACCCCGACCGGAACGAGACCCTGGAGGACTTCACCGACGAGCGGTGCATCGAGCACATCCGCCGGGCGACCGGGGTCATGGACATGGACGTGGAGATCACCGGCAAGGCGCCCTGGCACGCGGCCGAACGCGTCGCCGAGCGGTATGCGGCCGGGCGGGTGTTCCTGGCCGGTGACGCGGCCCATGAGATGTCGCCCACCGGGGCGTTCGGCTCCAACACCGGTATCCAGGACGCCCACAACCTCGTGTGGAAGCTGGCCGCGGTCCTGGACGGCTGGGCGGGGCCGGGCCTGCTGGAGACGTACGAGACCGAACGCCGCCCGGTGGCGAGCGCGACCAGTTCGCGGGCGTCGGCCCGGTCCGCCGAACACAGCCACCCCGGGTATGCCGCGGCGCCCGGCGCGGGCGGCGGCCGGCAGAGCGGCGTGCTCACCGTGGCCCTCGGCTACGGCTATCCGCGCGGCGCGGTGGTCGGCGCCGATCCCGCGCTCCCGGTCGTACCCGCCCGGATGCAGCTGACCGGCGCCCCTGGTACCCGGGCGCCGCATATGTGGCTCCAGCGCGCCGGCGTACGGCTGTCGACGCTGGACCTGTACGAGAAGTCCCTGGTCCTGCTGACCGGCCCGGAGGGCGAGCCCTGGCACGCCGCCGCCGCACGCACCGCCGAGCGCTGGGCGCTGCGGCTCCCCGCGTACCGCATCGGCACCCGTCCCGAGGACGATCTCGCCCCCGAGCAGGGCGCCGACTGGGCCGAGGTCCACGGCACCACCCCGCAGGGAGCGGTGCTGGTGCGCCCGGACGGGTTCGTGGCCTGGCGGGCGCAGGGCGCGGCGGCCGACCCGGAGGCGGAGCTCGACCGGGTGCTGGCGGCGGTGCTCTGCCGGGCGTAGGGGCCTGGCGTCCGGTGTCCGTCCGCCGCGCGGTTCAGTCCTTTCTGCCCACCCCGCCGTAGAAGACGATGTCGTTGAGTTCGGCGGGGCCGGGCACTTCGCCGTCCGGCCGCCACAGCGGAATCCGTACGATGCCCGGTTCGAGCGGGGTGAACGGGCCGAAGAACGGGGCGATGTCCGCCTTGGAGCGCAGCTGGAGCGGCGCGGCGGAGCGGCGGTAGACCTCTTCCGCCGCGACCCGCATCCACTCCTCCACCCGGCCCTCCGGGTAGCCCTCGTAGGGCTCGTAGGTGGGATGGCTCAGGACGAGGTGGCTGCCGGCGGGCAGGGCGTCGGCGAGGGCGGCGACGCAGGCGGCGGGTTCCTCCTCGTCGCGCAGGAAGGACAGCACGATGCCCATCACCAGCGCCACCGGCCGATCGAAGTCGATCAGCGTCCGGACGGCGGGGTGTTCCAGCACCGATTTCGGATCGCGCAGATCGCCGAGGACGAAGGCGGTGCGGTCGGTGTTGGTGAGGCGGGCGCCGGCGTGCGTGGCGACGATGGGGTCGTTGTCGACGTAGACGACAACGGTGTCGGGTGCGGTCTCGCGGGCCATCTCATGGGCGTTGGGCGAGGTGGGGATGCCGGTGCCGATGTCGATGATCTGGCGGGTGCCGTCGCCGACCAGTTCGCGCACGGCCCGCCGCAGGAACGCGCGGTTGGCCAGGGCGCTCTCGCGGACGTGGGGGTGCATGGCCAGGATGCGGTCCCCGGCCTCGCGGTCGACCTCGTAGTTGTCCCAGCCGCCGAGGAAGTAGTCGTGCATCCGGGCCGGGTGCGCCTTGCTGGTGTCGATCTCCTCGGCCGAGAAGCCGGAGTGCTCGGGCCCTTTGACGTACGGCCCGATCTCCGGGACCCCGCGGCCGGCCTCCTCATGCGCAAAGCCCTCGCTCGTGCCGTCGCGGTCGATCATGCCGTCCTCCGCTCCGCGCGCCGACAGGGTGCCGCGGTGAGCAGGAAGTCGGCGTGCCCGGCCTTCGCGCCTTCGATGAAGCTGACCATTTCGCGCTGGGTGTAGATCAGCGCCGGGCCGTTGGGGTCGGTCGACTGGCGCAGCGCCACGCGGCCGTCCTTCAGGCGCATGGCTTCGACGCACTCGCCTCCGTTTCCGCCACTCCACGGCTTGTGCCAGCCTTCGTTGCCCAGTTCATTGGCGGGCATGCCGTTGTAGATGCGTATGCGATCCATGGGGGGTTAGATCTCCTTGCGAAAGCCACCCAGAATGGCCCTGGTGGTGTGTGCCGGCGCGGCCTGCGCACACATCCGGTCCAGGGCCTCCAGGAACTGCGAGACGTCGTTGCGCTGGTCGAAGTACACGGCTCCGACGAGGCTTTCCGCGTACGCGATGTCCGGGAGCTCCGGAATCGGAAAGCGGAAAATGTGGAACGGCCCGTACATCGCGGGATGCGGGCCGGAAGCGAAGGGCATGACCTGCAACCGGACGTTCGGCAGCGAGGTGGCCTCCATGAGCCGGGTGATCTGGTCGCGCATCACCTTCGGGCCGCCGATCGGGCGCCGCAGGACGGTCTCGTCCATCACGGCCCACAGCATCGGCGCCCGTTCACGGGTCAGCAGCGACTGCCGCTCCATGCGCAGCGCCACGATGCGGTCGATGTCCGCGGCGGGGGCGTGGGGCATCCCGGCGCGCAGGACGGCTGCGGCGTAGTCCTCGGTCTGCAACAGGCCGGGGACATAGTGGGGCTGGTAGGCCCGGATGAGGTTGGCCTCGCTCTCCAGGCTGACGAATGCGCTGAACCACTCGGGGAGGACGTCGCGGAAGCGGTGCCACCAGCCGGGCTTGTTCGCCTCCCGGGCGAGCGAGAGGAAGCCCTCGATCTCGTCGTGGTCGGTGACGCCGTAGGTGGCCAGCAGTTTCTCGACGTAGGGGAGCTTCAGGCCGACCTCGGCCTTTTCCATCCGCCGTATCGTGGCGTGGGTGACATCGAGGGCCCGCGCGGACTGTTCGAAGGACAGTCCCGCTTTCTCGCGCAGGTCCTGGAGTCGCTTGCCGAGCACCACCCGAAGGACGGTCGGCGCTCCGGCCGAACGTGGGTCCACCACGTCAGATCCCCTCCAACTGACTTATGTGGTCAGCAGTGTGTCATGCCGTCAGGATGTCGAACAGACTGCATATGCGATTCTGCAAATTACAGAGTGATCCTTGCCATCGGTGACCAACATCGCACATAGTTACGTGGTGGCTTCCTCCAAAAACGCTCCTTCGTTAGGGCGCCTCTGCGGCTATGCCGCCGGGCACCCCCAGGACGCGTTCCATTTGCCGGCGCGGCGCACCTCGGTCCCCGAGGCCCGCAAGCGGGTCATCGCGCTGCTGCGCGAATGGGGCGCGGCTCAACACGTCCGCGACGACGTGGAGTTGGTGGTCTCCGAGCTGTTCACCAATGCGGTGCGGCACACCGACAGCGAGAAGGTCGGCTGTGAACTGGCTCTCGTCGGGTCCCACATCCGCATAGAGATCACCGACGAGGGCGGTCCCGGTCTTTCGGCACCGCACGCCCAGCCCGGCAGCGTCGACAAGGAGGGCGGGCGGGGGCTCTTCCTCGTCGGCGCGCTGTCCGAGAGCTGGGGAACGCGGCCCGGCGACAGCGGCCGGGGCCGGGTCGTGTGGGCGGATCTGCCGTACACCGCCGCCACCCTCTGAGACCCCGGTCCGCATCCGCGGAGACCGGGGCCTCAGCCATGCGCGCCCGTTCGCCGGGCCCTGCCGCTACAGCGGCAGCAGATCGGGCCGCTTGGGCTCGACATGATCGCCGGAGGACTCGCCACGCAGCCGGCGCCCGATCCACGGGACGAGGTGCTCGCGCGCCCAGTGGATGGTCTCGCGCCGGGCCTCGGCGGCCGAGCGTTCCGCCTCCGGGGGCCACGGCTGGTCCGGTTCGGCCGGCACCGTCAGCCCCAGCACCTGCGCCGCGCGCAGCGCCACCCGGGTGTGGCCGTCGGCCGACAGATGCAGCCGGTCCTCGCTCCAGGCCCGCCGGTCCTGTACGGACTTCAGCGACCACAGGTCGAGCACCGGGCAGTCGTGCCGGTCCGCAATGGCCCGCACATGGGCCGTATACGTAGCGATCTTGCCGCGCAGATGCCGCAGCACCGGCATCCCGCGGGTGTCGAACCCTGTGCACAGCAGCACCGTCCCGACCGATTCCCGCAGGTCCGCGACCGCCTTCTCATAGCGCTCGGCCACCGCGTCCGGGTCCGAGCCCGGCCGCAGGATGTCATTGCCGCCGGCACAGAATGTCACCAGCTCGGGGCCCAGCTCCTTGGCCCTGGGCACCTGCTCCTCGACGATCTGGTCGAGGAGCCGCCCCCTGACGGCAAGGTTCGCGTAGCGGAAGTCCCCCTCTTCCCGCTGGTCCGACAGGAGGACCGCGAGCCGGTCCGCCCAACCGATGTACGCCCCGTCACGGCCGGGATCCCCGACCCCCTCGGTGAAGCTGTCCCCGACGGCTGCGTACGACCCGATGGCGCCATGGGCGCCGCTGTTGATGTTCTTCGAATCGTCTGCCACGTCAACACATACTTCACGTTCGGAAGTGACTTACGCCACCGTAACCAGGGGTTGACGAGAGGTGATTAATGCCACCAGGTCAATTTCTCCTCAAGTTGGAATAATGAACGGCCACAGAGAGTTCCACCATCGCTTCATGCACCCCTCCCCACGGGTGCTTGCCCCTTGCACCCATGTTGCAGCGGCTGCCGTATGGTCGGAGGTACCCGCGCGTCGACGCCCAGGTCGGCGGCCGAACCGAAGGAGCGCCCGTGACGCAGACGCCGCAGGTCCCGCAGGAGCAGTTCGACCTCGCGGGGGTCCGTAACTTCCGTGATGTGGGCGGGCTGCCGACCGTGGACGGGCGTCGGGTACGGCACGGACGGCTCTTCCGCAGCGGCCACCTCGCCCATGCGACCGAGGCGGACGCGGCGTACCTGAGCGGGCTCGGGCTGCACACCGTATTCGACTTCCGCAATTCCGGGGACATCCGGATCGAAGGCCCCGATGTCGCGCTGCCGGGTGTACGGAATGTGAACATCCCGCTGACCGACCCGGCCGACGGCGCGGAGTTCTGGGCCATGGTGCGCGACGGCGAACTCGACCAGCTGCGCGTCCTGCTCGGCGACGGCAAGGCGGCGGCCAGGATGGTCGCGACCTACCGGCACATCATCACCACCCGCACCGAGGACCACAGCCGGGTGCTGCACTCCCTCGCCGAGGACAGCGTCCCCGCCCTGATGCACTGCGCCGCCGGCAAGGACCGCGCGGGCCTGTCCATCGCCGTGACGCTGCTCGCCGTCGGCGTCGAACGCGACGCCATCGAGGCCGACTACCTCAAGTCCAACGAACCGCACCGCCGCTACAAGGTCCGCCGCTCCGGCCCCTCCCCCGTCATGCCCCCCGAGGTCGAGGAACTCCTCTCCCCCCTCTTCGGAGCCGACTCCGACTACCTCGCGGCCGCCTTCGACGCCATCGAAAGTACCTGGGGCTCCACCGAGACCTACCTCACCGAGGGCCTCGGCCTCACCCCCGCCACCCGCGAGAAGCTCCGCGCCCAGCTGCTGACCGACTGAGGGACCTCAGTACCGGGGTCGGTGACCCACCCCGTGACGTGCGGTGCATCCGTATCTCTTCCGGGTCGCCCCCCGAGCGCCGCAGGCCGGACGGCCCGCACCGTCGTCGCGGCGATCGTCGTGCGCGCTCCCCCCGGTTGTGCGTCAGCGGTGGGCGACCGCCTGTTTGACCAGCGTCCGCCCGAAGTCCCACATCAGGCCGCCGCCGTTGTGCGCATCGTCCATGACCGCCGTGAACGCCTCGACGAACCGGTCGACCTCCGGTTCACCGATGATCAGCGGCGGAATCAGCTTGATGACTTCGAGGTGGTCGCCGGAGACCTGGGTGAGGATGCGGTGGCGCTGGAGCAGTGGTGCCACGACCAGCTGGGCGAACAGCCCCTTGCGGGCGGTTTGCAGCATCCGCCAACGCCCCCGCAGGACAAGGGACTTGGGCTTGCCGAATTCGATGCCGATCATCAGGCCGCGGCCGCGGACGTCGTGCAGCAGCTCGTAGCGGTCGGTCAGGGCGGCGAGGCGGGTGCGGAGCAGGTCACCGGTGCGCCGGGCGTTGGCGGTGATCCCCTCGTCCTCCATGACGGCGAGCACCGCGAGCCCGGCCGCCATGGCCTGGGCGTTGGACCCGAAGCTGGCGGAGTGGACCAGCACCCGGTCCATGGCGGAGTAGACCTTCTTGAAGATCCAGTCCTTGCCGAGCGTGGCGCCGACGGGTACGTAGCCGCCCGAGAGCGCCTTGGCCACGCAGACCAGGTCCGGTTCCACGCCCTCCTCGTGCTGGTAGGCGAAGAAGTCGCCGGTGCGGCCGAGGCCGGTCTGCACCTCGTCGGCGATCAGCAGGGCCTTGTGCTTGCGCAGCAACTCCTGTGCGGCGGGCAGGAATCCGGGCGGGGTGGGGTGGACGCCCTTGCCCTGGACGGGCTCGATGATCAGCGCCGCGATATCGCCCCGGCGCAGTTCCCGTTCGAGGGCGGTCAGATCGCCCAGGGCGACGGCGGTGTCGGGCAGGAGGGGGGCGAAGCCGTCGCGGAAGCCGGGCTCACCGTTGACGGAGAGGGCGCCGGTGGTCAGGCCGTGGAAGGCGTGGGTGCAGTAGAGGACGCGCGGGCGGCCGGTGGCGTAGCGGGCGAATTTCAGGGCGGTTTCGACGGCTTCGGTGCCGCTGTTGCCGAAGAAGACGCGGTCGAGGTGGGGCGCGTGGGCCAGCAGTTTCTCGGCGAGCAGGCCGGGCAGCGGCTGGCAGTCGAAGCGGGTGAGGTCGGGCAGGTCGGCGTCCAGGACGTCGTGCAGGGCCTTGCGGACGACGGGGTGGTGGCGGCCCAGGCCCATCACCCCGAAACCGGCGAGCATATCGAGGTAGTCGTTGCCCTCGGCGTCCCAGAAGTAGGCGCCCTCGCCCCGTTCGTAGACCTTGTCGAAGCCGATGGTGTGCAGCATCCGCGGAAGCTGGTGGTTGAGGTGGCGGGCGTGCAGGTCGTAGCGTTCGGCGCCGCGTTCGGCGAGCAGCTTCGCCAGGTCGAATCCGGTCACGGGGCGCTCTCCTCGCGGGTCGGCGCGGGGTTCTTGCCGGCCAGTGCGTCGCTGATGCGGGCGGCGATCTCGGCCGGGGTGAGGCCGAGATCGGCCAGCAGTTCACCGCGTTTGGCGTGCGGCAGGAACCGGTCGGGGATGCCGAAGGTGCGCAGCGGTACGTCCACGTCCGCATCCCGCAGCGCCTGACCGACCGCCGAACCGACGCCTCCGGTACGGAGGTTGTCCTCGACGACGGCCACCAGGGCGTACTGCGCGGCGAGCGGGGGGAGGGCGGGGTCGACGGGTTTGACCCAGCGCGGGTCGATGACCGTCGTGTCGACGCCGCGCGCCGCGAGGAGTTCGGCGACCCGCAGGCACACCGGCGCCATCACCCCGACCGCGATCAGCAGGACGTCCGACTGCGGCATACGGTGCAGCACGTCGGCGCCGCCGATGCGGCCGACGGCCGGCACCGGGTCGCCGACCGTTTCCTTGGGGTAGCGGATCACCGTGGGCGCATCATCCACGTCGAGGGCTTCGCGCAGCTGGGCGCGGAGCTGGTCGGCGTCGCGCGGCGCGGCGAGCCGCAGCCCCGGTACGACGCCCAGCACGGACAGGTCCCACATGCCGTTGTGCGAGGCGCCGTCGGTGCCGGTGATGCCGGCCCGGTCCAGGACGAAGGTGACGCCGCAGCGGTGCAGGGCGACGTCCATCAGGATCTGGTCGAAGGCGCGGTTGAGGAAGGTGGCGTAGACGGCGAAGACCGGGTGGAGTCCGCCGGTGGCCAGCCCGGCGGCCGAGACCGCGGCGTGCTGTTCGGCGATGCCCACGTCGTAGATACGGTCCGGGAACGCCTCGGCGAACTTCTTCAGGCCGACGGGCTGGAGCATGGCCGCGGTGATCGCGACGATGTCGTCCCGCTCCCGGCCGAGCTTGACCATCTCGTCGCCGAAGACGGAGGTCCAGGAGGGAGTCCCGGCCGGGGTGACGGGGGCGCAGGTCAGCGGGTCCATCACGCCGACGGTGTGGAAGTGGTCCGCCTCGTCCTCCAGGGCGGGCGGGTAGCCGCGGCCTTTCTGGGTCAGGGTGTGCACCAGCACCGGGCCGCCGAAGCGTTTGGCGCGGGTCAGCGCGGATTCGACGGCGGCGATGTCGTGCCCGTCGATCGGGCCGAGGTACTTCAGTCCCAGGTCCTCGAACATGCCCTGGGGTGCGAAGGCGTCCTTGAAGCCCTTCTTCGCGCCGTGCAGCGATCCGTAGAGCGGCTGGCCGACGACGGGGGTGCGCTGGAGGACGTCCTTGCCCCAGGCCAGGAACTTCTCGTAGCCGTCGGAGGTGCGCAGGGCGGCGAGGTGGTGGGCGAGGCCGCCGATGGTGGGGGCGTAGGAGCGCTCGTTGTCGTTGACGACGATGATCAGCGGGCGGTCCTTGGCGGCGGCGATGTTGTTGAGGGCCTCCCAGGCCATTCCGCCGGTCAGCGCGCCGTCACCGATGACGGCCACGACATGGTCGGTGACGCCGCGCACCCGGTTGGCCTTGGCGAGCCCGTCGGCCCAGGCCAGGACCGTGGAGGCATGGCTGTTCTCGATGATGTCGTGCGGCGACTCGGCGCGCGAGGGGTAGCCGGACAGGCCGCCCTTGGACCGCAGTTTCGAGAAGTCCTGACGTCCCGTCAAAATCTTGTGGACGTACGACTGGTGGCCGGTGTCCCACAGGATGCGGTCGGCGGGCGAGTCGAAGACCCGGTGCAGGGCGAGGGTCAGCTCGACCACGCCGAGGTTGGGTCCCAGGTGGCCACCGGTGCGGGCGACGGCCTGGACGAGGAACCGGCGGATTTCCTCGGCGAGTTCCGGCAGCCGCTCCGCGGGAAGCGCCTTGAGATCGTGCGGCGCGCGGATGTGTTCCAGCAGGGTCATGCTCGGTCCCCCTCCCCGGGTCACCGGCGGTTTCCGCCGGCGGTTTCCTTGATCGCCCGCAGCGATTCCTTCAGGGAGCCCATGGTGGCCAGGACGGCGGTGGGCTCATAGCCGCAGTGCGCCATGCAGTTGGCGCAGCGGGGGTCCTTGCCGCGGCCGTATTTGCTCCAGTCGGTCTCCTCGATGAGCTCCCGGTAGGTGGGGACATAGCCGTCGCTCATCAGGTAGCAGGGGCGCTGCCACCCGAAGAGGGAATAGTTGGGGATGGCCCAGGCCGTGCAGGGGAAGTCCGCCCTGCCCTCCAGGAAGTCGAGGAAGAGCGGGCTGTGGTTGAGCCGCCAGCGCCGGCGGTTGCCGCCCGCGAAGGCCTTTTTGAACAGCTCCCGGGTCTGTTCGACGCCCAGGAAGTGCTCCTGGTCGGGGGCTTTTTCGTAGGCGTAGGCGGGCGACAGCATCATTTCGTCGACTTGGAGGTCGTCATTGAGGAAGTTGAGGACCTCGATGATGGTCTGCGGGGTGTCGGTGTTGAAGAAGGTGGAGTTGGTGGTGACCCGAAAGCCGCGCCGCTTGGCCTCCTTGATGGCCGCCACCGCTTCGTCGAATACGCCTTCCTTCGCGACGGATTCGTCGTGGCGCTCCCGCATTCCGTCGATATGCACCGCGAAGGCGAAATACGGCGAGGGCGTGAAGGAGTCCATCTTCTTACGCAGCAGCATCGCGTTGGTGCACAGAAAGACGTACTTGCGTTTCGCCACCAACTGCCGGACGATCTCGTCGATCTGCGGATGCATCAGGGGCTCGCCGCCCGCAATGGAGACCATCGGCGCACCGGATTCCAGCACCGCGCCGACCGCCTGGGCCACCGGCATCCGCTGTTTGAGGACGCCCGCCGGATGCTGGATCTTTCCGCAGCCCTCGCATTTGAGATTGCAGGCGAAGAGCGGCTCCAGTTCGACGATCAGCGGGAACTTCTCGCGGCGCCGCAGCACTTTCTGTTCAAAGAGATAGGTCCCGACCCGGATGGTCTGGCGAAGCGGCATGGCCATCTGGCTCACCTCCTGGGGAGCAGCAACGAACGGTGCCATTCGAAGAGAACAGGAAGAACCGAGCGCAGCACACGGAAGGCCGATATTCCACCGCGCACGGTACCGATCCGTACGAGTTCATGTTCTGGAGCGTCCACGACCACCCGGACGGCCGCAACCGGGCGGGGTCCGGCGCGCTGCGCGGCCCGCAGGGTGGCCGCGGATTCCATGTCCACCGCGACCGCGCCCGCGGCGTGCAGCGCGGCCCGCTCGGCGCCGTGGACGATATGGTCCGAGCCGCGCAGCAGGCCGGTATGGACGGTCAGCCCGCGCCGGTCGAGGGCCTCGAGGAGCGGGCCGTTGTCGCCGCAGACGACGTCGCGGGCCTCCGGGCGGTGGTCGCGGGTGGCCTCGGCGACCACCACGTCCCCCGGCCGCATCCCCGGGGCGAGTCCGGCGCAGAAACCGCTGGCCACGACCGGTGACCGCGCGGTGGCGGCGCCCTCGCGCAGCGCCGAGCCCAGGGCCCGCTCGGCCGCCTGCGGCCCCATGCCCGTACGGAGGGTGACCACCGGCGGACGCGGGCCGTCCGCTTTCCCGCCCCGCAGCGCCCACCGCTCGATGCCCAGCGCGCAGGCGATCAGCAGCGGCGGTTCGGCGTCTGCCGGGGCCGGTCTCGGCATCAGTCCCCCAACGGCGCGTCGGCCGGGCCGCCGTGGACGTAGCGGCCCAGGGCCGTCAGCGGGAAGACCTGGCGGTAGAGGTGGTAGTTGATGGAGAAGTCCCAGGGGAAGCCCGTACCGGTGAAGTACGGCTCGTCCCAGGAGCCGTCCGCGCGCTGGGTGTCGACCAGATGGCGCACCCCGCGCCGTACCGCCTCGCTCTCCCGCTCCCCCGCCGCCAGCAGCGCAAGCAGCGCCCAGGCGGTCTGCGAGGGGGTGGAGGCGCCGCGGCCGGCCCAGCGGTCCTTGTCCTGGTAGGAGCGCTGGTCCTCGCCCCAGCCGCCGTCGTCGTTCTGCACCCGCTCCAGCCAGCCGACGGCCCGGCGGACGGCCGGGTGCGAGGCGGGGATACCGGCCGCGGCGAGGGCCGGCAGGACGGATCCGGTGCCGTAGACGTAGTTGGTGCCCCAGCGGCCGAACCAGGCGCCGCTGGGCTCCTGTTCGGCCAGCAGCCAGTCGATGCCGCGGCGGGTGCGCGGATCGTGGCTGCGGCCGACATCGGCGAGCATCTCGACGACATGGGCGGTGACATCGGCCGACGGCGGGTCGATGACCTCCCCGAAGTCGCAGAACGGCAGGCGGTTCGGAAACCGGCTGGTGTTGTCGGCGTCGAAGGCGCCCCAGGCGCCGTTGCGGGACTGCATGCCGAGGGTCCACCGCACCGCGCGGCGGATCGCGGCATCCACCCGCTGGGGGTCGGGGTGCTCGACCCGGCGCAGCGCCAGCACCACTTCGGCGGTGTCGTCGATGTCGGGGTAGTTGTCGTTCTCGAACTCGAACGACCAGCCGCCGGGGGCCAGTTGGGGGCGGCGCACCGACCAGTCGCCGGGGCGCAGGACCTGTTCCTCCAGCATCCAGTCGGCGGCCTTGACCAGCTGCGGATGGTCGGCGGGCAGTCCGGCGTCGGCGAGCGCGATGGTGGCCAGGCAGGTGTCCCAGACCGGGGACTGGCATGCCTCGATCATTCGGGCACCGTCCTCGCGCCAGACGGCGAAACGATCCAGCGAGGCCAGACCGTGGCGCAGCACCGGGTGGTCGAGGTCGTAGCCCAACAGGTGCAGGGCGATCAGGGAGTAGACCGCGGGGGGCTGGATGCCGCCCCAGCAGCCGTCGTTCTCCTGGCGCTCGATGATCCACTGGGCGGCCGTACGCATCGCATGACGGCGCAGCCGGCGCGGGGCGAGCTTGTGGTAGACGTGCAGCGCCCGGTCCAGGCGCTGGAAGAGGCCGTCCCAGGTGGTGACGGGGGCGAGCGGGCGCGGCGGGTTGGGGCAGCGCGGATCCTTGTGCAGCTCGTCCAGGGCGAAGGGCGCCGGGCGGACCGGGCGCTTGGCCGAGACGATGGTCAGGGCCACTATGGTCTGCCGGGCCCAGCAGCCGAAGTCGTAGATGTTGAGCGGGAGCCACTTGGGGAAGTAGATGAGCTCCGGGGGGAGTTCGGGCAGGTCCTCCCATCTCCACCAGCCGAAGAGGGCCAGCCAGATGCGGGTGAAGACCCTGGCGGAGGCGATTCCGCCGCGGCCGCGGATCCAGGCGGCGGCCCTGGCCATATGGGGCGCGTCCGGGGCGTCTCCGGCCAGTCGCAGCGCCACGTACGCCTCGATGGTGGCGGACAGTTCGCCGGGCCCGCCGTGGAAGGTGGCCCAGGTGCCGTCCGCACCCTGTTCGCCGCGGATGAAGCGGGCGGCGGCCTCGGTGAGCTTCGGGTCGGTCACGCCCAGGAACTGACGCAGCAGCAGGTCCTCGGCGTCCATCGTGACATTGGTTTCGAGGTCGCCCTTCCACCAGCCGGCCGGGTCCTGGCGGGCGAGCAGATGGTCGGTGGCGCGAGCGGTGGCCCGCCGCGCCGCGGTCAGGTCGGTCTTCTCAGCGGCGGCATCGCTGGCCGAAGGGGCCCGGGGCGGCAGCGCCCCGGTGCTTCCGTCGGTCGTCGCTGTCATGGCTTCCCCTTCTGCGGTGAACGGTCACGGCTCAGCTCAGGGATTCCGTCGGCCGGCGCCCGGCTGGCACCGGCCGGCGACTGCGATCTAGTTCGTATCGATGGCGATCATCTCTCTCGTACGACGACGAAGTCCGCGAGCGCGACCAGCTGCGCACGGACCTTTTCGGGGATGTCGATCTCGTCCAGCGCGGCGATGGCGGTGGCGTGCTGGCGGCGGGCCTCCTGGGAGGTCCATTCGCGGCCGCCGGCCTCCTCGATCAGGGCCGCCCGGGAGGCGAACTCCTCCTCGGTGAAGTCGGCGAACTCGGTCTCGGTCTTCTTGGCGTCGGCGGCCAGGATGCGGGCCAGCCGCTCGGACGCCTCGCCGCCGGCGGCCAGCGCGGCGACGACCGGCAGCGACTTCTTGCGCTGGCGCAGATCGCTCCAGGTCCGCTTGCCGGTGGAGTCCGGGTCGCCCCAGATGCCCAGCACGTCGTCGACGGCCTGGAAGGCGAGGCCGAGGTGGTAGCCGTACTTCTCCAGGATGTCGGCGGTGCGGTCGTCGGCGCCGCCGAGAACGGCACCGATGGAGACCGCGCAGGCGAGCAGGGCGCCGGTCTTGTTGCCCTCCATCTCCAGGCACTCCTCGACGGTGACCCGCTCGCGGTGCTCGTAGGAGATGTCCTGGGCCTGGCCGTCGATCAGCTTGCGGGTGGCCAGCGTCAGCCTGCGGGTGGCCCGGCCGGCCTCGACGGTGCCCAGCTCCAGCAGTATTTCGTTGGCCAGGGCGAACAGGGCATCGCCGACCAGGATGGCCTGCGCGGGGCCGTGCACCTTCCAGACCGTGTCGCGGTGGCGGCGCTGTTCGTCGCCGTCCATCAGGTCGTCGTGCAGCAGCGAGAAGTTGTGCACCAGCTCGACGGCGACCGCGCCAGGGATGCCGACCTCGGGCGCGGCGCCCGCGGCCTCGGCCGACAGCAGGGCCAGGGCGGGGCGGACCGCCTTGCCGCTGTCGCCCGTCGAGGGGTTGCCCGCGGCGTCGATCCAGCCGAAGTGGTAGGCGGCGACGGTGTCCATGGGAGACGCGAGTCGGCCGACGGCGGCACGCAGCACGGGAGTGGCGAGTGTCCGCCCGCGCTCCAGCAGCGCGGTGACGCTCGCGGTGTCGATAGCCGGGGAAGCCACGGTTTCTCCTCTGTTTCCAATGCTCGTGCTCTGGCGAGCGCTCGTACTCGTAGTCATGCCGCCTCCTGAGGCAACTGGCCCTGGGGGAAGCCGAGTTCGGTGAGTGCCTCGCGAGCGGCGGCGGTGCCGCTGCGGACAGCGCTTTCCATGGTCGCGGGCCACCCGGTGGCGGTCCACGCACCGGCCAGGTACAGGCCGGAGGTTCGGGTGCGGGCATCGGGGCGGAGCCTGCCGACGCCCGGGGCGGGCGCGAAGGTCGCGGTGCGCTCGCGGGTGACGAAGAAGTCGCGGATCCGGGCGCCCCGGGCGGCGGGCAGCAGCCGTTCCAGCTCGGGCAGGTAGCGGGCCCGCAGCTTGGCGACCGGGGCGTCGATCTCCTGCTGTGCGGCGGACTGCGAGAGGGCCAGATACTGCCCGTCCTCGGCGAGCCCGGCGGCGTGCGTACGGTCGAAGACCCACTGCACCGGGGAGCCGACGGCGGCGAAGAAGGGGCGGCGCAGCACCTTGCGGTCGTAGACGACGTGGACGTTGAGGATCGGTGCGGTGCCGATCTCCAGCAGCCGGTCCTTGTCGGCCAGGGCGCCGTCGGGCAGCAGGCCGCGGGCCTCGCGCTGTGGTACGGCCAGGACGACGGTGTCCGCGGCCAGCTGCTCGCGGCCGTGCGGGCCGTTGGCCACGGCGACCCGCCAGCCCTCGTCCGTACGGGAGACGGCCACGGCGCGGGTGCGCAGCCGGACGCGCACACCGGCCTTCTCCAGCGCGCTGCGGGCGAGCGCGTCGTGGACCTCGCCGAGCGGCACTTGTGCCCAACCGATGTCGGCGGCACCCGGGGCGGAGAGCAGGCCGGTTTTGA
This sequence comes from Streptomyces gilvosporeus, assembly GCF_002082195.1. Taxonomy (GTDB): domain Bacteria; phylum Actinomycetota; class Actinomycetes; order Streptomycetales; family Streptomycetaceae; genus Streptomyces; species Streptomyces gilvosporeus. The sequence goes on along the minus strand of NZ_CP020569.1, from coordinate 7,792,044 downwards.
AGACCTTGGCGGCCAGGCCCAGGGAGGCGTCGTTCGCGGTGGCGTTGAGGGTGGCGATGCCGACCAGGTCCCACAGCGCCTCGACAGCGCGGGGCGACTGGCCGTGGCGGCGCAGCCAGCTGCCGAAGTCCACGCCGTCCAGGGCGGGATCGGCCGGGTCCAGGCGCTTGAGGGCGAGGGTGGCGCGGACGACTCCGGCGCGTTCGGCGGGCGTCAGATGCGGGTAGGTGGCCAGGCTCTTGGCCAGGTGCAGCGGTACGGGCAGGGCGGTGCGGCGCAGCCGGCCCAGGCGCATCCGGTCGGCGTCGAGGACGGGGACGTCCATCCGGTCCTGGAGGGGCACCAGCCGCGCGGCGTCGATGCGCTCCAGGAAGGACCGGTAGGCGGTGCAGCAGCGCAGGTAGACGTGTTGGCCGTTGTCGACGGTCAGTTCGCCCGCGGCGCTTTCGCGGCGGAAGGAGAAGACCAGTCCGCCGAGCCTGGGGCGGCCCTCGACCAGGGTGACGTCCAGCCCGGCATCGGCCAGCGCGAGGGCCGCCGTGGTGCCCGCGAGGCCACCGCCGATGACCACGGCGGCCGCCCCCTCGGGGCGGCCGGACGGCCTGGCTGCCGATGTCATGTGTGCTCCCCCCATACCGGTGAAGGGGACGCAGACGTCCCGGCGAGGGTTGCCCGGAGGATCATCCGCGCCTCCTGACGGCCGCGCGGCGGCCGATCGCGCGGGCGTCGAGTCCGGACAGTCCGCGCACCGCGACGAACGCCTTCTCCCGGCCGGGCAGCGAGACCCGGCCGCGCAGCACCGCCTCGGGGTCGTCGGCGATGCGGGTCAGCAGCCGGTGGTAGATGCCGGCCATCGCGGCCACGCAGGCGCCGCTGCGCCGGTCGAGCATGGGCAGCAGCTGGAAGCCCTCGGCGAACAGGGCGCGGGCGCGGGCCACCTCGAAGTGCACCAGGCCGGCGAAGTCGGAACCGGCCGGCGGGACCGGTCCGTGGAAACCTGCCGAGCAGCCGAATTTGGCGAGGTCCTCGGCGGGGAGGTACGTCCGGCCGTTGGCCGCGTCCTCGCGAACGTCCCTGAGGATGTTGGTGAGTTGCAGGGCGAGCCCGAGCGTATCGGCGTACTCGGGGGCGCGCTCGACGTCCGGCGCGCCGGGGACCGTGCCGAACACACCGAGCGAGAGCCGGCCGATGCCCCCGGCGACGCAGCGGCAGTACACCTTCAGGTCGTCCCAGGTCTCGTAGGTCTCGCCGCGGACGTCCGCGAGCACCCCGTCGATCAGTTCGTCCAGCGCGTCGAGCGGGATGGGGAAGCGCCGGGCGGCGTCGGCCAGGGCGACGGCGACCGGGTCGGTGTCGTCCTCGGAGATCCGGCCGTCCTTGACACGGGCCAGCAGCGCCCGGGTGTCCTCCAGGCGCTGCTGCTTGGCGGCGGTCTCCAGGCCGCCGTCGCCGATGTCGTCGACCCGGCGGGAGAAGGCGTAGAGCGCCGACATGGCCTGCCGCCGGTCGGTCGGCAGGAGCCGGATGCCGTAGGCGAAGTTCCGTGCCTGCTGCCCGGTGACGGTCTCGCAGTAGCGGTACGCAGCGAGCACCGGCGCGGATGCGTGTGCGGTTGCCTCCACGCGGCTCACCCCTCTCTTCGCAATGTCGCCCCCACCTCGCGCAGCAGGCTGAGCTTGGTCGGTTTGGGCGGTCCAGGGAGTACGTCGTGGTCGGCGGCCGCGACCGCCTGGAGTGCGGCGCGTCCGCCGGCGACGAAACCGGCCAGCAGCAGCTTGAGTCTGCCGTGGACGCTACCCACCAGCGGGGCGCCTTCATTCAGCAGGTCATGGGCGCGTTCCGCCTCGAAGGCGATCAGCGCGCGCACCGATGCGCCCCCGCTGCGGGCGGCCAGATCGTCCTCCGTGACTCGGAAATGTTTCAGGTCCTCGGCGGGGAGGTAGATGCGGTCGCGGCCGAGGTCCTCGGCCACGTCCTGGAGGTGCTCGACGATCTGGAGCGCGGTGCAGATCCGGTCGGAGTGGCGGATGCGCTCGGGGCTTGCCGTGCCGGTGATGCCCAGGACGAGCCGGCCGACGGGGTTGGCGGACAGCTCGCAGTAGGCGAGAAGATCGTCGTAGGTGGCGTAGCGGGTGACGATCTGGTCCTGGCGGTTGGCCTCGATCAGGCCGAGGAAGGGCTCGGGGGTCAGACCGCAGCGGCGGACGGTCGGGCCCAGGCGGCGCATCAGAGGATGGCGGGGGCCGGGGGCGCGGTCGCTGAAGACGCGGCGCAGATCCGCCTCGAGGGCGTCCAGCATCGCGGGGCGGTCCGCGGTCTGTGCGCGGTCCAGGCCGAGGAGTGCGGCATCCCCGCCGCCGGGGGCGAGATCGCCGTCGCCGATGTCGTCGACGAGGCGGGCGAAGCCGTAGACGGCCATCAGGTCGGCCCGCCAGGCGCGCGGCAGGAAGAACGGCGCCACCGGGAAGTTCTCGTGCGCGGCCTTCTCGAGCGTGCTGCGTGAGTGTGCGTCGGCCGGCCCGCCGGTGTCCTTCGCCCGCCGATGGACGACGGTGCGCGTCAACGCCTCCCCTTCACTCACCGCGGGCTGCCCGGCGCGTTTCGGAGCCGGAGCGAACCAGTAGCCATTGCCGTCACGTCTCCCGTTCTACACCGCCAAGCTAAAACATCCCATTTCGGACACGCCGCAGGTCACGGCGCGCCGCGAACGAGCCGACCCTCGCCCGCTCAGGTGAGTATTGCCCGACTTGTGCCTCTTGTATCACTTTGTACCACTTGTGCTGTTCGGCACCCGTACAGCTTACGCCGTACACCTCGCCCCCGTACGAGTGGGTACCGAAGCCCCCGACAACGATCAGGTCGCCATCGGCGGCGGTTCAACTCTCCCCGGAGCGCCGGGAGTTGACCGTCCGTGAACGCTCGCCCCGGACGGCGCCGGCGCCTGCGCGCTCGTAGACCCCCGCGAGCCGTACTCGCGGAGGTCTACGGGAGCGGCCGGTGCGGAGTGCGGGCTATTTGCCCGTCTCCTTCTCGTACGCCTTGATCACTTCGTCCGTGGGGCCGTCCATCAGGAGCTCACCGCGCTCCAGCCACAGCACCCGGTCACAGGTGTCGCGGATGGACTTGTTGTTGTGGCTGACCAGGAAGACCGTGCCGGCCTCCTTGCGCAGCTCGCGGATGCGGGCCTCGGAGCGCTTCTGGAAGGCGCGGTCGCCGGTGGCCAGCGCCTCGTCGATCATCAGGACGTCGTGGTCCTTGGCCGCCGCGATGGAGAAGCGCAGGCGGGCGGCCATACCGGAGGAGTACGTCCGCATCGGCAGCGAGATGAAGTCGCCCTTCTCGTTGATGCCGGAGAAGTCGACGATGCCGTCGTAGCGCTCGCGGACCTGCTCGCGGGACATGCCCATGGCCAGGCCGCCGAGGATGACGTTCTTCTCGCCGGTCAGGTCGTTCATCAGGGCCGCGTTCACGCCCAGCAGCGAGGGCTGGCCGTGGGTGTAGACATGACCGCGCTCGGCGGGGAGCAGGCCGGCGACCGCCTTGAGCAGCGTCGACTTGCCCGAGCCGTTGGAGCCGATCAGGCCGATCGACTCGCCGCGGTAGGCGGTGAAGGAGACGCCCTTGACCGCATGGACCTCGCGCACGCCGACGGAGGGCTTGCGGCGGATGATCCGGTTGAGGGCCGCGGTGGCGCTGCCCTTGCCCGCGCCCGTGCCGTACACCCTGTAGACGATGTGCAGATCGTCCGCGATCACGGTGGGTACGCGCTCCAGCGCGGCCGCCGTGGGCTCCATGGTGCTGTTGGTCTGCTCAGCCACGTCCGTACCGCTCCTCGGCCTTCCAGAAGTACACGAAACCGGCGACGCCCATCAGCAGCGCCCAGCCGACGGCCCAGGCCCACACGTGGTGCGGCAGCTGGTGCTTGGTGAAGCTGTCGATCAGCGCGAACCGCATCAGGTCGATGTAGACCGCGGCCGGGTTGGCGTTGAGCAGGATCTCCACGAGCGCCGGGACGTGCTTGCCCTTGGTGATCAGGCTGATGCTGAACATCACGCCGGATGCGTACATCCACGTCCGCATGATGAAGGGCATCAGCTGCGCCAGGTCCGGCGTCTTGCTGCCCAGGCGGGCCATGACCATCGCCAGGCCGGTGTTGAAGATGAACTGGAGCGCCAGCGCCGGGATCACCAGCAGCCACGACCAGGCCGGCATCTGCCCGAAGGCGAGCAGGATGACGACCAGCACGCCCATCGAGAACAGCAGCTGCTGGAGCTGCATCAGGCAGAAGGAGATGGGCAGGCAGGCGCGGGGGAAGTGCAGCGCGCGGACCAGGCCCAGACTGCCGGAGATGGCGCGGGTGCCGGCCATCACCGAGCTCTGGGTGAAGGTGAAGATGAAGACGCCGGTCACCAGGAACGGGACGAAGTCCGGGATGCCCTTACGGGTCCCGATCAGCACGCCGAAGATGAAGTAGTACACGAGCGCGTTCAGCAGGGGCGTCGCCACCTGCCAGACCTGGCCCAGCTTCGCCTGGCTGTACTGCGCGGTCAGCTTGGCGCTGGCGAAGGCGGAGATGAAATGCCGCCGGTCCCACAGCTGCCGGATGTACTCCACGAGGCCCGGACGGGCCCCGCTCTGCGAGAGCCCGTACTTCTGGGCACGCTCAGCAGCGGTGAGCCCTCCGTCGGAAGCCGACGGGGCACTCATGGCGACCGCACTGTCGTGCGTTGTCTCGCTCACAGTTGACACTTTCGTCCTCATCGTGCACGGCCGGGGCACGCCCGTTATGGCACCTGATGCTCTTGGATACGAGCTTTTCAGATGACGGGAGGGCGGCCCAGTCGGGTCAGTCGCCAAACGGTAGCCCACTTCATGGGGCGCCTGTCGCCGCAGGGCGTCGTCCAGCCCTCTTTGAAGCCGGCCAGCCAGACCCGCAGCGCAGGCCAGGAGGGACGACGGGCCAGGGTGAGCAGCAACCAGACACCGAGATAGACCGGAACCAGTACGGCGGGGAGGTTGCGGCGGGCCAGCCACACACGGTTACGGGCCACCATGCGGTGGTAGACCGCGTGCCGGCTGGGGGCCATGGTCGGGTGCAGCAGGAGCATGTCCGACCGGTAGTCGATCAGCCACCCCGCGTCCAGTGCCCGCCAGGCCAGATCGGTCTCCTCATGGGCGTAGAAGAAGTCGTCGGGCAGCCCGCCGATCTCCTGGAAGACCTTGGTGCGCACGGCGTTGGCGCCGCCGAGGAAGGTCGTCACCCGCGAGGAGCGCATCGGGTCCGAGGCCCGCAGGCGCGGGACGTGGCGGCGCTGGGTCTCGCCGGTGTCCGGGTCGGCGATGCGGAAGCTGATGATGCCGAGCTCGGGGTCGGCGGCGAACGCCTCCCGGCACAGCCGGGCGGTGTCCTCCCGGGCCAGCAGCCCGTCGTCGTCGAGGAAGAGCAGGATGTCGACCTCGCGGCCGCCGGGTCCGAACGCCTCTATACCGACGTTGCGGCCCGCCGGGATGCCGACGTTCTCCGGCAGCTCGACGGTCCGTACGCCCTCGGGGAGCTCGGGCAGCGGCGAACCGTTGCCGACCACGACGACCTCGACCCGCTCGCCGTCCTGCTTGGCGACCGAGTCCAGCAGCGCGCGCAGCTCGTCGGGGCGATTGCCCATCGTGAGAACAACCGCACCGACGCGCATCTGGGACGCCCCCGTCACTTGAGCCTGCTGGAGGCGAGGATGGACACGAGGTGGAGCAGGGTCTGGACGAGCGCGATGCCGGCGAGCACGGCGACACCCAGACGGGAGAAGAACAGGTCGCCCCGGATCTGGTCGACGACCGCCAGGGCCACGATCAGCAGGGACGCCTCGACGCCCAGGATCAGCCGGTGGAACTTCAGCGCGGCGGCGGCCTTGCGGGCCAGCGCCATGCCGGAGGAGCGCATCTCGGACGCGGTCTCCTTGACCTGCTCCTTGCCGCTCTGCGCGCGGGCCACGCCGACCAGGTCCGTCTCCGCCTTGATCAGGATGGCGCCGAGGGCGGCCAGCGTGCCGAGGAAGGCCCACAGCCAGTCGATCCGGCCCGAGCCCCACAGGTCGGCGGCGCGCAGGCCGAAGCCGACGAGCACGGCGGCGTCGGTGAGGTACGCGCCGACGCGGTCCATCCAGACACCGGTGAGCGAGTACTGCTTGCGCCACCGGGCGATCTCGCCGTCGACGCAGTCGAGCAGCAGATACAGCTGGACCATCAGCACGCCGAGCACGGCGCCCGCGATCCCCGGCACCAGCAGCGCCGGGGCGGCGAGCACGCCGCAGACGGTCATCAGATAGGTCAGCTGGTTGGGCGTGACCCGGGTGTTCACCAGGTGCCGGTCGATGCGCAGGGAGATCTCGCGCATGTAGAGCCGGCCGGCCCAGTGCTCGCCGCTCCGCCGGTCCTTCACCCCCGGGGGGTGAACGACCGGCCGGAGCTCAGCTACCGATGGCTTGTGCATAGTCGGCGTAGGCATCCCTGATCTGGTCGGTGGACAGGTCGAGGTGCTCGAGGATGGTGTAGCGCCCCGGGCGGGTCTTCGGTGCGTAGGCGACGGCCTCGACGAATTCCTCGTCGGTGAAGCCGATCTCGCCCGGCGTGACCGGCAGGCCGTGCCGGCGCAGCACCTCGACCATCATGTCCCGGGTCTCCTTGTCCCCGCGCAGATGCGTGGCGAAGGCGGCACCCAGGCCGCACTGCTCGCCATGGCTCGCCGAGCGCTTGGGGTAGAGGATGTCGAGCGCGTGGTTGATCTCGTGGCAGGCACCGGACGCCGGGCGGCTGTCGCCGGCCACCGACATCGAGATGCCGGTCAGGACCAGGCCCTCGGCCAGCACCTGGAGGAAGTTGTCGTCGCCGACGCCTCCGGGGTGGCGCAGAACGGCCTCGCCGGCCTGGCGGGCCATGGCGGCGGCCAGTCCGTCGATCGCCTCGCCGGTCTCGCGGTGCGAGAGCTCCCAGTCCGCGACCGCGGAGATGTTGGAGATCGCATCGCCGATGCCGGAGCGGACGAAGCGGACCGGGGCCTCGCGGATGATGTCGAGGTCGATCACCACGGCGATCGGGTTCGGCACACCGTAGGAGCCGCGGCCGGCGTCGTTGTCGAGGGTGGCGACCGGCGAGCACAGGCCGTCGTGCGACAGGTTCGTCGCGACGGCGACCAGCGGCAGGCCGATGCGCGCCGCGGCGAACTTGGCGCAGTCGATGATCTTGCCGCCGCCCAGGCCCACGACGGCGTCGTAGTGGCCCTTCTTCATGGCGTCGGCGAGCTTGATCGCGTCGTCCAGGGTGCCGCCGCCGACCTCGTACCACTCGGCGCCGGGCAGCGCGGGGGAAAGCCGCTCACGCAGCCGTGCCCCCGAGCCGCCGCTGATCGCGATGGCGAGCTTGCCGGACGCGGAGATGCGCTGATCGGCCAGCAGGCCCGCCAGGTCGTCCAGGGCGCCGGCGTTGATGTCGACGACGACCGGGGACGGAATGAGGCGGGTCAGTACTGGCATGCGATCTCACGGCCCTTCGCGAGGTCGTCGTGGTTGTCGATCTCGACCCACTTGACGTCGCCGATCGGGGCCACGTCGACCTTGAAACCGCGGTTGACCAGCTCCTGGTAGCCGTCCTCGTAGTAGAGGTCGGGGTCGCGCTCGAAGGTGGTCTTCAGGGCGTCGGCCAGCTCGTCGGCGGCGGAGCCCTCGATGAGGGTGACGCCGATGTACTCGCCGGTGGCCTCGGCCGGGTCCATCAGCTTGGTGATGCGCTGGACGCCCTTGTCGGGGTCCACGATGACCTTCATCTCCTCGTCGGCCAGCTGCTTGACCGTGTCGAGGGCGAGGATGATCTTCTGGCCGTCGCCGCGGGCGGCGAGCAGGGTCTTCTCGACGGAGACCGGGTGCACGGTGTCGCCGTTGGCGAGGATCACATCGTGCTTGATGGCGTCACGGCCGCACCACAGGGAGTAGGCGTTGTTCCACTCCTCGGCCTTGTCGTTGTCGATGAGGGTCAGCTTGAGGCCGTACTTCGCCTCGAGGGCCGCCTTGCGCTCGTAGACGGCTTCCTTCTTGTAGCCGACGATGATCGCGACCTCGGTCAGGCCGATCTCGGCGAAGTTGCCGAGGGTCAGGTCCAGGATGGTGGTGTCCCCGTCAACCGGCACCAGCGCCTTGGGCAGGGTGTCGGTGTAGGGGCGCAGACGCCGTCCGGCGCCGGCGGCCAGCACGAGGCCGATCATGCGGGTTCTCCTTCATCGTGTACGGCGGGTGCTCCGGAGGAGACCCAGAAGCGGATGCTCTCGGTGAGCACCAGCAGCGCCAGGACGACGGCGAGCGCCGTGAGCGCGAGTGTGAAACCTGAGGGGGACAGCGCGGCCGCCAGGACCGTCACTACGAGGACGCGTCCTTCGTGACCGCCGGTTGCCCAAACCAGCCACCGCGGCGGGGCCCCGGTGCCACCACGGATGCGGTAGACGGTGTCGTAGTGATGGTAGGCGACCGCCGCGACCAGGCCGAATGCCGCCGGCAGCGCTCCGGGGGCGTCCGCGCGGGCGGCCAGGAGCAGGACCGTGCCGTATTCCGCAGCCCGGAAGAGGGGCGGGACGAGCCAGTCGAGGGCGCCCTTGAGGGGACGGGCGACGGCCGCGCCGGCGAAGAGCGTGTAGATGACGGCGCCGAGCACCGGCCACCAGCTTCCGGCGCCGTTCAGCAGCAGCTGCGTCATGAGGAACACCACACCGGCGACGGCCAGCAGCGGGGCGCCGGCCGCGCCGCGGGAGGCCGGGCCCTTGGCGATCAGCCCGGCGAGCGGGCCCGAATCGGCCAGGTCCGCCAGCGCCTGCGCGGCCCGGTCGGTACGGCGGGCGTGCCGGGTGACCGAGCGCAGCACCCGGCCGGCCGTGGTGTAGCAGGCGGCCAGGGCGCAGCCGACGAGCAGGGCGTAGAAGACGATGCGCGGGCTGGTCAGGGCCGTCAGGACGGCGATCATGGCCCAGCGCTCGCCGATGGGCAGCACGATCATCCGGCGCACCCAGACCGTCCAGCCGACGCTGTCGAGCTTGTCGGAGAGCGCGGCGGTGGGGCTGGTGTTGGCGGTGGCGTCGTGGTTGGCCTCGTTGAAGGCGAAGTCGACGACATGGCGGCAGGTCTGGAGCACCATCGCGCCCAGGGCCAGCACCCAGACGTCGTCGCCGCAGCGGGCCGCGCCCAGGGCCAGTCCCGCGTAGTAGGCGTACTCCTTGGCCCGGTCGAAGGTGGCGTCCAGCCAGGCGCCCATCGTCGAGTACTGGAGGGAGTAGCGGGCGAGCTGCCCGTCGGTGCAGTCCAGGACGAAGGAGAAGAGCAGCAGGACGCCGGCGGCGATGAAGCCGCCGCGGGTCCCGGTGGCCGCGCAGCCCGCCGCGATCAGCGCGGTGAGCAGGGAGGCGGTGGTGACCTGGTTGGGGGTGAGGCCGCGGCGGGCGCACCAGCGCGCGAGGTAGCGCGAGTACGGGCTGATGCAGAAGGTGGTGAAGAACCCGTCGCGGGACTTCACCGCCGTGCGCAGCCGTACGGCCTCGTCATCGACCGCGGCGACGGCCTCGCGGGCGTCCTCGCGCTGCGCCGGGGTGAGCGCGACGGTGGCGACCAGGGTGCCGGGCTCGACGCGGTGCAGGCCGATGTCCGCGCGCTCCAGGGACTCGGTGAGGGTGTCGGTGAGCACATCGGTCAGATGCGCGGTGCCGGCGCCGACCGGGATCTTGGCGGTGGCGCTCAGCAGCGCGGCGCGCGCCTCGGGCTGCACGGTGAGCGCCCCGGGGGCGGCGGCGGCCGGGAAGCGCGGGTCGGTCAGTGCCAGCCGCAGGAGGTGGAGATGGCCGACGAACCGGGGATCGACGACGGCGACCCGCTCCTGGGCGGGCGTGGCGGCGATCAGTTCGGCGACGGTCGTGGCATCGTCCGCCGTACGGACGTCGAAGCCCAGCGTGCGCAGGTCGGCTTCGAGCGGCGACCCGGCGACCGGCGGACCGGTGAGGATGGCGGTCGACAGACGAACTCACTCCTTGGATGCTGACAAGGCAGCACGGGAGGTCCGCGATCGATCCGATTCGATACGAACTACCCGGGCAGCGGGCGTGGCACACCCGGCGGCTGGGGCCCGGTGGCACGTCGGCAGAGGTTATCGGATCGCCGGATGCGGCCGTTCACCGCGCATTCACCGCCCGATCGGGTGACCGACGGCTGCGTCTGCCGCGATCATCATGGTGGATCGTACGGCCCCTGAACAACTGCCGTCCTGACCAGCTGCTCGATCCGTGCCGGTTATGAGCGGGCTGGTCACAGGTGGTGTGGGTTGTGCCGGGGCGGGTGTGGCGAGGGCCATGCGGGCGGCCGGCGGGTGTGGCCCCTCTCACGGTCGGGCCGCGCGGACGGCTGCGACGAGGACGGTGACGACGGCCGCGCGCGACCGGCCGCCCGGTGATCGTTTTGCAATCGGACACACTTCCGGACGGCCCTCCGGACGCCGGGCCGGAATCCGGCGAAGAGCGCGGCACCGCGCACCACCTGGCCCGCTGTGCGTCTGATGGGCACACAGGTGGGGCAGACTGGGCGTCGAGGACCGACGACAAGGATGGGCATGCCGATCACACCTGCCAACGGACAGACCGCCGGGGACGCTGCGGTGAGCACGCCGGGCGGCGCCGCCGAACCGATCATGCTGGAACTGGTCGACGAGGACGGCACGACGATCGGCACCGCGGAGAAGCTCGCCGCGCATCAGCCCCCGGGACAGCTGCACCGGGCGTTTTCGGTCTTCCTCTTCGACGAAAAGGGCCGGCTGCTGCTCCAGCGCCGGGCGCAGTCGAAGTACCACTCCCCCGGTGTGTGGTCCAACACCTGCTGCGGACACCCGTACCCGGGCGAGACGCCGTTCGCGGCCGCCTCCCGGCGCACCGCCGAGGAGCTGGGAATCGCCCCCGCGCTGCTGGCCGAGGCCGGCACCGTGCGCTACAACCACCCCGACCCGGCCTCCGGCCTGGTGGAGCAGGAGTACAACCACCTCTTCGTCGGGCTGGTCCGCGCCGAGCCGGCGCCCGATCCGGAGGAGATCGGCGAGATCGCGTTCGTGACACCGCAGGAGCTGGCCGAGCGGCACGCCGCGGCGCCGTTCTCCGCGTGGTTCATGACCGTGCTGGACGCGGCGCGCCCGGCGGTGCGGGAGCTCACGGGAACCTCGGCGGGCTGGTAGCGAGCGGAGCGAGCGGCAGCTCGGCCCAGATGGCCTTGCCGCCGCTCGCGGTGTGCTCGACATCGCATTTGCCGCCGGCCTGCGCGGTCAGCACCTTGACCAGCCACAGGCCGCGGCCGCCGACATCGCCCTCGTCCGCCTCCAGCGCCTTGGGGCGGTAGGGGTGGTTGTCCTCGACGGCGACGCGCAGCCAGTTCGGCCCGATCGTCAGCTCCACGGCGATCTCGGGCGAGAGCAGGGCGGCGTGCTGGACGGCGTTGGTGACCAGCTCGGAGACGATCAGCAGCAGACCGTCCATGATGTCGGCGGCCACCGGCACGCGCTGTTCGGTGAGCAGATCCCGTACCGCGTGGCGCGCCTGCGGCACCGACGACTCCAGCGCCGGGGCGGTGAACCGCCAGGCAGCCTCGTACGCCGGCGGGGAGGTCAGCTCCTCGGGGGGTTCTGCGGGGGGTCCGGAAGGCATCCTCACAAGAAGAGTGTTGGGAACGCGCTGGTCCGGACCGGCCCGCTGAACGCAAGTCAGCGCCTATTGACGTCTTCTGGCTGATTTCGCACGGTCCGCTCGACCGAGCGACTACTCTTGCCCGCTTTGTGCCGTACTACAGGAACGGCTGGGAAGAACGGCCGAACGGTCTGCGCCACGGCCGGCAGCACACACCCGAGGGCCGGGCCGCAGACGACGGCAGGCCCGATGCCTGAGCACCGGGCCTGCCGTCCTACTGAGTAGCGGGGACAGGATTTGAACCTGCGACCTCTGGGTTATGAGCCCAGCGAGCTACCGAGCTGCTCCACCCCGCGTCGGTGAACACCACAGTACGGGGCGGGGGACGCAGGGCCAAATCGATGAGCGGATGAACGGTGCGGAGTGGTCCGGCTCACACCTGACGGTCCGTGATCCGCCCGCCGTCGACCTCGATCCGGCGCGTGGTGTGCACCGCGTCCAACATCCGCCGGTCGTGGGTGACGAGCAGCAGCGTGCCCGGATACGAGGCGAGCGCCGACTCCAGCTGTTCGATGGCCGGGAGGTCGAGGTGGTTGGTGGGCTCGTCCAGGACGAGGAGATTGACGCCGCGGCCCTGGAGGAGGGCCAGGGCGGCGCGGGTCCGCTCACCCGGCGAGAGGGTGTGCGCCGGGCGCAGCACATGCGTCGCTTTCAGGCCGAATTTCGCCAGCAGGGTGCGGACGTCGGCGGGCGAGAGATCCGGTACGCAGGCCCGGAAGGCGTCCATCAGGGGCTCGTCCCCCTGGCTGCGTCCCTTGAGGAGCTGACCGCGCGCCTGGTCGATCTCGCCGACCACCACGCCGGGGCCGAGCGCGGCGTGGCCGGCGTCCAGCGGGAGCCGGCCGAGGAGGGCGGCGAGCAGGGTGGATTTGCCGGAGCCGTTGGGGCCCGTGATGGCGACCCGGTCCGCCCAGTCGACTTGGAGGTCCACGGGGCCGAAGCGGAAGTCGCCGCGGCGGGCCTCGGCGCCGCGCAGGGTGGCCACCACCGCGCCCGCCCGGGGCGCCGCGGCGATCTCCATCCGCAGCTCCCACTCCTTGCGCGGCTCCTCGACGACCTCCAGCCGCTCGATCAGCCGCTGGGTCTGCTTGGCCTTGGCGGCCTGCTTCTCGGTGGCCTCGACCCGACCCTTGCGGGCGATCTTGTCGTTGTCGGTGGCCTTGCGGCGGGCGTTCCGGACGCCCTTTTCCATCCAGTTGCGCTGGGTGTGGGCGCGGGTCTCCAGGGCGGCCCTGGTCTCGGCGTACTCCTCGTACTCCTCGCGGGCGTGCCGGCGGGCCCGCTCGCGCTCCTCCAGGTACGCGGTGTAGCCGCCGCCGTAGGTGTTGACCTGCTGCTGGGCGAGGTCGAGCTCGACGACGCGGCTGACGGTACGGGTGAGGAACTCGCGGTCGTGGCTGACCAGGACCGTGCCGGCGCGCAGCCCGGTGACGAAGGTCTCCAGGCGGCGCAGGCCGTCCAGATCGAGGTCGTTGGTGGGCTCGTCCAGGAGGAAGATGTCGTAGCGCGAGAGCAGCAGCGAGGCGAGCGAGGCGCGGGCGGCCTGGCCACCGGACAGGGAGGTCATCGGCCGGTCGAGGCCGACCGTGAGGCCGAGCTGGGCGGCGGTCTCCTCGGCGCGGTCGTCGAGGTCGGCGGCGCCCAGCGCGAGCCAGCGCTCCAGGGCGACGGCGTAGGCGTCGTCCGCGCCGGGGCGCTCCTCGGCCAGCGCCTGGGTCGTGGCGTCCAGCGCGCGCTGGGCCTCGGCGACACCGGTGCGGCGGCCGAGGAACTCCCGTACGGACTCTCCCGGGCGGCGGTCGGGCTCCTGCGGGAGATGGCCGACGGTCGCGGTGGGCGGGCTGAGCGCGAGCTTGCCCTCCTCCGGGGTGTCCAGACCGGCCAGGAGGCGCAGCAGCGTGGACTTGCCCGCGCCGTTGGCGCCGACGAGGCCGATCACCTCGCCGGGGGCGACGACCAGATCGAGGCCGGAGAACAGGACGCGCTCGCCGTGGCCGGCGGCGAGGTCTTTGGCGACAAGGGTTGCTGACATCAGGCCGCCGATCGTATCCGGCCGTCCGCGCCGCGGTCGCTCTACTATCCGGGCATGGAACCGGGCCTGAAAACGCATGTCAGCGACGGCACAGCGACCGTCACCATAAGCAACCTCGGCAAGCGCAACGCGATGACCGTCCCGATGTGGCGGGAGCTTCCGCCGCTGCTGGAACGGCTGGCGGGCGACCGTGGCGTACGGCAGCTGGTGCTGACGGGCGAGGGCACGACCTTCTGCGCGGGAGCGGACATCGGGGCGCTGCGGGAGGGGGCGGGCGAGTCCCAGGGGCTGGCGGTGGCGGCCGAGGAGGCGCTGGCGGCGTTCCCCGGGCCGACGCTGGCGGTGATCCGCGGGTACTGCGTGGGCGGCGGCTGCCAGCTGGCGGCCGCCTGCGATCTGCGGTTCGCGGAGGAGGGGGCGCTGTTCGGGGTGACTCCGGCGAAGCTGGGGGTCGTCTATCCGGCGTCCGCCACCCGGCGGCTGGTCCGGCTGATCGGGCCCTCGGCCGCCAAGTACCTCTTGTTCTCGGGGGAGTTGATCGACGGCGCGCGGGCGCTGCGCACGGGGCTGGTGGACGAGGTGCTGCCCGAGGGCGAGTTGGACAAGCGGGTCGCGGACTTCACCGCCGTACTGGCCGGCCGGTCGCTGCTGACGCAGACCGCGGCCAAGGAGTTCGCGGACGGGACGTGGGACGTTTCGCCCGACGAGGCCGAGGAGCGCGGCGCGTACTGGGCCGCGCAGGCGCGCGAGAGCGGCGACACCGTGGAGGGTGCCGCCGCCTTCCTGGAGCGCCGGGCGCCGCGCTTCACCTGGCCCGCGGGGTAACGGGCGGGTCGCTCTCCTCCTGCGGGGCGCGCTACTTCTCCGGAGCGCTCTGCGTCTCCCCGGCGAGCACGAAACGGCTCAGTTCGCGCATGGCCGCGGTGATCTCGGCCGGGGCCTTGTCAGGGGAACCCGCGTCGTACGGCGGCTGCGGGTCGTACTCGATGCCGAGCTGGATCGACTGGGCGACGGCGTCCCCGGCGATCCGGCCGGCCAGGGCCAGCCCCATGTCGATACCGGACGAGACGCCGGCCGCCGTGACGTACTTGCCGTCGAAGACCACCCGCTCCCCCGTGGGCTCGGCCCCCAGCCCCCGCAGCTGCTCCAACGCCAGCCAGTGGGAGGTGGCGCGGCGGCCCTTGAGGAGGCCCGCCGCGCCCAGCAGCAGGGAGCCGCTGCACACGGAAGTCGTCCAGGTGGTGTGGGCGTCCACGGCGCGGATCCACTCGTGCAGCGCACCGTTGTCCATGTGCGCGATCTGCCCCGGCCCGCCGGGCACGACGAGGATGTCGGGCTCGGTGACGTCGGCGAGCACGGCGTCGGCGACCATGCCGAGGGAGCCGAGGTCGGTGCGGTGGGTGCCGGTCCGCTCGGCGACGAACACCGTCTCGGCGCCCGGCAGCCGGCTGAGGGTCTCGTACGGGCCGGCGGCGTCCAGGGTGGTGAAGCGGTCGAAGAGGAGGATGGCGATCTGCATGGGCTGGCTCCTGGTGGTGGGTCGGTCGGTGGTGGTCGGGTGGGTCAACGGGCGGGCACGGGGGCCGGCTGGAAGCGGCGGCGGTATTCGGCGGGGGCCGCGCCCAGGACGCGGACGAAGGCCCGGCGCATGGCCTCGGGGGTGCCGTATCCGCAGTGGCGGGACACCTCCTCGATGCCGTCCGCGGTGTCCTCCAGGCGGCGCCGGGCAGCCTCCAGGCGGATGCGGTCCACATAGCGGCCGGGGGTCATGCCGACCTCGTCGCGGAAGGCGCGGGCGAAGTGCCGGGGCGAGAGTCCGGCGCGGGCCGCGAGGGCGTCGACGGAGAGGTCCGCCGCCGGGTTCTCGGTGATCCACTGCTGGACGTCGCGCAACGGGCGCCGCTCCGCGGTCTGGGCGGCGAGCTGGGCGCTGAACTGGGTCTGGTTGCCGGGCCGGCGCAGAAAGACGACCAGGTGGCGGGCGATCTCCAGCGCGAGATCGCGGCCCAGGTCCTGCTCCACCAGGGCCAGCGCCAGATCGATCCCGGCGGTGACGCCCGCGGAGGTGAACAGGTCGCCGTCCTGGACGTAGATCGGTTCCGGTTCGACGCGTACGGCGGGAAACCGTTGCGCCAGGGTCTCGCACAGCGCCCAATGTGTGGTCGCGCGGCGCCCGTCGAGCAGCCCCGCCTCGGCGAGCAGCAGGGCGCCGCTGCACACCGAGACCGTGCGCCGGGCGCGCGGTGCGTGCGTGCGCAGCCAGACGACCAGCCGCGGGTCGGGGGCACGGGTGCCGTTGCCGCCGGGCACGAGGAGGGTGTGCTCCGGTGTGGCGTCACGGAGCGCGAGGTCCGGGGTGAGCGTCAGCCCGCTGGAGGCCCGGACCGGGGCGCCGTCGGGGCTCGCCGTACGGATCCGGTACGCGCCCGGGGCCGTGAGGGCGGCGCCGCTGAGGACCTCGACCGGTCCGCTCACATCGAGACTCTGCAGGCCGTCGAAGAGGACGACCAGCACATCGCGCTGTTCCATGTCTCCATCCTGGAGAGCGGTGACGATGGCGGCAATGACGAATTTCCCACCTTTTCTGCCATGCCGACGTACGGGTGGGAAGGGACGGGGCCGGGGCCGCGGCGCGCCCATACCGAGCGGTCGGTAACCTGCTCGTATGACCTCTACGAGCGCACTGCCCGAGAACGCCGGACGCCAGTGTCACAACGTCGTCAACCCGTACCACTCGACGCATTACTTCGCGCCGGAGTTCGGCGAGGAGCTGGCCAAGGCCGGCATCGAGAACCGCCGGGCCGCCTACTTCGCCGCACGGGGCGCCGCCTTGGGCGCGGTGGGTCCCGGCACCATCACGGCCACCTTCTACAACTTCCACCACGACCTCATCGCACAGCATGTGCCGCACGTCTGGACGGTCACCACGCCGGAGGCCGTACTGGAGGCCCGGCTGCGCGCGGCCGACGCCACCCTGCGCCGGCTGCTCGGCGATGCGGCGCTCGACTCCCCGGAGATGGCGGAGGCCGCCGAACTGGCGCTGCGGGCCACCGAGGGCTGCGCCCGCCAGGCCCGCCCGCTGTACGCCGCACACGCCGATCTGCCCGTACCGGACGCCCCGCACATGGCCTTCTGGCACGCCGCGACGCTGCTGCGCGAGCACCGGGGCGACGGGCATCTGCTGGCGCTGCTGGACGCCGAACTCGACGGGCTGGAGGCGCTGGTCACGCACACCGCCAGCGGGCGCGGCATGAGCTATCAGGGCGTCATGGCGACCCGGGGCTGGGCGCCGGAGGACTGGCAGGCCGCACAGGAGCGGCTGCGGTCGCGTGGCCTCCTGGACGCCGAGGGCGAGTTGACCGAGGCCGGCGTCCAGCTGCGCAAGGACCTCGAACGCCACACCGACCGGCTGGACCGCGGCCCGTACGAGCACCTGGGCGCCGAGGGCGTGGCCCGTCTGACCGAACTGGCCACCGGCTTCACCGCCGCCGCGGTGAGCGCCGGGGCGTTCCCCGCGGAGATGTTCGGCAAGTGAGCCGGGGCCGGGCCGCGCGGCGGACCGGGGCCTGAAGGCTCGCCGCCGGGGTGTGGGTGCGCCTTCTCACACCCCGGCGCGCACGGCCGGGCGGTGCGACACCGCGGCCCGGCACCCGGCACAATGCAGGCTCAAGCAAGCGCTGGAAGGCGGGGCAGGATCAACGTGACGGCATCCACTGTGTCCACCGGGCCTCTCGGGTCCCTCGAAGCGAGGATCGCCGAGGAACTCGGCGTCAAGGAGCGGCAGGTCAAGGCCGCGGTCGAACTGCTCGACGGCGGGTCGACCGTCCCGTTCATCGCGCGCTACCGCAAGGAAGCCACCGAGATGCTCGACGATGCGCAGCTGCGTGCGCTCGAAGAGCGGCTGCGCTATCTGCGGGAGCTGGAGGAGCGCCGGACCGCGATCCTGGAATCCGTACGGTCCCAGGGCAAACTGGACGCCGCCCTGGAGGCGCAGATCCGGGGCGCGGAGTCCAAGGCGCGCCTGGAGGACATCTACCTCCCGTACAAGCCCAAACGGCGCACCAAGGCGCAGATCGCCCGGGAGGCGGGCCTGGAGCCGCTGGCCGACGGGCTGCTGACCGACCCTTCGGTGGAGCCGGCCGCGGCGGCCGCGGCGTTCGTGGACACCGACAAGGGGGTCGCCGATCCGGCCGCCGCCCTGGAGGGCGCGCGGGCCATCCTGACCGAGCGGTTCAGCGAGGACGCCGATCTGATCGGTGAGCTGCGCGAACGGATGTGGTCACGGGGGCAGGTCGCGGCCAAGGTGCGCGAGGGCAAGGAGGAGGCCGGCGCGAAGTTCGCCGACTACTTCGACTTCGCGGAGCCGTTCACCGAGCTGCCCTCGCACCGGGTACTGGCGATGTTCCGCGGCGAGAAGGAGGAGATCCTCGACCTCGCGCTGGAGCCGGACACCGAGCAGGTGGAAGGCCCCACGTCCTACGAGCAGTCCATCGCCCGGAAGTTCGGCATCGCCGACCGGGGCCGGCCGGCCGACCGGTGGCTGCTGGACACCGTGCGCTGGGCCTGGCGCACCCGCGTCCAGGTGCACCTCGGCATCGATCTGCGGCTGCGCCTGCGGCAGGCCGCCGAGGACGAGGCGGTGCGGGTCTTCGCGTCCAACCTGCGCGATCTGCTGCTGGCGGCGCCCGCCGGGACGCGCGCCACCATGGGCCTGGACCCGGGTTTCCGTACGGGCGTCAAGGTGGCCGTCGTGGACGCGACCGGCAAGGTGGCCGCCACCGACACCATCTACCCCCATGTGCCCCAGCAGAAGTGGGACGCCTCGCTGGCCACGCTGGCGAAACTGGCGCGCGAGCACGACGTCGAGCTGATCGCGATCGGCAACGGCACCGCCTCCCGCGAGACGGACAAGCTGGCGGCCGATCTGATCGCCGCCCAGCCGGAGCTGAAGCTGACGAAGGTGATGGTGTCCGAGGCGGGCGCCTCGGTGTACTCCGCCTCGGCCTTCGCCTCCCAGGAACTGCCCGACATGGATGTGTCGCTGCGCGGCGCGGTGTCGATCGCCCGGCGCCTCCAGGACCCCCTGGCCGAACTGGTCAAGATCGACCCGAAGTCGATCGGCGTCGGCCAGTACCAGCACGATCTGTCCGAGGTGAAGCTGTCGCGCTCCCTGGACGCGGTGGTCGAGGACTGTGTCAACGGTGTCGGGGTGGACGTCAACACCGCCTCCGCGCCGCTGCTTTCGCGGGTGTCGGGCATCGGCTCCGGGCTCGCGGAGAACATCGTCGCGCACCGGGACAGCAACGGCCCCTTCCGCTCCCGCAAGGCCCTCAAGGACGTGCCGCGGCTCGGCCCGAAGGCGTACGAGCAGTGCGCGGGCTTCCTGCGCATCCGGGGCGGCGACGACCCGCTGGACGCGTCCAGCGTGCACCCGGAGGCGTATCCGGTGGTGCGCCGGATGGTCACGGCGGCGGGCGCCGAGGTCGGCTCGCTGATCGGCAACACCGCGGCGCTGCGGACGTTGCGGCCCGCCGACTTCGTCGACGACTCCTTCGGCCTGCCGACCGTCACCGACATCCTCCAGGAGCTGGAGAAGCCGGGCCGCGATCCGCGTCCGGTCTTCAAGACCGCGACCTTCAAGGACGGCGTGGAGAAGATCGGCGATCTCCAGCCGGGGATGCTCCTGGAGGGCGTGGTGACCAATGTCGCCGCCTTCGGGGCGTTCGTGGACGTCGGCGTCCACCAGGACGGGCTGGTGCATGTGTCCGCGATGTCGAAGACCTTCGTCAAGGACCCGCGGGACGTGGTCAAGCCGGGCGACATCGTGCGGGTCAAGGTGCTCGATGTCGACATTCCGCGCAAGCGGATCTCGCTGACGCTGCGGCTGGACGACGAGCCCGGCAAGGGTGCGTCGGCGGGCGGCGGCGAACGGCGCGGCGGCGGTGAGCGCCGCGGTGGTGGCGAGCGCCGTGGCGGCGGATCGCGCGAGGGCGGTCGCGGCGGCGCGCCGCGGCAGCGGCAGGGCGGCGGAGCGGGCCGCGGCGGGGACCGCAGGGGCGGCCGCGACGCCGGACCGGCCAATGACGCGATGGCCGATGCGCTGCGGCGGGCCGGGCTGTTGGGCGGGGAGGGCGGCCGGCGGTAGGCCGCGGCCGCAGGCTTTTTTTCGCCCCCGCCCCCACCCCCCGTCACCTTGCCCTCCCCCCTTCGGGGGGAGGGCAAGGTGGGGGCGGGGGAGGGTGTGTGGGTGGGGTGGGGGGGCGGCAGCGCGTTCCGCCTCCCCAAGATCCGTTGTCAGTGCCGCCTGATACCAATGAAGGCAGCTGAGAACGGGGGTGGATCGTGGCGTACGACGCGACAACTGCGGGGCACCGGCCGGTGGTCGATCTGGCCGACCGGCGGGCGCTGGAGCGGTGGCGGCCGGCGGAGCCGGAGGTGGTGGAGGAGGCGCGGCGGCTCAAGGAGGCCGCGCTGCTGGATTTCGGGCTGACGGAGTCCGTGGTGGCCTCGTGGATCTATGCGAAGTGCCCCCAGCAGATTCCGACGACGGCCGTCGCGACCGCCGCCGTGGTGGCCTCGGGGGACGGCACCTGTCCGCTGCTCTACAACCCGGAGTTTTTCGTCCGACTGGGCCTGGCGGGCGTGAAGTTCGTCCTCTTCCACGAGGCGCGCCATCTGGTGCACCGCCATCTGTTCGCCGATCCGGAGCTGCGCGAGGACCCGCTCTTCACCCTCGCCGCCGAGGTGTCCATCAATCACGTCGCGCTGGTCCGGCTGGGACGCACCGGCCTCCCCGTGCTCGACGGCGCGCCGACGGGCGTGGATCCGCACGAGGTCCATCGGGACTACGCCGCCGATTTGACGGACCAGGGCCTCGAACCGCTCGGCTACGACGACTTCGTCGAGACGGATATGACCGTCTTCAACGAGCTGAAGCGGATGAAGCACCCTCCCACGCCGCCGGTGGCGGTGTGTGCGCATCTGGCCGACCCCGGGGCGGGCGCCGACCAGGAGACCATCGACGAGACCGTCTCCTCCGCGCTGCTCAACACCCTGCTGGCCGCGCGCCGCGGACACCCGGGCGCGGAGCAGGAGTTGCTCGATCTGATGGACCGTACGGACGGCACATCGGAGCATGCGAGCAAGGTATGGGGGCGGCTGGGTGCCGGGACGCTGCGCGGGGAGACCGCCCGGACCGGGAAGGTCGACTGGTGGCAGCGCTGGCTCGTCGATGTCCTCGCCACGAAGCTGCGGGAGGGCGAGCGACTGGTCTATCCGAAGAAGCGCGGCGCCCTGCTGGCGGCGCTGGGCCATGACCCGATGCTCTCGCGCCGCGGTGCGGAGCGCGAGAAGGTGCTGGTCATCGCCTATGACACCTCCGGTTCGATGCCCGACTGGGTGGTGGAGTGGCTGACGAAGCTGGTCGGCGAGATCGACGGGGTGTCCGCGCACTGGCTGTCGTTCGACGGCGTGGTGATGCCGTTCCGGCCCGGCGAGCGGGTGTACGGCGGCGGGGGCACCAGCTTTCAGGCGGTGGCCGATTACGTCGAGGGCCGTACGGCGGTCGGCGGTGTGCCCTTCGAGGAGACAGCGGATGCCGTGGTCATGCTCACCGACGGCTATGCACCGCATATCACCCCCGCCGAGCCGGACAAATGGATCTGGCTGATCACCGAGGGCGGCGACGACTGGCCCGACCACCACACCCCGCAGATGGCCTGCCACCGGGTGACGACAGGAGACCGATGAGCACGACCACGCCCACCGCGACGCCGAAGCGGGCCGCGGCCAAGGCACCGAAGAAGGCAGCGGAGACGACAGTGAAGACGGCAGCGAAGAAGAGGGCGCAGAAAGGGGCACAGAAGGGGGACGCGGCCGAGGAGTTGAGCTGGCGGGCCAGTGCCACCTATCCGGAACGGCCCGTGGGCTGGACGGGCGTCTCCCGGCTGGAGTCGTTCATCGACGCGATGATCGACATGGGGCAGACCGGCCAGATCTTCGGCGAGCACGGCATCGGCAAGACGGCGACCTTCTTCAGCCACCTGCCCGAGGCGTACCCGGATGCCGAGCTGGTCTTCGTCCCGGCCGCCAATCTCACGCCCGACGATCTGCTCGCCAACGCCCCGGTGCGCGACGCCCGGACGGGTGAACTGGTGCTGCGCCAGCTGGTGATGAGCCAGCTGCGGCCCGGTAAGCCGTTTGTGCTGCTGATCGACGATTCGCTCCAGGCCGGTGCGACGATCCAGTCGCAGCTGATGCAGATCGCCTGCAACTGGACGCTGGGCGAGTTCGATCTGCGGGCGCTGGGCTGCATCGGTGTCTTCCTGACGGACAACGAGTCGCTGGCGGAGACGGCGGCCCGCCGCAGCGATCTGGCCGTACTGGACCGGATGGTGACGCTCCGGATCACCGCCAACGACACGGCCTGGCGCTACGAGCTGGCCGCGAAGTACCCCGGGTGGAATCTGCGCGAGGTGTTCACCACCTGGGCGGCCCTGAGCCCGGGGCTGCGTGAGGTGCTCTCACCGCGCACCCTCGACCACATCCTGGCCAATGCCCAGGAGGGCTTCCCGCTGCGCTGGGGGCTGCCGCTGGTCAACGGCGAGCGGCTGCGGCTGCGCGAGCAGCGCGCCGACGGCACGCCCGGCAAGGACCGTACGGCCGAGATCCTGGACCGGATCGCCGCGGCGGTCGGGGCCGCCAATCCCGCGACGATCCCCGATCCGGTCCGTTCGGTCGTCCGCGCGGCGCTGCGCAACCGCTGGTCGGTGCTGTTGCAGGGGCCGCCCGGCTGCGGCAAGACGGAGCTGGTGCGCGAGACGGTCCGGGAGGGGTTGGGCGGCCGCGAGCCGCTGTACTTCTCGATGCCGGTGACCAATGTCGAGGATCTGTGCGCACCGATCCCGACGGCCGACGGTTCTCTGGACAACCTGCTGGCCGGGTCCTTTCTGGGGCCCGAGCCGAAGGTCATCGTCTGGGACGAGTACAACCGCCCCAAGGACAAGGCGACGTTCGCCAAGCTGATGGAGATCACTCAGGAGTGGTCGCTGGCGGGCCGGCGGATCGAGAATCTGCGGGCGCAGATCGCCGTCCAGAATCCGCCCTACCACCTGGGCCGCAAGCTGCTCGTCGCGCGGAACAACATCGCCCAGGCGACCCGCTTCACCGCCTCGCTGACCGTCGAGCCCGGCGACATCCCGGCCAATGAGTGGCTGATCGCGAAGTACGGCGCGGTCGCGGAGACGGTCCTGGAGTGGTGGAAGCACGATATCGACGAGGAGGGCCGCGCCTGGATCACCAAGCGCACCCTGGAGCGGCTGATCAGGCTCCATCAGCGGGGACTGCCGCTGGAGATGGGCCTGGTGTATCTGGGTGAGGGCGAGTATGCGCCGGTGCCGCTGACGGCCCTGATCGACCGGCTCAGCGAACGTCCGGTCACCGGGCTGCGGGAGCTGGCCGAAGACATCGACGCCTGGGAGCAACGGCTGCGCACGGCGGCGGCCGAGTCGAGCGAGGGGTCCAACGACAGCGATCTGGTGCACCAGATCCTGGCCAACGCCGAGTTGTCACAGCTCCGCAAGCATCAGGATGCGGTGGCCCGGCTGTTGCCACTGCTGCCGCCGAAGCTGCGGTCCACCTATCTGGTCGGGGCGTCCGACGAGGCGCAGCGGTTCTGGATCGATACGTTCGCGCGGATACCCCGGCCCTGAGGCCGCGGACGGCCGGTGCCGCCGAGGCCGCACATTCCGGCTACCCCGCCCCCGCATACCCCCGCAGACGCTCCAGTTCGGCCGCGACGTCCGTCAGCGTCGCGCAGCCCGGGTCGGCCCGCAGGTCGACGGAGGGGGCGGGGGTGCCGGTGGCGCGGTGCCGGGGGGCCTCGAAGGCATCGGCCATGGTGGCGAGGGCCTGGCACAGCCGCTCGGCCTCGTCGGGAGCGGGGCGGCGGGCGCCGTGGTCGAGGCGTACGGCGCAGGCCGTGGCGGCGTCGACGATGCGTTCGGCGGCGGTGACGGCGGTCAGCCAGTCGGGGGTGCGGTCGCGGGCGGGGCGGAGTTCGGCGGCGGCGGTCTCGGCCGTCGTACGGGCCTGGGCGAGCGCGCGGTAGGCGGCGCGGCGCAGCGTCAGGCGTGCGGTGGGGTCGGCTCCGGGTGCGGATTCCAGGACGTGCCGCAGAAAGTCCTCGGTGGCGCGCAGTGCCGCGGCGACGCGCTGGCCGACCCGGCGGCGGGGGTCGGCCAGATGCGGCAGATGGCCGACGACGAGGACGATGCCGCAGGCGAGGGAGGTGTCGACGATGCGCTCGGCGGCGGCCTCGGAGGCGCCGCCGACGGTCACGAACGACAGCACCATGAGGGTGATCGCCACGGTCTGGAGCGCGAAGTGGCGGGTGGCGAACGGCAGCAGCGCACCGCCCGCACCGGCGACCACGGCGGGCCACCACACCCCGGCGCCCGTCCACGTCAGCAGCTGCCCCGCCGCGGCGAAGACGAGGACGCCCGCGACGGTGCCGGTGAAGCGGTTGACCGTACGGGAGAAGAGCGGGCCCAGGTCGGGCTTGACGAGGAAGGTGGCGGTCACCGGGAGCCAGTACCAGTGGTCCGCGCGCAGCAACAGGGCCACGGCGGCGCTGGCGGCGATGCACAGGGCGACCCGCAGGCCGTAGTCGCGTCCGGCGGGCTCCACGAGGCTGCGCCCGGGGCGGGTGCGGCGGACGACGGCGTCGGCCGCGCGGCGGGCGAGGGACGGCCGGAGGGGCTCGGGGGCGGCGGGGCCCGGCCGTCCGGGCCGCGTCGTGGGCGCCGTCCGGGCGAAGGCCACCGCCGCGTCCAGCAGGGCGCGGTCGAAGGCCCGGCGCGCGGCCGAACTGGTCTCCGGCGCGGACAGCCGCCCCGGTGACCGCCCGGTGCGCAGGGCGTCGGCGAACCGCCGCGGGCTCTCCACGACCGCGGCGGGCAGCGGCCGTGCCTCCCACAGCAGCGCCACGCTGGCCTCGCACAGCGCCGTCGCCGCGGTGAACCGCTCGGCGAGCAGGAGTTCTTCCGTGCGGGCCGGCCGCCGCAGCAGCCTGCTGGTCAGGCGGCGCAGCCGGAGGGCCTCGTCGGCGCGGTCCAGGGCGGCGGTCAGCCGGCGCCGGGCCGACTCGGCGCCGGAGGCGCCCGCCGCGGCCAGGGCGTCGGCGAGCGCGTCGAAGACGGTGGCGACGGCCGCGCGCTCGCCGTCGAGCGCACCGCCCGTGGGGCGCGGCGGCCGCAGGACCAGCCGCAGCAGAAGCAGCCACAGGCAGCCCGCCAGGACGTAGAGGGCCTTTCCCCAGGGGGTGCCGGGCAGCGGCATACCGGCACCGAGGATGGTGGTGGCCAGCATCTGCATGCCGGCGGTGGAGCGTACGGGTCCGGCGACGCTGCCCGCGCCGGAGACGAAGCCGACCGCGAACAGCGCCGCAACGATCCACCAGCCCGCGTCGGCCGCGTGCAGGGCGGCGCCCATCAGCATGCCGAGCGCCGAGGCCAGGGCGGGCAGTCCGATGTGGACAATGCCGGTGCGCCGGGTGCCGGGGCGGTCGTTGACCCCGGCCAGCATCGAGCCGAGCCCGGCCAGTACGCCGGCCGCCGTATGGCCGGTGGCGAGGCCCGCGCCGAGCAGCGGCCCGGCACACAGGGCGCCGCGGGCGACGGCGGCCCAGGGGACGGGCAGCCGCTGCCAGCGGAGCGGATGGGCGAGCCAGGCGGGCAGGGCGCGCGCAGCGCGGGGCATGTGCTTCCTTCGACGGACGACGGTGCTGCCCCCAGCCTAAGGTCCGGTTTTGTCCGGATGACGGCCGCCGGGTTACGCCGCGATCACATCCGGATGGCGTGCCCACCTGCGCAGACGTTCCGCCCGACCGGTGTCGCCGCCGTGAGGTGGTAGTGGGCCCGCCGGTCCAGCAGCAGCGGGACGAGAGCGCGCCGCGACTGCCGCAGCGGAACGACCGCTCCCCCGTCGCGCTCGCGCCGCCACCCGACGCCGTGCAACGACAGTTGCCGCTCCACGGCGGCCAGCTGCCCGGCATCCAGGCGGTATCCGCACGGCGGGTCGGACAACACGTCCTGGTCCGTGGCGGGTTCGTTGTCCGCGCCGCCGAGGTAGACGGGGCCGCGGTCGGCGTATCCGGCGGTCCGGGCGGCCGTGGTGGCCGCTTCGATCCGTGCGCGGTGCCGGTCCAGGAAGGTGAACGCGCCGTGCAGCGCGGCCAGTTGGGAGGCGACGCGACGCCGGTTGCCCCGCGCGGGGTCCGCCTTCTCGGCGGCCGTCAGGGGATCGACGCGGGTCTCGACGAGCAGTCCCACCGAGCCCTTCACGCCCGCCGTGTTGCGCAGAATCCGTTCCTGGCCGTCGCCCGCGACCTGTTTGACCGGTGCGCCGGTCTCCGGGTCGGTCCAGATGCCGTAGACGCCGGTGCTCAGACCCGCCGCGCGGACGGCCGGTGCGACGAAGTCGCGGGAGAGGACGGTGGCCTCGCGGTGCACCGCGGGTGCCGTGTTGAGGTTGCGCGGCCACAGCGACAGCACGTCCTTGACGTAGTACGGCGCGGTGGGGGTGTATTCGTGCAGGTCGTAGATGGTGTCGGGGCGGTAGTCGCGGATCACGGCGGCCATCGCGCGGGCCTCGGGAGTGGTGAGCGCGAGGTGGTCGCGGTTGATGTCGGTGCCCTCGGAGTTGCCGCGGGTGTCGGCCGCCCGGCCGTCGGGGTTGGCGGTCGGCAGGACGAGCACGCTGGTGCGGGCGAGGAAGCGCAGGGTGGCCGGGTCCTGGGCGTAGGCCAGATCGCGCACGGTGCTCAGGCATGCCTCGCGGCCGGAGGGTTCGTCGCCGTGCTGGGAGCAGATGAGCAGCACGGAGTTGCCGCGCCGTACGTCCTGGGGGCTCTCGGGAGCCGGGGCGCCGATCCGTACGAGCCGGAGCGGGCGGCCCTGCCGGGTGGTGCCGATGCGGTCGATGCGCACCCGGGGTGTGGCGCGGTCGACCGCGGCGAGGAAGGACTGCTCCTCCGACTGGCCGGTCCAGCGGGCACCGTGGCTGATCTCGAAGCCCGTACGGGGCAGCCGGGTTCCGGCCGCGCCGGCCGGGGCGGCGGGCAGCGCCGCGGCGAGCGTGGCCAGCAGGCCGACGGCGAGGGCAGCGCGGGTGAGGCTGCCGGAGCGGGGTCTCACGAGGGGTCTCACGAGGGCCTCCTGGAGTCGAGGAGAGACGGGAAGGGGGCCGCCCCGGGGTGCGGGGCGGCCCCCGGCCGGGTCAACCCGCGGACGGTATGCGGCTGATGACCCGCGGCGGGACGATGCCGTCCAGCGGCCCGCCGGCCGCCTGCCGCGCGGCGCCCGCCGTGGCCCGGTCGAACGCCGGGGCGCCGCCGACCAGCGGCAGTCGGGCGACGGTGTGCGCCAGATCGAGGGTCAGTCGGGGCCGGGACGACGGCGGGTCGATCAGGCCCGCGTCGGTACCGCCCACGATCAGCGCGAGACGGTGGCCGGCGGGCACGATGTGGTCGCTCGCGGCCAGGTCCAGCGTGATGGTGTACGCCTTGCCCGGGGTGAGCGGGCGGCCCTTGCGCGGGTCGGCGTAGTTGCCGAGGTCGGCCCAGCCGCGGCTGAAGACGGTGTGGGCGACCTTCTGGGTGTCGGCGGCGGTCTCCTTGAAGCAGCCGGTGTCGCCGGCGGTGCCGGCGCCCCAGCAGGTGCGCCGGGTGAGGGTGGTGATGCCCTCGCCCTTGCCCCCGTAATTGCGGATGGTGGCGGGGCCGAGGTCGACGAGAACGGCGGACAGATGCGCGGTCGAGGTGCTGGGGGTGGCGGTGATCGTCACCTTGCCGGAGCCGGACAGCCGCAGGGGCGCCTTCAGCGGTGCGGTGGTGAATCCGGCCTTGTCCGGGGTCGCCTTGTCCATCCCCGCCGCCCAGTCGGCCTCGCTGTGCTGGGGGTCGTCGGTGAAGGCCGCGCTGGTACCCGCCGGGGCGGGTTCGGTGCCCAGGATGCCGGCGCCCGGGGCGGTGGCGTTACGGGGCCGCAGGGTGGTGGCCTGCGTACCGGCCGCGGGCCACTGTGCGTCGGTGGACCAGGTGTCGGGCGCCCGCTCGATGTCGGCCATCGGCTCGCGGTCGATGCCGTTGTCGTAGCCCATCAGATAGTGGTCGAACCAGCGGTGCAGGGTCGCGACCCAGGTGCCGCGCCGGTAGTCGAAGGGGTCGACGTGCCCGGTCTGGGACAGCCAGATCTTGCGCTCGACGCCATGCCGGGCGAGCGCGTCCCACCACCGTCCGGCGTGGCGGGTACGGACGTTGAGGTCCTGCATCCCATGCACCATGAAGACGCTGGCGTGCACGTTGGCGGCATGGCGGACGTAGTCCCGTTCGGTCCACAGGCCGGTCCAGTCCCCGGTGCGGGGCGCGCCGTCGACCAGTTTCTTCTGGACGGCGCCACAACGTTTCTGCGCCGCGGGGCTCTCCACGTCCTTCGCCAGCGCGTCGGGGCCCGAGTCGTAGAGCGGGGCGCCCTTGGCGAAGTAGTAGTCGTACCAGGAGGAGATGCCGGCTATCGGGACGATGGTCTTGAGGCCCGCGACCCCGGTGGCCGCGACGCCGTTGGCGATGGTGGCGTCCCAGCTCTTGCCGATCATGCCGGTGCGGCCGTTGGACCAGCCCGCGGTGACGGGTCTGCCTCCCTTACGGGCGGTGTAGGCGCGCCCGCGGCCGTTCAGCCAGTCGACCACGGCCCTGGCCGACTGGATGTCGGAGCGGCCGCCGATGTCGATGCAGCCGTCGGAGCGATTGGTTCCGGCCAGATCGACCAGGACCGTGGCATAGCCGCGGGGAACGAAGTAGTTGTCGTAGAAAAGGGGGAACTGGACCGGGCGGCCCTTGTCGTCGTAGGTCTTCTTCTGGCTCTCGTTGCCGCGTCCGCAGCAGGAGTAGTACGGGCTGGCATCCATGATCACCGGGATGCGGTGGCCCTGCTGGGCGGGCTCGCGGGGCCGCACGATATCGACGGCGACCCGGTCGCTCCGGCCGTCCGCGTCGCCGTCCAGCCGGGTGTCCACCCACACCGATTCGCGGATCGCGTGGTCGTAGGAGTACACGGGTCTGCTCTCACCGGGGGCGGAGGAGACTGAGGACGCGGCCGCGGGGGCCGCGCCGGCGCCGTTGGACACGAGGAGCGCCGACAACAGGGCGACGGTGGCCGCGACGGCGAGCGCCTTCCAGGGGATGTGGGGTATCCACGCACGAATGGTCACGCGCGGACCGTAGCGCGGCTGCTCAACTCCCGTACAGAAGGGGGCGTTACGGGATGCGTGTCGGCGAGATGTCGGTCATGTGTCGGATGCGGCCATGGACATGACGATGACCACGATGAGTACATAGGGTCCGATCCACAGGGCCCAAGAGATCCCTCTCCCCACCTATTTGGAGGACTCGTGCGTCACAGACTCATCGTCCCGGGTGCCGCGGTGCTCAGCCTCTTGCTGGCGATCCCGGCATCGGCGGCAAGCTTCCGGCCCGGGGCTCCGGGGGTGGGCGACAGCTACTACCCCGACAGCGGCAACGGCGGGTACCACGTCTCCCACTACGACCTCCGGCTCAAGTACCAGCCGGAGACGGACCTGTTGGAGGGCACGGCGACGCTGCTCGCCACGACCACGCAGGACCTCTCCCGCTTCAACCTGGACTTCGGCCTCAAGGTCAGCGAGATCCGCGTCGACGGCGTCAAGGCCCGCTTTGCGACCTCCGGCAAGCACGAGCTGGAGGTCACCCCGGCCACCCCGCTGGAGAAGGGCCGGCAGATCAGCGTCGTGGTGCGCTATGCGGGCACGCCCTCGCAGGTGAAGATCGACGGCTACAGCGGCTGGGCCCGTACGCCCGACGGCGGTGTGGTGGCGCAGGAGCCGGACGCCGCCGTGTGGTGGTACCCGAGCAACGACCACCCCACCGACAAGGCGACCTACGACATCTCGGTGGCGGTTCCGGACGGCACCCAGGCGCTCAGCAACGGCGTGCTGCTGTCCGAGACCTCCAAGCTGGGCTGGACCCGCTACAACTGGCGCTCGGACAAGCCCCAGTCGACGTATCTGACCACGCTGGCGGTCGGCAAGTTCGACATCACCAAGGACACCACCGCGAACGGCCTGCCGGTGATCAACGCCGTCAGCAAGGACCTGGGCGCCAACGAGGGCGCGGCCAAGGCCAGCATCGCGCGTACGGCCGAGATCGTGCAGTGGGAGGAGGGCCTCTTCGGCCGCTACCCCTTCAATGCGCTGGGCGGGTATGTGCCGAACGTGCCGGCCGGGTACGCGCTGGAGACCCAGACCCGGCCGTTCTACGGCAAGAAGGTGTTCGACAACGGCGCCAATGTGTCCGTGGTCGTCCATGAGCTGGCGCACCAGTGGTACGGCGACAGCGTGTCCCTCAAGGACTGGAAGGACATCTGGGTCCACGAGGGCTTCGCCCGCTACGCCCAGTGGCTGTGGTCGGAGAAGGAGGGCGAGGGCACCGCGCAACAGCTCGCGGACTACGTCTATGCGCAGCACCCGGCCGACGACGCGTTCTGGAAGGTCAAGCCGGGCGACCCCGGTGCCAAGAACCAGTTCGACATCGCGGTCTACGACCGGGGCGCGCTGGCCATCCAGGCGTTCCGCAACAAGGTCGGCGACAAGGTCTTCTTCGAGATCCTCAAGGCGTGGCCGACGGAGAACAGGTACGGCAACGGTTCGGTGGCCGACTTCGTGAAGTTCGCGGAGAAGAAGTCGGGGAAGAAGCTCGCCGACTTCTTCGACACCTGGCTGTTCCAGCCCGCCAAGCCGGCCGCCGGGGCGGCCACGGGCATCGCGGCGGCGGCGCGGAAGGCGCCGGTGGCGCAGCCGAAGTCGTGGAAGTCGATCGCGGCGACCAATGAGGTGCACGAGGCGCACGGGCACTGAAAGGACCGGGCGATGAGCCCTGTGTGAGAGAGGGAGCCGGGGTGTCGTCCCCCGGCTCCCTCTCTCAGGCCAGGGGTGTGAGGGGAGCCAGCGTGGTGGGCCGCACCGCGTCGGCTGCGGCCGAGCCGCGCAGGAGTGCGGTCAGGTCGTGGGGCCGTGCCCGCTCCGCGGTGGGAACCGCTGCCGTGATGCGATCCAGCCGGAAGCCCCGGCCGGCCCCTCGCGTGCGGCACCAGCCGATGAGGTACCACCGGCCGCCGGCGGTGAGCAGTCCGGCCGGTTCCACCACGCGGTCGCTTTCGCGTCCCGCTGCGTCGATGTAGGTCAGCCGCAGCACCGTGTGGGAGGTGAGGCCCTGTTCCACCGCGGCGCGGACCGTGGAGTCGGACGGCGAGGGCAGCGTCACGATCCGTGCGGCGAGTTCCTGGGCCGCCGCCGAGGCGGGCCCCGTGATCGAGGCCAGGATCTTCTGGGCCGCCGTACGGGCCGCACCGGCGTACGGGGCGCGGGTGTCGGTAGCGGCGAGGGCGACGGCCAGTGCGGAGGCCTCCTCGGCGGTGAAGTGGATCGGGGGCAGGGTCATTTCCCGGTCGATCGACCATCCCCCACCTCGCCCGGGGGCGGTGCGCACCGGGAGACCGGCCGCCATCAGCGCCTGGAGGTCGCGCTGCACCGTGCGCGTACTCATCTCGAATCGCGCGGCGAGCGCCGCGACCGTCAGCGGCCGCGGCGCCGCCGCGCGCAACTCCTCCACCAGCGCATAGAGCCGGGCAGTGCGGTTCATGCCGGCGACGCTACCGCCCCGCGGTGGACAGGAAGTCCCGCTGGCGCCGCAGTTCCCGCTCGGTGACGGTCAGCGGGAAGAGGGTGAAGCCGTGCATGGCGCCGGCGACGACACCGAGGTGCACGGGCGCGCCCGCCGCCTGCCACCTCTGGGCCAGGAACAGCGAGTCGTCCAGCAGCGGATCCTCGGTGCCGACGACGATCCGGGCGGGCGGCAGACCGACAAGGTCGGCGAACAGCGGTGAGACCTCGGGATCGCGGCGTTGTTCCGCCCCCATGCCGGGGGTGAACAGCTCGTAGGTCCGCCGCAGCGTGGCGGTGTTGCTCAGCAGTCGCCTCGATCCGAACGCTCGCTGGCTCGGTGTCATCGACAGGTCGTAGGGGCCGAACAGCAGGTGGGCCGCCCGGAAGGCGCCGGTGATGCCGTGCCGGTCGCGAAGGCGCAGCAGGGTGACGACGCTCAGGTGGGCACCGGCCGATTCACCCCCGATCAACAGCCGTTGGGTCCCGAACTCGGCCGCGGCATGGTCCACCAGCCACCGGGCGGCCGCCTCGCAGTCATCGGGCCCCGCGGGGTACGGATGCTCCGGCGCCAGGCGGTACTCCACGCTGACCACGGCCAGCCGTGCCTGCTCGGCGAGCCGCCACAGTCTTTCGTCCTGCCCGCCCGCGGAGCCGAATACCCAGCCCCCTCCGTGGAGGTGCAGATACACGCCGTCGACGCGTTCGGGCACGAACGCCCGGACCCGCACCCCGCCGGCCACGACGCGGTCCTGGCCCTGCGGCAGTCGCACCGGTGGCGCGTCGCCACCGAGCCGGTTGCGCCGAAGCGCGGCCAACGCGGTTGCGTCCGGCGTCCGTTCGCGCGCCGGGCGGCCCGCGGCGGTGGCCTCGAATTCCTTGTTGAACGCCAGGGTCTCGGCGAGGCAGTCCTCGTCGGTGAGCGTCATGCCATCGGTGGTCTTCGTACCGTCGGTGATCGTCATGCCGCCGACCCTCGCAGCCGTCCGCGACAACGCCCTGTCACCGTTTCCCGGTGAGCTGCGTCACATGCCGTCGCGCTGCCTCGCGCGCCGCGCCGCCCGGCGGGCCCGGCGTGCGATCGGCATATAGCGCAGCCGCTCCGGCAGTAGCGGCACCACCACGCGCACCACCCGCCCGAAGCGCCGCAGGGTGCGCTCCTGTGCATCGGTCCACTCCAGTCCGAGGGCCTGGCGGGCCTCCGGCGGCATCAGGCCGACGGTGAGGAAACGGCGCAGCCGGGCGAAGCACGGAGCGAGCCAGGGCCAGGTCGGCCGGAGCAGCAGCAGAAGCGGGCGCGGCCCGCGGTCGGGCGCCGGCAGCGGACGCTCGGGGAAGAGCAACTCCCGTACCACGCCGTTGTGTTCCAGCTCCTCGTCGAGGACGGTGCGGTAGTACGGCCAGAACTCCTCGATGGTCTGCGGCATATCGCGGTCGTGGATGCCCAGGATCCGGCCGACCTGGAGCCATTCCGCGTACAGCTGCCGCTCCTGGGCCTCGGTGAAGGTGCGGCCGAGGTAGCGCTGCCCATACCGGAAGACCGGGTAGCCGGTGGCGTGCACCCAGGAGTAGAAGGCGGGGCTGAGCGCGTGGTAGGCGCGGCCGTGGGCGTCGGTGCCCTGGATCGTCCGGTGCAGCCGCCGCAGCCGGCGGCCCTCCTCGACGGCCTCCTCGCCGCCGTACACCCACAGCTGCAACGAGGCCAGCGACCGCTCGCCGCGCCCCCAGGGGTCCGTACGGAACACCGAGTGGTCGTCCACCCCCGCACCCACCGCGGGGTGCGCGACCTGCATGGTCAGGGCGGCGGGCAGGGTCAGCACCATGCGGATGTCGCCGACCAGCGACCAGAGGACGCCGCCGGGCGGCGGGGGTATCGGATCCTTCCGCGCCGCCCGTTCGGCCCGACCGGAACGTTCCGTTTTCATCGCGTTAGTCATCATACGATGCCCCCAGAGGCCGACGGGTACGGGGATCGGTGCCCGGCCGGTGGGTGTGCCAGTACGCCAGGAACAGGGCCGGGGCGATCCGCAGCGGCGGCGGCACCGGCGCCATCAGGAAGCGCACCACCCGGGCGAACCGCCGCAGCCGCCGCTCCTGCTGCCGCGTCCAGACCAGACCGAGGCGCTCGCGCAGGACGGGCGGCAGTGTGCCGACGGTGACCAGCAGCGCACAGCGCGCGGCTATCGCAGCGAACGGCCGCCACAGCGGGGCGGGCACCCACCACACCGGCGGTTTCTGCGGGCGCGCCAGCTCGTCGAGGACGTCCCGCACGGACCGGTTCATCTCCAGACGGTTTTCGACCATGTCGTCGTAGTAGGCGCAGAACGCAGGCCAGTCGGGCGGAAGATGCCGCTCCTTCAGCCCCCATACGCGTCCCACCTCCCTCATCTCCCGGTAGTACTCGGCTGTTTGCCGTTCCGTCAGCCCCTTGCCGAACAGCTTCAGCGCCTCTATGGGGCCGCGGACGAGGGTGGCGTGGACCCAGTGGTACGCCTCGGGGTGCAGCGCGTGATAGCGGCGACCCCGGTCGTCGACGCCCTTCATCCCGCGGTGGACCTCGCGCAGCCGCCGGGCCTCGGCGGTGGCGGCGGCCTGGCCTCCGTAGATGACGGTGCTCAGGGAGCCGACCGTCCCCAGCAGCCGCTGCCAGGGGCGGGCGCGGAAGTCGGAGTGGTCCTCGACGCCGGCGCCGACCACGGGGTGCGCGACCTGGAGCAGCAAAAGCTGAGGTGACGTCAGAAAGGCGCGGGTGTCGCCGAAATGGCGCCAGGCGATACCGCCGCGCCGGGGCGCTCGGAGCTGCGCATACGCCGGTTCGGGGGCCGGCTCGGTGGGGGTGTCGGCTGCGTTCGCTGTGCTCATCCGGCCTCCTGCGGTGCTGCGTGGGCCCGTTAATGAATCCGTGTCAGCAGTGTTGACGCGGCTCGTGAAACAAGTCAATAGTCTTTGTAACATTGACTCACCCCGTCGGGAGGACCCGGAAATGGATCCCGAAATGGCTGCGAAAGCACGTGAGTTGAGCCCTGAGGGACGCACCCACTGGAAGCGCGCCGCCGTGATGCTGGTGCCGGGCGTCGCCTGCGTGGGAGCGGTGGTGATCGCGCTGGCCCAGGGGGCGATGGCCGCGTCCTTCGCCGTCTCCGGCAAGAACTTCAAGGTCTCCGCGGACCGGATCACCGGCCGGGGGATCTCCAGCTTTCCCTCCTCGCTCGGCGGCAAGGACGGCAAGGGGCACGCCGTCCTGCTGGCAGGTATCGCCTCCGGTACGGCACAAGGGGTGTGCCTGTCGATGAAGCAGCGGCTGCCGCTGGTCGGCGAGGTGTCGCTGATCGTCCGGTCGGGCGGCGAGCGGGCCGTCAAGGGCGAGAACCTCGTCGTCGACGCCGACGCGCTGACCAGCAGCGGGGGCCGGGTGACGGGCGTACAGGCGGGCCGGGACGCCTCCACGCTCACCGCCGCGCCGGGAGTCAGCGGCCCGCAGGGGCTCTTCGGCGTCCAGGCGGACACCGCGGTCGCCCGCGATGTCCACAGCACGGCCTGGGCCTCCAACGGCGGCTCGCTCACCCTCGACAAGGTCGAGATCGAGCTGAGCCACAGCGGCAAAGAGTGCTACTAGCCGGAGGGGAGCCGACCCGTGATCACCTTCGTACTCGGCTTTCTCGCCGAACTGGCCAAGGAGTTCGGCGACTGGCTCGACCGCATTCTGCCCGCCCCCGGGCTGCGCCGGCCGCTGCGGTCCTGGCGCCGGCGGCGGCCTTTCTGGGCGGGGATCTGGGCGATGGCCGGCGGCGCCGAGATGATCGTGCTGCCGCTGGCGCCGCTGCCGCTGATGCTCAAGGTGGGGATCGGTGCGATGTCCGCGATCGGGGTCGGCCTGGTCCTGATCGCCGGCGGCCTGTTCTTCCTCTTCGCCCCCGCGCAGCGGATGTTCGTATCGGTTGTCACCGCCATCGCCTCGCTGGTCTCGCTGGCCACCACCAACCTCGGCGGCTTCGGGATCGGCTGCGGACTGGGGCTGCTGGGCTCGTCCATGGCCTTCGGATGGCTGCCCCATCCGCCCCGTCCGCCCCACCCGCCGCGTACGCCCTCTCCGCCCTGTCCGCCCGACGAGCCGCCGCAGGGGGTGGCCGCCCGCCCAAAAGCGCCTGAGGGCCACGGTGTCCGGCGACTGCCCGGCACTTCCGCCCTCGCCCTGACGCTGCCCCCGCTGCTGATCGCGGGCCTGGTCACCACCGCGCCCCCGGCCGCGGCCCGGCCGGGCGGCGGCGGTCCCCGCGGCGCCGCCGCCCGCGTCTCCCTCCCCTGCCTCTCCGGCGTGGACACCGGCGGCGCCGACAACCCCGACCCCACGGGGCCTCCGCCGTCCGAAGGGGGGCGTCCCGGGCGTCCCGCGCGTCCCACCAGGACGGCCGAGCCCGGGAAGATCGGCGACCCCGGCGACCTCACCGCACTCACACCCCCGCTGGTCCTCGGCGACCAGCCGGGCCCCGGCCGCGCCACCTACCCCGTCAGCCCCTTCTACCCCACCGTCAACGCCACCCGCCTGACGGCCACCGACGCGATCATCCACGGTGCGACCTATCTGCCCACGGTGGGCGGCGGCCGGATCAAGGTCCTGTGGGTGCACGCGGCGCGGATCGTCGCCGACGACTACCACCTCGAGGTCAAGGGCCCGAGCGGGGCGACCCACACCCTCGACGTCCAGCTCGACATCCGCGACGTCGACGTCTACGCCACCTACCTCAAGGGCTCCATCGAAATCCCCGGCCTCAAGGTCAACACGCCGCAGATCTGCATCGGCGCGGACATCATCCCGGCCAACCTCCCCGTCGCCGTCCGACTCCCCCGCCTGACCATGGAACCGGTCACCGCGGGCCAGGTGCTCGTCGACACCGCCGATGTGCGCTATACGCGCCTCGGCAGCCACCCCCAGCGATAACCCCCGGCCCCCGCCCTCAGGAGGTATGTGCCCATGGGCCGCTACAGTCGGCTGCGCGAGATCCGCCGGATGGACCCCGAGCGCGACTACGAACAGATCTTCCGCTGGATCACCCAGTACGAGTTCCCCTGGGACTACGCCCAGGGCATTTCCCTCGCCTTCCTGCGCGACTACGGCGTTCCCCGGATCTCCCAACTCCTCGACCGCACCCAGGAGTTCGAGCGCGCCGGACAGAAGCGCTACGACGACACCGTCCTCTTCGGCTACGAGATGGCCGCCGAGGGCTTCGACTCCGAGCGCGGCCGCGCCGCCGCCCGCCATCTGAACCGCATCCACGGCAGGTACCCGATCCGCAACGAGGACTACCGCTTCGTCCTGGCCACGACGGTCGTCGGCCCCAAACGCTGGATCGACCGCTTCGGCTGGCGGCCGCTGTGCGCCAACGAATGCCAGGCCCTCGCGCTGGTCGGCCACAAGATGGCCGAGCTGATGGGCATCGAGGGCGCCCCGCGCACCATGGCCGAATACGAGAAGCTGCTCGACGACTACGAGGCGTCGGCGTTCGCCTACGACCCGGCCAACCACCGCGTCGCCAACGCCACCTTCCGCATCCTGTCCGCCTGGTACCCGGCGGCGCTCCGTCCCGCCGTCGCCCGCTTCGTACCGGCCCTCCTCGACGAGCCCTTGCTGAAGGCCCTGGGATTCCCCCAACAGCCCCGCTGGATGCGGACGTTGGCGGTACGGGTGCTGCAGGCCCGCGCCGCCTTCGTACGACTCACCCCCGCCCGCCCCGCATCCCGTCCCCGCCTCGCGCCGCCCCGTTCGTACCCCTTCGGCTACACCCTCGACGACCTCGGGCCCGCCTGGGCCCAGCACCGGCCGTTGCGGCCGCTCCCCGGCGAGGAGGCGTCATGACGGACCGGTTCACCGTCCGCTCCCCCGTCACCGGCGCACCGGTCGGCGAGCATCCCGTGCACGGCCCCGAGGACGTGCGCGCCGCCGTCGGCCGGGCGCGCGCGGCGGCCCACGACTGGTCGGCCTGCGGCTG
Source organism: Streptomyces gilvosporeus (assembly GCF_002082195.1). Lineage (GTDB taxonomy): Bacteria > Actinomycetota > Actinomycetes > Streptomycetales > Streptomycetaceae > Streptomyces > Streptomyces gilvosporeus. The sequence goes on along the minus strand of NZ_CP020569.1, from coordinate 7,754,531 downwards.
GGCCGGACGCCGGGCGCGCCTGCTCGCCTGGAAGCGGTCGCTGGCCCGCCGGATGGACGAACTCGCCTCGCTCATCCGCGCCGAGACCGGCAAGCCGCGGCACGACGCCCGCGCCGAGGTCCTGCTGACCCTCGTCCATCTGGACTGGGCGGCACGCAACGCCCGCCGGGTCCTGGGCCGCCGCCGGGTCCCCGCCGGTCCGCTCTCCGTGCACCAGCGGGCGCTGGTCGGCTACCGCCCGCTGGGGGTGATCGGCGTCATCGGTCCCTGGAACTACCCCCTCTACACCCCCATGGGATCGATCGGGTATGCCCTCGCGGCGGGCAATGCGGTGGTCTTCAAGCCCTCCGAACTCACGTCGGGTGTAGGCGAGTTGCTGGCACGGAGCTTCGCCGACGCGGTGCCGGACCACCCGGCCCTGTTGCAGACCGTGACCGGGCACGGCCCCACCGGCGAGGCCCTGGCCCGCTCCGGCGTGGACAAGGTCGCCTTCACCGGCTCCCCGGGCACCGCCCGCAAGGTCGCCGCCGTCTGCGCCGAACGGCTCACCCCGATGCTCGCGGAGTGCGGCGGCAAGGACGCCGTCCTGGTGGACGCCTCCGCGGACCTGGACGAGGCGGCCGAGGCGATCGTATGGGGCGCGCTGGCCAACGCGGGCCAGACCTGCGCCGGGGTGGAACGCGTCTACGCCGTCGCCTCGGTCCACGCCGCACTGTGCGCCCGGATCGTGCACCGGGTCCGCGCCCTGCGCCCCGGCCCGGAGCCCGACTCCCCCTACGGGCCGCTCATCCTTCCGACCCAACTCGCCACTGTGGAACGCCATATGAAGGAGGCGCTCGCCGCCGGCGCCCATGCCGCGTACGGCGGGCCCGCATCCCTCCGGCCCCCGTACGTCCACCCCGTCGTCCTGGTGGACGTCCCGGAGGACTCCCCCGCCATGCGGGAGGAGACCTTCGGTCCGCTCGTCGTCGTCAATGCCGTCGCCGATCTCGACGAGGCGGTCGCTCGCGCCAACGCCGGTGCCTACGCCCTCGGGGCGGCCGTCTTCACTGCCGACCGCCGCCGCGGTCTCGCCGTCGCCGAACGCCTCGCCTCCGGCGCGGTCTCGGTCAACTCCGTCCTCGGATTCGCCGCGGTCCCCTCCCTCCCCTTCGGCGGCTCCGCCGACTCCGGCCACGGCCGCATCCACGGCGCCGAGGGTCTCCGCGGCTTCGCCGCCCCGCACTCCCTCACGGTCCGCCGCTTCCGGCCTCCGGTGGACCTGACGTCCTTCACGGCGCCACGGCGTCGGGCGGAACGCGCCGTCGAACTGGGGAGGCGACTGCACGCGCGCTGGTGAACCGGCTGCGGCAGTCCCCCAACGGGCCCTGGCCCAGGGCCCGTTCGGGACTCGGTGTGGGCTCACCAGGAGGCTCACCAGGGGCTCACCGCCCCAGCAACGGCACCAGATACCTCCGCGCAAACCCCCGCGCCTGCTCATCGTCCTCCAGCGCAAAACAGCTCACCGGATTGAGCAGAAAGGACACCGTAATCCGCACCATCAGCTCCGCAACGGCCGTCGGGTCCCCCTCCTCCCGACCCTCCGTCCGCTGCGCCCTGCGCAGATGCGCCGCCAAATACCCCCGCATCGCCAGAAACGACGGGCCGCTCTCCAGCGTCAGATACGGCAGCATCGTCTCCGGCTCCACCCGCATCAGCCCCCCGATCAGCGGATGCCCCCGGATCAGCCGGAGTATCGCGGCGAACCCCTCGACCATCCGCTCCTCCATCGTCGGCAGCCCGGCAACCGCCGCATCCACCTCGGCCACGAACAGCCGGTACTCCCGCAGCAGCACCTGTTGCACCAGCTCGTCCTTGTTGCCCACCCGCCGGTACACCGTCACCCGCGACACCTTGGCCCGTTTGGCCACATCGTCCACGGTGGAACGCCGCAGCCCGAAGGTCATGAACTGCTCCCGGGCCGCGTCGAGAATCGTGTCGGTCAGCGCATCCCCGGTCGGCGCGCCGGCCATGGCCCGCGCCATCAACGACCCCGCGTCCGGGTCGTCCACCCCGGCACCCGACGCCGTCCTCCCCGTACTCCGTACGCCCATCGCTCCCGCCCCTTCCACCCCGTTCTCGCGGCCCGCGCGGCCCTCGTCCGCCGACCGCTCGTTACAAAGACACTAACGGAATAACTTTGTCACTACGCCCTGCCCAGGAGGTATTCCATGGCCGGTCGACTCACCCCGGAACAGCGGGACTTCCGCACCGCGCTACGCACCTTCGCCCACCGCGAATGCGGCACCCGCGCCCGGCGCGACGCCCTCACCGCCGAGACCGGCGGCCCGCACAGCCCCTCGCTCTACGCCCGGCTGGCGGACCTGGGCTGGCTCGGGGTGTGCCTTCCCGAGACGTACGGCGGCGCCGGCGGCGGGATGACCGATGCCTGCCTCTTCCTGGAGGAGTGTGCGCACGGGATGGTCCCGGCCGGCGGATTCATCACCTCGGTGATCACCGCGAAGGCGTATGAGAAATTCGGCAGCCCGGCACAACGGAAGGCCGCGATCGGCGGAGTCGTCGCCGGTCAGGTGCTGTCCATCGCCATGTCCGAACCGGGCGCCGGCTCGGACGTCGCCGCCCTGCGCTGCCGCGCCGAACGCACCGAGAACGGCGGGTGGTTGATCAACGGCCACAAGACCTGGATCTCCAACGCCCATCTCGCCACCTCCATCCTCCTCGTGGCCAGAACCGGCACCGGCGGCGACAAGCACACCGGGCTGACGATGTTTCACCTCCCCGCCGACACCCCCGGTGTCGAGATCCGCGGTATCGACACCATGGGCGGCCGCGAGGTCAACGACGTCTTCCTCACCGATGTCCGGCTGCCCGCCGACGCCGTCGTGGGACGCACCGGCCATGCCTGGACCCAGCTGACGACAGGGCTGAATTCCGAACGCCTCTTCCTCGCCGCCCATATGCTCGGCCTCTCCCGCCGGATCTTCGACGACACCCTCGGCTACGTCCGCGAACGCGAGCAATTCGGCCGCCCCGTCGGCTCGTTCCAGGCCCTGCGCCACCGCCTCGCCGACCTGGCCACCGAGATCGCCTGCGCCGACCTGCTCGTCTGGGACGTGGCCGCCCGCTGCGACGCGGAACCCGACCGGCTCTTCCCCCGCGAGGCGTCCATGGCGAAGCTCAAGGCCACCGAGACCGCCAAACGCGCGGCCCTGGAGGGCATGCAGATGATGGGCGGCTACGGCTATGCGACGGAGTACGACATGGAACGCCATCTGCGCACGGCCGTGGTCTCCACCGTCTACGGCGGCACCAGCGAAATCCAACGCGACATCATCGGCAAGAGCTACGGCCTGTAGGCCCGGCCCGGCCCGGCCGCCGCCGCTCGGTAAAGTGACCGTTTCCAGAGAGAGTTGGCGACACTCGGGCGGCGCGCCCGTCCTGCGACGGGCTCCGGGACCAGGCGGGTGGGCAGCACTCCCCGGAGTTCCTGAAACGGCCAGCCGGCCCCTGCGCATCAGAGAAGTCCCCCTCCACTCCATCTCCTTCCCTCCCAACGGTTACCTAGAAGTAACCCCGGCTGATTGGATATGCGTCGCCGGACCACGCCCCCTACCCCACAGGGAGTTCCCGTGTCGCACTCCGCGCTGCGTACGTCCCGGGCCGTCGCGATAGCCGCAGCCCTGGCCGCCGTCGCTCTGACCGCCGCGCCCTCCACGGCCTCGGCCGCCACCACCCCCCGTCTGAAGGTGCTGACCTACAACACCTTCCTCATGAGCAAGAACCTCTATCCCAACTGGGGCCAGGACCACCGCGCGCAGGCGATCCCGGACGCGGACTTCTTCCAGGGCAACGACGTCGTCGTTCTCGAGGAAGCCTTCGACAACTCCTCCTCCGACGCCCTGAAGTCCCGCGCCGCCGCGCAGTATCCCCACCAGACCCCGGTGGTCGGCCGCAGCAAGGACGGCTGGGACGCCACCGGCGGCGCCTACTCCGCCGTCACCCCCGAGGACGGCGGGGTGACGCTGCTGAGCACATGGCCGATCCTGCGCAAGGAGCAGTACATCTACAAGGACGCCTGCGGTTCGGACTCCTACTCCAACAAGGGCTTCGTCTATGCGGTGCTGGACGTCAACGGCACCAAGGTGCATGTCGTCGGCACCCACACCCAGTCCACCGACTCGGGCTGCAAGGCGGGCGAGGCGGCCGCCGACCGCGCCCGGCAGCTCAAGGAGATCGATGCCTTCCTCGACGCCAAGAACATCCCGGCGGACGAGGAGGTCATGCTCGCCGGCGATCTGAACACCGACTCCCGCAGCGACGAGTACCACGCCCTGCTCGGCAATGCCGACGTGGCCCCCGCCGACAGCCGCACCGGCCACCCGTACTCCTTCGACACCCAGGAGAACTCCATCGCGAAGTACCGCTACCCGAACGATCCTCGCGAGGACCTGGACTACGTCCTCTACCGCAACGGCCACGCCCGTCCCGCCGGTTGGCAGAACACGGTGGTCAAGGAGGAGTCGGCGCCCTGGACGGTCTCCAGCTGGGGCAAGGACTACACCTACACCAACCTGTCCGATCACTATCCCGTGATCGGCGGCTGACCGGCGCAAGTCCGCCGCGGCGGCCCGGCGGACGCGAGGCTCAGTGGTCGTAGACCGTTACCGCTATGCCCTGCCGGGTGAGCCGCTCGGAGATCAGCGGCTCCACCCGGGACCACTTTCCGCCCGCCAGTCCGCAGCCGATCCGCGGCATATGAACCGACGCCCCCAGCTCCCGGGCCTTGGCCGCCACCTTGCCCAGCCCCGCGCCGATGGCGTCGTACCGCACCGGGACGCCCTTGCTGCCCGTCTTCATCCCCCGCTGCCCGACGACATTGGCCACCCACAGGCGCTCACCGACCTGGACGAACTGCGCCGCGCCGAGCCCGAAGTCGTTCCCCGCGCGCTCGCGGTGCCAGCTGCGGTACGCCGCTTCGGGCTCCGGCCAACGGCGGGAGAGGGCCAGGACGAATCCCTTGCCCCAGCCGCCGAGGTCGTTGCAGACATGCGTGATGATCTTGACGCCCTTGCCCTGCGGCGCGGTGGCGTCCCCCTTGACGTATGAGATCCCCGTTTTCTCAGTCATGTCTCCACGGTAAGGGCGACCACTGACAATCGGCCGGGGACGGAAAGGGGCGGCCGCGGAAGCCTCTCGGGCCTCCGCGGCCGCCCTCGTTCCTCAGGCGCCCGGGTGTTGCAGGGCTACTTCTCCAGCTCGCGCTCCTTGGCGATCCGGGCCACCCGGCCGCGGACCACGTACCAGCCGCCGACCAGGGCGGCGGCGAGGACCGGGATCAGCATCACGGTCTCGCGGCCGATGGGCTTGTCGAACCACATCAGCACGATGACGCCGAGCAGGAAGGCGATGGTGGCGATGTCGGTGACCGGAGTTCCCGGGAGCCGGAACTTCGGACGCTCGAGCAGTCCCGCACGGGAGCGGCGGACGAACACCATGTGGCAGATCATGATCGTGACCCAGGTGCTGACCACACCCAGCGCCGCGATGTTGATCACGATCTCGAACGCCTGGCCCGGCAGCCACGCGTTGAGCCCGACACCGAGGACACACACCGCGGCGGTGAGCATGATGCCGCCGTACGGCACCTGGTTGCGGTTCATCCGGCCGACGAACTTCGGCGCCGAACCGGCCGCCGACATCGAGCGCAGGATCCGACCGGTCGAGTAGAGACCGGAGTTGAGGCTCGACATGGCCGCGGTCATCACGACGAGGTTCATGACATCGCCCGCGTACGGCACACCGAGGTGGGACAGCACCGTCACGAAGGGACTCTGGTCGCCGGTGAACTGGTTCCACGGCAGCAGCATCGCGAGCAGCACGACCGAACCGATGTAGAAGACACCGACCCGCCACATGATGGAGTTCACGGCCTTCGGCACGACCTTCGCCGGCTCGCTGGTCTCGCCCGCGGTGACGCCGACCAGCTCGACGGCGGAGTAGGCGAAGACCACGCCCTGGAGCACGATCACGACCGGGAGCAGACCGGTCGGGAAGAGACCGCCGTGGTCCGTGATCAGGCTGAGGCCCGGTGTGTGCCCGCCGACCTTGTGGTGGGTGGCCAGCAGGAAGATGCCGATGAACATGAAGGCGACCAGCGCCGCGACCTTGATGATCGCGAACCAGAACTCCATCTCACCGAAGATCTTCACCGAGATCAGGTTGACCGTCAGCACGACGGCCAGCGCGATCAGGGCCATCACCCACTGCGGAACGCTGGTGAACAGGCTCCAGTAGTGGGTGTAGAGCGCGATGGCCGTGATGTCGGCGATACCGGTCGTGGACCAGTTGACGACATACATCCAGCCGGCGACGTAGGCGCCCTTCTCCCCCAGGAATTCCCGGGCGTAGGAGACGAACGAGCCGGAGGACGGGCGGTGCAGCACCAGTTCACCGAGGGCTCGCACGACGAAGAAGGCGAAGAGGCCGCAGACCGCGTAGGCCACTGCGAGGCCCGGACCGGCGGAGTGCAGTCGGCCACCGGCGCCGAGGAACAGGCCGGTGCCGATCGCTCCGCCGATGGCGATCATGTTGATGTGGCGGCCCTTGAGGCCCTTGCTGTAGCCCGCGTCGCCCGCGTCCTGCTGTGCGCCGTTCCCCCCGGCAGATGGCCTGTGGGCTGTCTCAGTGACGGTTTCTGTGGTGCTCACTGCTGGTGGATCTCGCTTTCAAGGCAGAGCCGAGACCGGAACCCGCGGATCGCGCGGACGGCCGACGGCACACCTTCCCCGATGACCGCCGCCTCGTCTGTGGGCAAGATCACATGGCGTAAAAACCTTGTAGGAAGTGACGGTATTTCTCCTCGATCACCCGACGGCGCAGCTTCAGCGAGGGAGTCAGCTCGCCTGTTTCCGGACACCACTCCTCGCCCAGCACCACAAATCGCTTGACCTGCTCGGTTCGGTTCAGGCGCGCATTCGCCGCCGCGACCGCGCGTTCGGCCTCTTCGCGGACGGCCGGATGCGCGGCCAGCTCGGCGAGCGTGCCCTCGATGCCGTGGCGCGCCGCCCAGGCCGGGGCCAGCTCCGCATCCAGCACCAGCAGCGCGACCAGATACGACCGGCCCTCGCCGTATGCCAGGGCCTGCCCGATGAGCGGATGCTCCTTGAGGGTGTTCTCGACCAGCGCGGGCGAGACGTTCTTGCCCGTGGAGGTCACGATCATCTCCTTCTTGCGGTCGGTCAGCCACAGGAAGCCGTCCTCGTCCAGCCGCCCGATGTCGCCGGTCGCAAACCAGCCGTCGGCGTCGGTCACCGGCTCGACCGAACCGTCCTCCCGCAGATAGCCGTCGCACACCGTGCGGCCGCGGACCTCGATCTCGCCGTCCGGGGCGGTGCGCACCTCCAGGCCGTCGATCGGGCGGCCGACCGAGCCCAGCCGGAAGGCACCGGGACTGTTCGTCGTGGAAACGCCCACGGTCTCGGTCAGCCCCCAGGCGTCCATGATCACCACGCCCAGACCGGCCCAGAACCGGACCACCTCGGGCGGCATCGGCGCCGAGGCGCTCGCCGTCCACACCAGGCGGTCGAATCCGGCCAGCGCCAGCAGCGGATCCAGCACCTCGGCCTTGACCTGCGCATATGCGGCCTCCAACGGATCGGAGGGCCGCTCGCCGCGCTCCTTGCAGGCCACATAGGCGCGGGCGGTCCCGCCCGCCGTGTCCACGGCCGCCCGCCGCTCCTCCGGGAGCCGCGCGAGCGCCGCCCGTACGGCCGCCGCCAGCTTCTCCCAGACCCTCGGGACGCCGAAGAACTGCGCCGGGTGCAGCTCGCGCGCCGTCGCGGCGACCGCGGCCGGGTCGGCGCAGAGGTAGACGTGCGAGGCGCGGAAGACCGGCAGATAGATGCCGAGTATCCGCTCGGCGATATGAGCGAAGGGGAGGTAGCAGAGGTGCTCGACATGATCGGGCAGCTCTACGGCGGCATTCACGGCCGCCGCGTTCAGGAGCACATTGCGGTGGCTGATCACGACGCCCTTGGGCTCGCCGGTGGTGCCGGAGGTGTAGACGACGGTGAGGGTGTCGGCCGCGGTCGACCCTCGCCATGCCGCCTCGAACGCTTCGGCGTCGTGGAGCTCGGCGCCCCGGGCGGCCAGTGCGGCATAGGTCGGATACCTGCCGCGCTCGTCGTGCCGGCCGGTCCCGTCCTCGTCCGGCTCGACGATCACCAGCTTTTCGAGCCGCGCCGTCGGATCGTCGAGCAGCGGATACCAGCGTTCCCGCTCGCGCTCGCCCTCCAGTACGGCGAACCGGGCCCTGCTGTGGCGGGCGATATGCGCTATCTGCCCGGTGGCGGCCGTGCCGTACACCGTCACCGGGACGGCGCCGAGGTGCACCAGGGCGAGGTCGCTGAGCCAGTGCTCGGGGCGGTTGGCCATCATGAGCAGGACGATCTCGCCGCGGCGGACGCCGAGCGCGCGGTACCCGGCGGCCAGCTCCGCGATCCGGTGCCGGGCCTCGGCCCAGGTCAGGGTGTGCCAGCCGCCGGTCTCGCGGTCGCGCCAGGACAGTGCGGGCAGCGCGCCGTGGTCCTCGGCGTTGCGCAGCAGCAGGGCGGGCAGGGTGAGTTCGTCGGGTGTGCCGGGCATACGCAGGATCGTGGTCACGGCGGCCTCCTGAGGAGTCAGAGCCTGATCTGGTGAGAGCCTGATCTGCGGAGCAAGGGGGACGGAAGGTTTCACACGAGTGGTGAGACAGCAATACTGTTGAACATGAAGGAGCCCGCCACCGACCTCACGGTCGACGAACTGGCCGCCCGCGCCGGCGTCACGGTCCGCACGATCCGCTTCTACAGCACGCGCGGACTGCTGCCGCCGCCCGAGATCGGCCCCCGTCGGGTCGGCCGATATGGTCCGGACCATCTGTCGCGGCTGGCGCTGATCGAGGAACTCCAGCACCAGGGCCTGACCCTGTCGGCGATCGAGCGCTATCTGGCGCAGCTGCCGCCCGATCTGAGCGCCCAGGATCTGGCCATCCACCGTGCGCTGGTGGCGAGTTGGGTGCCGGACAAGGCGGAGGACATGACCCGCGACCAGCTGGAACGGCGGGCCGGGCGGGAGCTGACCGAGGAGGACCTCGACCGGCTGGCCGCGATGAGCGTGCTCGTACGGACCGAGGACCCGCAGGTCTTCCGAGTGGATCCGGGTCTGCTGCATCTGGGCACGCGGCTGCTGGACGTGCCGATCGCGCTGGAGTCGATCCTGGCGGCGCGCACCGTCGTCATCGAGCACACCCGCTCGGCGGCGCGGGAGCTGAGCCGACTCTTCAAGGACGAGGTATGGGGTCCGTACCGGGAAGGGGGGCCGGATGCGGAGGAGATGGCGCGGATGAAATCGCTGTCGGCGCATATGCAGCCGATGGTGGTGCAGGCACTGGTCACCGCCTTTCAGAGGTCGATGAAGCAGGAACTGCGGGAGTGGTTCGGCGAGAGCGCCGCGCACAAGAGGAACGGCGGGAGCGAGGGAAGCGGCACGGACGGGGGATGAGGGGCGGGCCGCGCCGGGGCCCGCCCCTTCCCGGGCCGCGCTCAGTCGCTGAACGTCTCGCCCTTCTCGGCCTTCTCGACCAGCAGCGGCGACGGCGCGAACCGCTCACCGTACGCCGCCTGAAGCTCACGGGCGCGGGCCACGAAGCCGGGCAGACCGACGCGGTCCTCGTGCCCCGGCCCGCCCTGGTAACCGTTGATGTACTGGAGCACACCGCCGGTCCAGCCGGGGAAGCCGATGCCGAAGATCGAGCCGATGTTGGCGTCGGCGACCGAGGTCAGCACGCCTTCCTCGAAGCAGCGGACGGTGTCCAGCGCCTCGGAGAACAGCATCCGCTCCTGCATGTCGAGGAACGGGATCGCGGCGCCCGCCGTGCCGAAGTGCTCCCGCAGGCCGGGCCACAGACCGGCCCGCTTGCCGTCGTCGCCGTAGTCGTAGAAACCGGCTCCGCCGCTGCGGCCGGGCCGCCCGAACTCGTCCACCATGCGGTCGATGACGGCATCGGCCGGATGCGGCTGCCAGCTGCCGCCGGCTTCCTCGACGGCCCGCCGGGTCTCGTTGCGGATCTTGCGCGGGAGGGTGAGGGTCAGCTCGTCCATCAAGGAGAGCACCTTGGCCGGGTAGCCGGCCTGGGCGGCGGCCTGTTCGACGGAGACCGGATCGAGGCCCTCGCCGATCATCGCGACGCCTTCGTTGATGAACTGGCCGATGACCCGGGAGGTGAAGAAGCCCCGGGAGTCGTTGACGACGATCGGGGTCTTCTTGATCTGCCGCACCAGGTCGAAGGCGCGGGCCAGCGCCTCGTCGCCGGTGCGCTCGCCCTTGATGATCTCCACCAGCGGCATCTTGTCGACCGGCGAGAAGAAGTGCAGGCCGATGAAGTCCTGGTCGCGCTCGACGCCTTCGGCCAGCAGCGTGATGGGCAGGGTGGAGGTGTTGGAGCACAGCAGCGCATCGGGGGCGACGATGTGCTGGATCTCCTTGAACACCTTGTGCTTGAGCGCGATGTCCTCGAAGACCGCCTCGATGACGGCGTCGCAGCCCGCGAGGTCCTGCGGATCGGCGGTGGGCGTGATGCGCGCCAGCAGCTCGTCGCGCTGAGCCTCGGTCGTACGGCCCCGGGACAGCGCCTTGGCCAGCAGCCCCTCCGAGTACGCCTTGCCCTTCTCGGCCGCTTCGAGGGTGACGTCCTTGAGGACGACCTGCATTCCGGCCCGGGCGCAGGAGTAGGCGATGCCCGCGCCCATCATGCCGGCGCCGAGGACGGCGACCTTCTCGACCTGGCGGGGCGCGATGTCCTTGGGACGGTTGGCGCCGGAGTTGACGGCCTGGAGGTCGAAGAAGAACGCCTGGATCATGTTCTTGGAGATCTGGCCGGTGACCAGCTCCACGAAATAGCGCGCCTCGATGGTCTGGGCGGTCTCGAAGTCGACCTGGGAGCCCTCGACGGCGGCCGCGAGGATATTGCGCGGCGCGGGGTAGGGCGCGCCGTTGAGCTGCTTTTTGAGGTTGGCGGGGAAGGCGGGGAGGTTGGCCGCGAACTTCGGGTGGGCCGGGGTGCCGCCGGGGATCTTGTAGCCCTTGACGTCCCAGGGCTGCTGGGACTCCGGGTGGGCGTCGATGAACTCCCGTGCCTTGGTGAGCAGTTCCTCGGGGGTGTGGGCGACCTCGTGGATCAGCCCGTTGTCCTTGGCCCGGACGGCGTTGTACTGGGTGCCCTGGAGCAGCACCTTGAGCAGGGCGTCGGTGATGCCCAGGAGGCGGACGGTGCGGGTGACCCCGCCGCCCGCGGGCAGCAGGCCGAGGGTGACCTCGGGCAGGCCGATCTTGGTGCCGGGGGTGTCGAGGGCGATGCGGTGGTGACAGGCGAGCGCGATCTCGTAACCACCGCCCAGCGCCGCGCCGTTGATGGCGGCGACGACGGGCTTGCCGAGGGTCTCGATACGGCGCAGATCGCGCTTGATGCCGTTGCCCGCCTCGAAGGCCTGCTGTGCGTGGGCGGGCGTGACGGCGATCAGCTCGCGCAGGTCGCCGCCGGCGAAGAAGGTCTTCTTGGCGGAGGTGACGATGATGCCGCGGATGTTCTCCTTCTCGGCCTCCAGGCGGTCGGCGACCGCGGTGAGGGAGGTCTTGAAGGCGTTGTTCATGGTGTTGGCAGACTGGTCCGGATCGTCCAGGACCAGGGTGACGATGCCGGTCTCGTCCTGTTCCCAGCGGATGGTCGACGAGGCAGCGGATTCACTCATGGGTGCGTACTCCGTAGTGGGGTGGGACGAGGGTCAGAGGCGCTCGATGACGGTGGCGATGCCCATGCCGCCGCCGACGCAGAGGGTGGCCAGGCCGTAGCGCTTGTCCTGCCGCTCCAGCTCGTCGATCAGGGTGCCCAGGATCATCGCGCCGGTGGCGCCGAGGGGGTGGCCCAGGGCGATGGCGCCGCCGTTGACGTTGACCTTGTCCAGGCTCAGGCCCATGTCCTGGACGAAGCGCAGCACGACCGCGGCGAACGCCTCGTTGATCTCGACCAGGTCGATGTCGTCGATGGTCAGCCCGGCCTTGGCGAGGGCCTTGCGGCTGGCGGGCGCGGGGCCGGTGAGCATGATCGTCGGCTCGGAGCCGGAGACCGCGGCCGAGACGATCCGGGCGCGCGGGGTCAGGCCGTAGCGCTCGCCGACCTCCTTGGAGCCGATGGCGACCAGCGCCGCGCCGTCCACGATGCCGGAGGAGTTGCCCGCGTGGTGAACGTGGTCGATCTTCTCGACCCAGTGGTACGTCTGGAGGGCGACCGCGTCGAAGCCGCCCGCGTCGCCGATGGCGGCGAATGAGGGCTTGAGGCCGGCGAGGCTGTCGGCGGTGGTGCCGGGGCGCAGGTGCTCGTCGTGGTCGAGGACGACCAGGCCGTTGCGGTCGAGGACGGGCACGACGGAGCGCTCGAAGCGGCCGTCCTTCCAGGCGGCGGCGGCCCGCTCCTGGGAGAGCGCGGCGAACTCGTCGACGTCGCGGCGGGAGTAGCCCTCGATGGTGGCGATCAGGTCGGCGCCGATGCCCTGGGGGACGAAGCCGGTGTCGAAGTTGGTCATCGGGTCGGCGAACCAGGCGCCGCCGTCGGAGGCCATCGGCACCCGCGACATCGACTCCACGCCACCCGCCAGGACCAGGTCCTCCCAGCCCGAACGCACCTTGGCGGCGGCCATGTTGACGGCTTCGAGGCCGGAGGCACAGAAGCGGTTCTCCTGGACGCCGGCAACGGTGTCCGGCAACCCGGCGGCGATCGCCGCGATCCGCGCGATGTCGGAGCCCTGGTCGCCCACCGGGCCGACGACGCCGAGCACGATGTCGTCGATGGCGGCCGGGTCGAGCCCGGGGAAGCGGTTGCGTACTTCGTGGATCAGGCCGACGACCAGGTCGATCGGCTTGGTGCCGTGCAGGGCGCCGTTGGCCTTGCCGCGGCCGCGCGGGGTGCGGATCGCGTCGTATACGTACGCTTCGGTACTCAAGTCAACAAGCCTTTCGGGGGAGGTGCGGGAAAGGGTGGGGCGGGCGGCGGTACCGGGGCCGCCCCCGGTCAGCCGAGCAGGGAACGGCCGATGATCTCCTTCATGATCTCGGTGGTGCCGCCGTAGATCGTCAGAATGCGGCCGTCGGTGAAGGCCCTGGCGACGCGGTATTCGGTCATATAGCCGTAACCGCCGTGGAGTTGGAGGCACCGGTCGGCGACGCGTTTTTGCAGCTCGGTCGCCCACCACTTGGCCATCGAGGCGTGCACCGCGTCCAATGCGCCGGCCGCGTGGTCGGCGATGCAGCGGTCCAGGAAGGCGCGGGTGACGGCGCATTCGGTGGCCATTTCGGCTATCTCGAAGCGGATGTGCTGGAGCTTGGCCAGCGGCCGGCCGAACGCCTCGCGCTCCTTGACGTACTGCGTGGTGATCTCCAGCAGATACTCGGCGGCGGCGATCGCGGCCACGGCGATGCCCATCCGCTCCTGCGCGAGATGGGTCATCAGATGGACGAAGGCGCCGTTGAGCTCGCCGAGGAGGTTTTCCTTGGGCACCCGGACGTCGCGGAAGAAGAGCTCGGCGGTGTCCTGCGCCTTCTGACCGATCTTGTCGAGGTTGCGGCCGCGTTCAAAACCCTCCATGCCGCGCTCGACGACCAGCAGGCTCAGGCCGTGCGCCCCGCCCTCGGGGGTCGTCTTGGCGACGACGATGACGAGGTCGGCGAGGATGCCGTTGGAGATGAAGGTCTTGGAGCCGTTGAGGAGCCAGTGGTCGCCGCGGTCCTCGGCGCTCGTGCGGATCCCCTGGAGGTCGGAGCCGGCGCCGGGTTCGGTCATGGCGATGGCGGTGATGGTCTCGCCGCTGCAGAAGCCGGGCAGCCAGCGGCGCTTCTGCTCCTCGGTGCCCAAGGTGGTCAGATACGGGCCGATGATGTCGTTGTGCAGGCCGATGGCGAGGCCGGGGGCGCCGGCCCGGGTGAACTCCTCGGCCAGTACGGCGCTGTAGCGGAAGTCCGGCTGCCCGCCGCCCCCGTACTCCTCGGGCACGGCCATGCCCAGCAGGCCCTGGCGGCCGGCCGCCCGCCAGGCGTCCCGGCTGACGATGCCGTCCTTCTCCCACTGGTCGTAATGCGGCGTCACCTCCTTGGCGAGGAAGGTGCGGACGGTCTGCCGGAAGGACTCGTGGTCCTCGGTGAAGATCTGGCGCGGCATCGCGGTCATCGCTGCGGGCCCTCCTCAGAGCCAGTTCTTGACGGTCTCGATCAGCTTGGCGGGCTCGGGCCCCACGGGGTGGACGTTGAGCATCGTCACGCCCGCCTCCCGGAAGGCGGCGATCCGCTCGCGGACGTATCCCTCGGGCCCGCACAGCGACATCAGCTCGCAGAATTCGTCCGGCACGGCGGCCTCGGCCTCCCGTTTCTTCCCGGCGAGATAGAGCTCCTGGATGGTGCCTGCGGCCTCTTCGTAGCCATAGGCGACGGCGAGGTCGTTGTAGAAGTTCTTGCCCTTGGCACCCATGCCGCCGACGTACAGCGCGATCAGGGGGCGGGCCAACTCCCGTACGGCTGCGGCCTCTTCGCCGATCGCCAGCAGCCCCCCGGCGACCGTCTGGAGCGGCCCGAGGGCGGGGTCGCGGCGGGCGGTGCCCTCGGTCAGCGGGGAGCCCCAGACGTCCTTGGCCTTCTCCGGGAGGAAGAGGGTGGGCAGCCAGCCGTCGGCGATCTCGGCGGTCATCCGGACGTTGGCGGGGCCGAGGGACGCGACGTACACGGGGATCTCAGGGCGCACCGGGCGGGTGAGGATCTTCAGCGGTTTACCGAGCCGGCCGCCCTTCTCCGGGGGCAGTGGCATATCGGTGATGCCGTGGTGGTCGATGGTTTCGCGGCGCCAGATGCGGCGGCACAGATCGATGGTCTCGCGGGTGCGGCCCAGCGGTTTGTCGTACGGTCGGCCGTGCCAGCCCTCGACGACCTGTGGTCCGGAGGCGCCCAGGCCGAGCAGTGCGCGGCCGCCGGAGACGGCGTCGAGCCCGGCGGCGGTCTGGGCGATCAGGGCGGGGGTGCGGGAGTAGACGTTCAGGATCGCCGAGCCGATCTTGGCGCGCTCGGTGCGGGCGGCGAGGAAGCCCATGATCGTCGGGGAGTCGAAGCCATAGGCCTCGGCGACCCAGATGGCGTCCAGTCCGGCGCTTTCCAGGGCGGCGACCTCTTCGGCGGCGCGCCGGGGGTCGCCCGCGTACTGGAGCGTGGTGGCCAGTTCCATCAGCTGTCCGCCTCCTGCGGCTCGGTGCGGGCCGGGCCGGCGGCCAGGCTCGGGATCTGCCAGTCGCGGGCGATCTCCTCGGTGTCCGCGCCGGGCCGTGCGGGCGGGGTGCGCACCGCGCCCGGGGTGTGCGAGAAGCGGGGCGCGGGGGCGGGCTGGGTGAGGCCGCCGTGCTCGACGAAGGTGCCGCGGGCGGCGAGATGCGGATGCTCCGGAGCCTCGCGCAGGGACAGGACGGGCGCCACACAGGCGTCCGACTCCTGGAAGACGGCGGTCCACTCCTCGCGGGTACGGGTCTTGAAGCGGGCGGCGATGGTGGTGCGCAGCTCCCCCCAGGCGGCGAGGTCGTCGCGGCTCGGGGCGTCGTCCGCGATGCCGAGCAGGCGGACGAACTCGGCGTAGAAGCGCTTTTCCAGTGCGCCGACGGCCATATGGCCGCCGTCCGCCGTCTCGTACGTCCCGTAGAACGGGGCGCCACCGTCGAGGAGATTGGCACCGCGGCGGTCCTGCCAGCCGCCGGCGGCCAGCATGCCGTGGATCATCGCCGTCAGATGGGCGGTGCCGTCGACGATCGCGGCGTCCACGACCTGGCCGCGGCCGCCTTCCGTGCGAGCGTACTGGAGGGCCGCGAGGACGCCGATGACCAGATAGAGCGAGCCTCCGGCGTAGTCGCCCACCAGGTTGGCGGGGACGGCGGGCGGGTCGTCGGGCAGACCGATCATGCCGAGGGCGCCGGTGATGGCGATATAGCCGATGTCGTGCCCGGCGGTGTCGGCGAGCGGGCCCTGCTGGCCCCAGCCGGTCATCCGCCCGTAGACCAGCCGGGGGTTGCGGGCCAGGCACTCCTGGGGGCCGACGCCGAGACGCTCGGCCACACCGGGGCGGTACCCCTCGATCAGCACATCGGCGCGCTCGGCCAGATCGAGGACCCGGGCCGCCCCTTGGGGGTCCTTGAGGTCCACCAGCACCGAGCGTTTGTTGCGGTTGGTGACGTCGTATGCCGGATCGATGCCCAGTCCGGCGCCGCCGGGCCGGTCGACGCGGACCACATCGGCGCCGAGGTCGGCCAGCAGCATGGCCGCGAACGGGCCGGGGCCGATGCCCGCGAGCTCCACCACCCGCACGCCGCTCAGCGGGCCGTTGCCTGAGTCTGCCATCGCACCCCCGGTCCTTCCGCCGCACGCCGGAAACCACTGTGACACTTCTGATGTAACACTCGTGATGTTAAGAACGTGTTCCACTTTCCACAAGCCCCCCATGAGCACTTTCCGCGCGCTCGTGACACCCCTGCCTACCGGCTGCCGGCCACCGGCCGACCACGCAAAAGGCCCGCGCCGACGAGGTCCCACCGCCCTCGCCGTCACGGGCCTTTGCGCGCCTGCCTCCGCTGCGCCGCTATCCCCCGTCGAGCTCGGCGATGAGCTTCTGGGGGGCTATGACGCGATAGGACTCCTCCGTCCAGTCACACAGCAGCTCGGCGGCCGGGGCGGCCTTCTCCCCCAGCGGGATCCGCACCCAGCCGGCCTTGCCCAGGCCGTAGCCCGCGGGCTCGGCGCCGGGCGCGGTCAGCGCATGGGCATGCGCCTCGGGCTCCGTGAGCTTCAGGGTGATACCCGGCGGATGGCTGCCGTCCTCGACGCCGAGAAACACGAAGACCTTTTTGTTGACCTTGATGACGCTCTCGCCCCACGGGAACTCCTCCACCGCGCCCGGCAGCCCCAGCGCGAACGTCCGCACCCGCGCCCGCACCGCCGCCGGCCCCGCCGCCTTCGCCATGTGCTCCTCCACGTCCGTCCCCCTCCCGCACCGCACGGTGCCGTCCGCGGCGTTTTCCCCGCACGCCGCCCGATCGCCTTCCACGCTAACCGCGACCACTGACAACGGCCCGCGGAGCGCCGGTCGCAGGGCCGACGGAGGGACAATGCACCCATGTCCTCCCCGCAACTCGCCGCCGCACTGTTCGACTTCCACAACGGACAGGGGCCGCGTCAGTTCACCGAGCTGGCGCTGGCCCTGCTGCTGTCCTCGCTCATCGGCCTGGAGCGCGAGTCCCGGCAGAAAAGCGCAGGGCTGCGGACCCACACGCTGGTCGGCGTGGGCAGCGCGCTGTTCATGGAGGTATCGATCCACGGCTTCGGCGCGCTGCTCGGCCACGACGGTGTGGCGCTGGACCCCTCCCGGGTCGCCGCACAGGTCGTCTCGGGCATCGGCTTCATCGGCGGCGGGCTGATCTTCGTCAAGAAGGATGCGGTCCGCGGCCTGACCACGGCCGCCACCATCTGGCTGACCTGCGCCATCGGCATGGCCTGCGGCGGCGGACTGCCCCTGCTGGCGATCGGCGCGACGGCGGTGCACTTCCTCATCGTCCGCGGCCTCACGGTCGTCTCGGACCGCATCGGACCGGCGCCGTCGTTCGCCCAGGTGGAGCTGCGGCTGACCTACCGTCCCCAACACGGGCTGCTGGGAGCGATATTGGAGAACTGCACCGGCAGCGGCTTCCGGGTCACCGACGTCAGGGTGGAGACCGGCCCGACCGGCGCCGACGACGCGCGGACGGCCGCCGAGGTACTGCTCCGCCTGGAGGGCACCGGCACGGCGTACCCCCTGGTCGAGGCGCTGACCGAGCTGGACGGCGTACGCGGGGTGGCACTGGGACGCCAGGACGACAGCACGGAATGACCCGCCCCCGCCCGGCCGTACGCACCACAGGACCGGACCCCGCTCACAGCGGACCGGATGACGCCTCCTCGGGCAGCGGCCCGGATCCGCCGGCCTCGGGCACCAGATGGTCCTCGGGCGCCTCGCGGTCGACCAGACGGGCCAGCCGCCGGGGCACGTCCCCTCCCACCAGCACGATGACCAGGAACGTGAGCCCGAAGGTGAGCACCGCCAGGGCCCGCCCCAGGGGCATCCCCTCCGCGAGCCGCGCCCCCAGGACAGGGGCCACGGCCCCGCCGAGTGCCCCTACGTTGTAGACGAAGCCGAGCGAGGCGGCGCGGGTCGCGGTCGGGAAATGGCCGGCGATGTACTTCGGCAGAATGCCGGAGATCCCCTGACTCAGCGCCAGCAGCCCGAAGAGCAGCACCCCCAGCCCCACCAGGCTGCGCTGGACCGCGAACACCGGGAAGACCAGGGCGAGGGACGCCAGCAGGGTGGCGGCATAGGCCCGCCGGGTCCCCAGCCGGTCCCCGACGAAACCGGCCAGCCAGCAGCCCGCCATGGTGCCGAAGCCCGCGGCGAACATCACGTCGGTGACCTGCGCGGGCGCGTAGTGGAGGTCGGTCTTCAGATAGGTCGGCAACAGCGCCTGGATCGGCCAGCTGTACAGGAAGGCGCAGAACACCGTGACCATCAGGGCGATATGGCGCAGCCAGCCCCTACGGCCGCCGAGCTGCGCCGCGAACGCGATCAGGCACAGCGCCGCGAGCACCGACAGCCAGGGGACGTACCCCTCCCCCACGGGCGTGAAGACGCAGAACAATGCGCCCGAGGCGGCCACCGTCAGGGCGGCGTTGCACCAGGAGCGCAGCCGGCCGGTGAACAGCGGACGGAACGGATTCGGGCGTTCCGGCCGCGGTCCGACGGCGGCCGAGCCGATCTCGGCCTGCCAGTCGGCGGCCTCCGGCAGCGATCTGCGCACCCACAGCGCCACCAGGACGGGCAGCACACCGATCCAGAACATCCAGCGCCATCCCCAGTGCGGCACCACCCATCCGTAGAGCTCGGCGGCGAGGATGCTGCCGCCCGCGTAACCGGAGATCAGGAATCCGGAGGCGCGATTGCGCAGCCTGGCGGGCCAGCTCTCCAGCACATACGTCACGCTGGCGCTGTACTCCCCCGCCATCCCCAGGCCGATCACCAGTCGCGCGATGAACAGGCTGGTGTAGCCCCAGGCGAATCCGCAGGCGAAGGTGCCCAGCGAATAGAGCAGGATGCTGGTGATCATGGCGGTTCTGCGGCCGTAGCGGTCGCCCATCGCGCCCAGGACGGCGCCGCCCAGCCACCGGGTGATGAAGGCCCCGGAGACGAGCGAGGCGGCGGTGGCCGTGCCGAGGTGGAACTCGTCGGCGATCTCGGTCAGGACGAGGGTGATCAGGACGAAGTCGAAGCCGTCCAGGAGATAGCCGATCCAGGCGGCGAACAGCGCCTTCCACTGGCGCGCGGTCGGCTCCCGGTACCAGGGCGGCGCGCCGTCGGGAGCGCCGGAGGGTTTGGGACGGCCGGGAGTCCCGGGACGTTTCGGTGGCCGCGTCGTCACAGCAGTCCTGCCTCCTCCTGCTGTTGCACCTCCCCGAATCTGAGCACGTGCCGACGCCGTGTCAAGACCACGCGCCGCCGGGAGAACTCCTCGCCCGGCCGTCAATGACAGGGCCGAAGAGGTTCATTGACGGGGCGTCGCCGACATGCTTACGGTCCGGACCTCAGATCGAGAGGATGCGCGATGCCACGGCAGGACACCTCCGGAAGGGCCCATGATCTGGTCCTCTACGGCGCCACCGGGTTCGCCGGGACGCTGACCGCCGAGTATCTGGCCCGGCACGCCCCCACCGGCTTGCGCTGGGCGCTGGCCGGGCGCAACACCGCCAAACTGGAGCGGCTGCGCGACCGCCTGGCGGGCATCGACCCGGCCTGCGCCGCCCTGCCGCTGCTGCACGCCGACAGCGGCGACGCCGCCTCGCTGCGCGCCCTCGCCGTCGGCACCCGCGTCCTGGCCACGACCGTCGGTCCGTATCTGCTCCACGGCGAACCGCTCGTCGCCGCCTGCGCCGCGGCCGGGACGGACTACGTGGACCTGACCGGTGAGCCCGAATTCATCGACCGGATGTATCTGCGCCACCATGAGACGGCCCGCGCCTCCGGGGCCCGCCTGGTGCACTCCTGCGGCTTCGACTGCGTACCGCACGACCTGGGGGTGCACTACACCGTCGGCCTGCTCCCCGAGGGCGTACCGCTGCGCATCGACGGCTTCGTCCGTGCCGGCGCCGCCTTCTCCGGCGGCACGCTCTCCTCCGTGCTGACGGTCCTCTCGCGTCCGCTGGCGATGGCGCAGGCCGCCCGCGAGCGCAGGAGGGCGGAGCCCCGCCCCGCCGGCCGGACGGTCCGGGCGCCGCTCGGCCTGCCCGTCAGGAGCCCCGAGACGCGCGTGTGGGGCATGCCGCTGCCGACCGTGGACCCGCAGGTGATCGCCCGCTCGGCGGCCGCTCTGGAGCGCTACGGGCCGGATTTCCGCTACCGCCACTACGCGGGGGTGCGGCATCTGCCGGTCGCGGTGGGCGGCGTCCTGGGGGCGGGCGCGCTGGCCGCGCTGGCCCAGGTGCCGCCGGCGCGGCGCTGGCTGGCCGGGCGCGTCGAACCGGGCGAGGGGCCGAGCGCCGAGCGGCGCGAAAAGAGCTGGTTCGCGGTGCGCTTCGTGGCGTCCGGCGGCGGCAAGCGGCTGGTCACCGAGGTGTCGGGCGGAGATCCGGGCTATGACGAGACGGCGAAGATGCTCGCCGAATCGGCGCTCTGCCTCGCCTTTGACGATCTGCCGGAGACCGCCGGCCAGGTGACGACGGCGGTCGCCATGGGGGACGCGCTGACGGCCCGTCTCCAGAAGGCGGGCATCACCTTCCGGGTGGTCCGGGGCTGACGTCCGGTGGCCAGGGGGTCAGGCGCGCGCCAGCGCCCTCCGGCAGAGGGAATCGGCGGCCCGGGTGGTCTCCGGCAGTCGGTACGCGGCCGCCAGATGCAGCGTGTGCGCGCATGCCTGGTCGAGACCGACCCGGTGCCCCACGGAGACGAACACCGGCTTGACGCCCTTCTGGGTACGCAGCGCACGTCCCACCTCCTCGTCCACGCCCTCGACACCGTCCCGGTCCAGCAGCGGCGAGGTGGCGCCGCGCTCGGGACCGGGCGGCTCGTAGCGGAAGGTGAAGGGATTCTTGGCGACCCCGATGGTCGGCAGTCCGGTCAGCACCCCCAGATGGCTGGCCAGGCCGAAACGCCGCGGGTGCGCCAGCCCGTAGCCGTCGCAGACCACCAGATCCGGGGTACGGGTGAGGCGGGTGAGGGCGTCGAGCACGGTGGGTATCTCCCGGAAGGCGAGCAGTCCGGGGACGTACGGGAAGGAGACCTCTCCGACGGCGGTGGCCTCGTCGACGACGGCGAGCGTTTGGGCGTCGAGGGCGACGGCCGCCGCGGCAACCACGTTCCGCGCGTCGTCGTAGGCCACATCCACCCCGACGACGGTGCCCGCGAACCCCGGCGGCGGGCCGGATTCATCGAGCCGCACACAGGTCCGCAGCCGGTCCTGGACGGCGCGTGCCCGCGTTTCGTCCGTCGGCCAATGCCGCAGTTCGTCGGCACACGAGAAGGTGGGGTGAGTGTCCATGGTGAACGCCACGCTACCGAACCCCTGATCGGTCATCCGGCCGCCGTCGCCCCGGTGGCCACCGCCCCGCCCCTGCCGTCCCCGAGGACCGTCATGACCGACGCGCTGCACTATCTGGACGCCACCGATCTCGCGGCCCGGCTGCGCCGCCGCGACCTCTCCGCAAGGGAGGTCGTACGGGCCCATCTGGACCGGATCGAGCAGGTCAACCCGGCCGTCAACGCCGTCGTCACCCTCGACCCCGAAGGCGCCCTGGCCGAGGCCGCCCGCGCCGACGAGCGACTGGCCCATGGGGAGGGCGACATCCCGCCTCTGCACGGTCTGCCGATCGCGTTCAAGGACACCCACCTCACCCGTGGCATGCGCACGACCTACGGTTCGCCGCTCTTCCGCAACCACGTGCCCGACCAGGACGAACTGCTCGTCGACCGACTGCGGCAAGCCGGTGCGATCCGCCTCGGCAAGACCAACGTGCCCGAATTCGCGGCGGGTTCGCACACCTTCAACCCGGTCTTCGGCACCACCCGCAACCCGTACGACACCACCCGCTCGGCGGGCGGCAGCAGCGGAGGCGCCGCCGCCGCGCTCGCGACCGGGCTGCTGCCCCTGGCCGACGGCAGCGATATGGGCGGCTCCCTGCGCAATCCCGCGTCGTTCTGCAATGTGGTGGGGCTGCGGCCCACGCCCGGCCGCGTCCCCGCGTACCCGGCCGTCGACCTCTGGGACACGCTTGCGGTCCCCGGGCCGATGGGCCGGACCGTCGCGGACACCGCCCTTGCCCTGTCGGCGATGGCCGGTCCCGACCCGCGCTGCCCCACCAGCCTGGAGACGCCCGGCGACGCCTTCCGCGCCCCGCTCGACCGCGATCTGCGCGGGCTGCGCCTCGCCTGGGCCCCCGACCTGGGCGGACACGCACCCGCCGACCCCGAGGTGCTGGCCGTTCTCGAAGCCCAGTTGCCGGTGTTCACCGGTCTCGGCTGCCACCTGGACCTCGCCTGCCCCGACCTCACGGGCGCCGACGAAACCTTTCGGACGCTGCGGGCCCACGCCTTCGACCTGGCCCTCGGCGCTCTGCTCGACTCCGCCGGACAGGCCCTCAAACCCAGCCTGGCGGCGAACATCGCACAGGGCCGCAGGCTGACCACGGACGACCTCCACGCGGCGACCGCCGCCCGCAGCCGGCTGCACCTGAGCACGGTGGACTTCTTCTCCCGTTACGACCTGCTCCTGGCCCCGGTGAGCCAGGTGGCGCCCTTCGATGCGGAACAGGAGTACCCGGAGGCGGTCGCGGGGCGGCCCACCGAGAGCTATCTGGACTGGATGCGCTCCTGCTACCTCATCTCCGTCCTGGGGGTACCCGCGCTCTCCGTTCCGGCCGGTTTCACTCCCGGCGGCCTTCCCGTGGGGATCCAGCTGATCGGCCCGCCGCGCGCCGACCTCGCCGTCCTCCAGGCCGGCCACGCCTTCGAAGGCGCCACCCGGCACGGACGGCGCCACCCGACTCCGCCGACGGCCTGACCTGTGGCGTTGTCTATATTGCGGGCATGTTCGTATTGGAGCTGACCTACACCGCCCCCATGGAGCGCGTCGACGCCGCCCTGGAGGACCATGTGACCTGGCTGAAGGCGCAGTACGCCGCCGGGCACTTCATCGCCGCCGGCCGCAAGGTCCCCCGCGACGGAGGCGTGATCATCGCCACCGGAATGGACCGTGCGGCCGTCGAGCACCTGGTGACGGAGGACCCGTTCTCGGTCGCCGATGTGTGCACCTACCGGATCACCGAATTCGTGGCGACCACGACCGCCCCCGCCCTGGAGGAGTACCGGGAGCAGCTGCCGTCCTGATAGGCCGCCATCCTCCGCACCGCCTCGCCCCGGGCCCGGCGTGCGCCGTTCGGGCGGCCGCGCCGGTCCCGGGCGGGGCGGCCGGCGTCCGCTAGAGGACGGCCTCCGGTGCGGGGCCGGCCGGAACCGGGGCCGGGGCCTCCTCGGGCCAGCGGCCCCCGTTCTGCCAATAACCCTGGATCTCCTCCAGTTGGCGCCCCTTGGTCTCCGGCGCCATCGCGGAGGCGAAGAGCAGGGCGCAGAACGCGAGCGCACCGAGGCCGGCGAACGTCCAGGCCGCGCCCGCCCAGGCCATCAGGGACGGGAAGAACTGGGCGATCAGAAGATTCGCCACCAGGTCGGCGGTGAGCATCACCGACGCCCCGGTGGAGCGCAGCTGGGCGGGGAACGCCTCGCTCGCATAGACCCAGATCAGCGATCCGAAGCCGAAGTTGAAGGCGGCGGTGAAGAGCAGGATGGCGCCGAAGCCCACCCAGGTCGCGGCGCCGTGCAGCTCGCCCATGGCGAAGACGACGGTCAGTACGGCGAGCATGGTGACCATCGTGCCGATACCGGAGAGCAGCACCACCCGGCGGCCGAGCCGGTCGATGATGAGAAGGGCCAGCACGGTCGCGGCCAGTGAGGCGAGCTCCACGAAGGACGGCAGAAGGAAGTTCTGGCCGTTGCCGGTGAAGCCCATCTCCTCGAAGATCTGCGGGCTGTAGTACGTCACGGCGTTGATGCCGGTGATCTGGCAGAAGAAGCCGAGGCCGATGACGAACAACGTGGCGCGGGCGTACGGCGTGCGCAGCAGCGAGGACGCCGAGCCGCCGCTCTCCTGGGCGAGCGCGGCGCTCACCGCGGCCACCTCCGCCTGCGCGTCGACCTCCGGGTCGGTCGTCGCCATGACCTCGACGGCCCGCTGCGTGCGGCCCTTGAGCACATACCAGCGCGGGGTGTCCGGCAGCCGGAGCAGCGGGACCATGACCAGTGCCGCGGGGATCGCGGACAGGCCGAGCATCCAGCGCCAGTGGCCGCCGCCGGACAGCCCCCAGTTCACGAAGTAGGTCAGAACGATGCCGGCGACGGTGGCCACCTGGTACGCGGCGACGGATGCGCCGCGGATGCGCGCAGGCGTCGATTCCGCGATATAGAGCGGGGCGGCCACGATCGAGATGCCGATGGCGACCCCGAGCAGAAAGCGCACCACATCGAGCACGACGACGTTGGGAGCGCAGGCGGAGAGCGCGACGAAGACGGCGTACGAGCCGGCGACGATCAGCATCGCGGCCTTGCGGCCCAGGGCATCGGCGAGCTTGCCGCCGATCAGCGCACCGACGATGGACCCGAACACCAACACGCTGTTGACCAGGCCCTTTTCCGCCTCGGTGAGATGGAAGTCCCTGCTGAGGAAGACCAGGGCGCCCGAGATGCTGCCGGTGTCGTAGCCGTAGATGACGCCGACCACGGCGCCGGTGAGCGCGAACAGTCTGCCGGTGCGGCGCGCGGCCTTGGGCGACGGCGGCTGGGGCGTCTCGGGGAGCGTGGCATTGGACATGGAGGGTCCTTTGTGCGGCGGAGCTGCCTTTGCTGCATGACTGATCTTGCGAGTATTCGGCGCCATTCACGCAGTTGTCAACAGTTGTGAGCCGCCGGTACACGCGCCGCATCCAGTGCCTTCCGGAGCCACCCAAATAGCCTTATTCGGGACATTTTTTACACAACGACTCCCCTCACTCATCCGGCCCCCTCGCCACACCCCTGCCGCACCCACTCTTTCGAGGGATTGGTCAGCGGGACGAACATGCGTACAGTCGATTGCAACGCAGCCGAAAGTTGCAAAATTATGCAGCGAAAAAATCTGGATCACGGGAGGGTGTGCGGTGGGCGAGACCTCGTACATGGCGCAGGAGCTGAACAGTCAGCCGGAGACCTGGCGGGAGGCGGCGCGGATCGGGGCGGCGGGAGGACCGCTGCCCAAAGCGGGAGAACGGGTGGCCGTCGTCGGATGCGGCACCTCGTGGTTCATGGCGCAGTCGTACGCGGCACTGCGCGAGGGGGCGGGTCAGGGGGTGACGGACCCGTTCGCCGCCTCGGAGGCGTTCCTCGGCGCCGACCGCGCCTATGACGCGGTCGTGGCGATCACCCGCTCCGGCACCACGACGGAGGTGTTGCGCGTCCTCGACGCGGTCAAGGGCCGGATCCCGACGGTGACGATTCTCGGCGATCCCGAGACGCCGGCGGTGGAGCTCTCCGACGAGACGCTCGCGCTGCCGTTCGCCGATGAGAAGTCCGTGGTCCAGACGCGGTTCGCGACGACGGCGCTGACGCTGCTGCGCGCGCACCTGGGAGAGGACGTCTCCCGAGCGGTGAGCGACGCACAGGAGGCGCTGACCGCGCCGGTGGAGCAGGAGTGGGTGGACGCCGAGCAGTTCTCCTTCCTCGGCACGGGCTGGACGTTCGGTCTGGCCAACGAGGCGGCCCTCAAGATGCGGGAGGCGTCCCAGAGTTGGACGGAGTCCTACCCTGCGATGGAGTACCGCCACGGCCCGATCGCCATAGCCGCGCCCGGCCGGGTGACCTGGCTGTTCGGGCCCGCCCCGGAGGGGCTGGAGGACGATGTGGCGCGCACCGGCGCCCGGTTCGTTCGCCATGTGCGCGATCCGCTGGCCGATCTGGTGCTGGTGCAGCGGGTGGCCCTGGCTCGGGCGCGGGCCCGCGGACTGGACCCGGACAACCCGCGCAGCCTCACCCGCTCCGTGATGCTCGACGCGGCGGCCGCCTCGTAGCAGCCCCGCCCCCCTGAGAGATCAACTCACCTAGTCCGCAAGGGAGTCAGCGTCCCATGCCCCTCGTTCCGACCTCATCCATCGTCGACGCCGCGCAGGCGGCGCAGGCCGGTGCCGCGGCGTTCAATGTCATTCATCTGGAGACCGCCGAGGCGCTCGTCACCGCCGCCGAGCGCACCAACACCCCGCTGATCCTCCAGATCAGCGAGAACTGCATCCGCTACCACGGCCGTCTGCTGCCCATCACCCGCGCCTGTCTCGCCCTGGCCGAGAGCTCCACCGCCCCCATCGCGGTCCATCTCGACCACCTCACCGATCCGGAACTGGTCCACCAGGGCGTCGCCGCCGGAGCGGGCTCGGTGATGGTGGACGCCTCGGCGCTCCCCTACGAGGAGAACGTCTCCACCACCGCCGAGCTCACCGACTGGTGTCATCGGCGCGGTGTCTATGTCGAGGCAGAACTCGGCGAAGTGGGCGGCAAGGACGGCGTCCACGCACCGGGTGCACGTACCCAACCGCACGAAGCCCTCTCCTTCGTCCGGGCCACGGGTGTGGACGCGCTCGCGGTCGCCGTCGGCTCCTCGCACGCCATGCGCGAGCGCACGGCCGTACTGGACAAGGACCTGATCGCCGCGCTGCGGGCGGCGCTGCCGGTGCCTCTGGTGCTGCACGGCTCCTCGGGCGTACCGGACGACGAGCTCCGCCGTGCCATCGCCGCAGGAATGACGAAGATCAATATCTCCACACACCTGGTGTCCGTCTTCACCCGGTCCGTACGGCAGACACTCGGCGCGGACACCTCACTCGTCGACTCCCGCAAGTACGTCAAGCCGGCCCGGGAGGCGGTGGCCCAGGAGGCGGCGAGGCTGCTGGAGCTCCTGAGCACTCCGGCGGCGGTCCCCGAGCGGCACGCTGCCCAGGCACCGGCGCCGGGGTAGGTCGCAGCTGGACGAGGGTGCCTGGTCCGGCCGGGCTCACGGGGGGGGGGAGGATACGAAATAGGCTCGCGTCATGAAGCGCCATGAACGGATGAACGCACTGCTGGAGCTGCTCGGTGACCGGGGCCGGGTGGATGTCGAGGAGGCGGCGACCGCACTGGAGGTCTCGGCCGCCACGATGCGGCGCGACATGGACGCCCTCGCCGAGCAGCAGTTGCTGACCCGCACGCGCGGCGGGGCGGTGCTCAGCTCGGTCGCGTACGACCTGCCGATCCGGTACAAGCACGGCCATCGGTCCGTGGAGAAGGACGCGGTGGCACAGGCCGCGGCGAAGATGGTCGAACGGGGGGATGTGGTCGGGCTGAGCGGTGGCACCACGACCACGGCGATCGCCCGGGTGCTCGCCACCCGGCCGGATTTCGCCGAGGCGGGTCCGCAGCCGCATCTGACGATCGTCACCAACTCGCTCAATATCGCCAACGAGCTGGCGGTGCGGCCCCAGATCAAGATCGTGCTCACGGGCGGGGTGGCGCATTCGCGGTCGTACGAACTGGTCGGCCCGTTCAGCGAGTTGGTGCTCCAGCAGATCTCGATCGACATCGCGTTCATCGGAGCCAACGGTGTGGACCCGATGATGGGGGCCACGGTGCACGACGAGGCGGAGGCGCGGGTGAACCGTCTGATGGCGGAGCGTGCGCGGCGGGCCGTGGTCGTCGCGGACTCGTCGAAGATCGGCGAACGCTGCTTCGCGAGGGTCGGTGAC
Organism: Streptomyces gilvosporeus; assembly: GCF_002082195.1. Classification (GTDB taxonomy): domain Bacteria; phylum Actinomycetota; class Actinomycetes; order Streptomycetales; family Streptomycetaceae; genus Streptomyces; species Streptomyces gilvosporeus. The sequence continues at coordinate 7,726,553 of NZ_CP020569.1, read as the reverse complement.
GCCGATGTCTTCGACGTCTTCATCACGGACAGCGGTGCGAAGGAGGCAATGCGTCGCGAGTTCACGGACCGCGGGCTGAGGGTGGTCACGGCCCGCCCGTCGGGCGACACGGAATCCGGATCGACTGCCGGACCGGCTGCCGGACGCGAGGGGTGACGCCACGCCGCACCCCGTCACGGCAGGCCACACCAGGCGCCACCACGCGAACATGCGCTTTATTGGCATGCCGTGCCAATAAATGGTTCCGTGACAGAGCGGCCGGATGATCAGGGCGAGCTGGGCGCGGCGAGCCGGGGAAGCGGCGACCGGCCGCACTCGTAGCCGCTCGGAGGCCCTGGGCGCAGCGGCCGGCTCCGCTCCGGTTCCCGGAAAACGGCCCCGGTCCGGTTCCGAAACCGTCGCGCTTGTGCCGCGGTGCGCCACCCACGGCTGACTTTCTCCGGTCGGCATGGACAATGGGGAATGAACGTGCGAACGCTCGGCCCGGCATCGCAGGGATCCGGCCGGTCAGGGATCCCGCGCCGCGGGCGTTCGCAGAAGTTTCCGAGGGGACAACGGGGGAGAGACCGTGCGGAAGATCATCGCCATAGCACTGACGGCGGCGGCATGCGGCGCCTCGCTGGCGTTCACGGCCGGTGAAGCGGCGGCGGCCGACCACGGGCCGCAGTGCGTGATGGTGCGGAAGAACTTCACCAAGGGCGAGTACCGCTATCTGCGGCTGACGAATCTGTGCGGCCAGCGCACCTCCTGCTACATCATCGTCATCCCGCATGCGAAGGACCCGCACGGCCGGCTGCTGAAGGGGCAGACCAAGGACGTCCGTTACGGGACGACGCAGGGCCCGAAGGCACTGTTCGTCAAGAACACGTCCTGCTCGACGGAGAGCCACTGAGGCTGCCGCTCCCCGGGGCACGGCCCGACAGCGTCGTGATCGGCGCTGTCGTTGACGCCGTCATCGGCGCACCTCAGCCGGTACGGCGATGCCGTCCAGCACCATCGACACATACTGCCGGGCGATCTCCTCGGGGCTGTGCCGGCCCTCCGGGCGGTACCAGCTCGCGGCGACCCAGACGGTGTCGCGCAGGAACCGGTAGGTGAGCCGGATGTCGAGGTCGGCGCGGAAGGTGCCGTCGGCGACGCCGCGTTCCAGGGTGCCCAGCCATGCCTTCTCGAACTTCCGCTGGGAGTCGGTGAGATAGCCGAAGCGCGGCTGGGCGGCGAGCTGCCGGGCCTCCTTCTGGTAGATGGCGACCGCGGCGCGGTGGCGGTCGATCTCCCGGAAGGACTCGGTGACCAGGGCGTCGATGGTTTCCCTCGGCCCGAGGCCGGCGGCGAGGACGGCGTCGTAGCCCTCCCACAGCTCGGTCAGGAAGGTGGAGAGGATCTCGTCCACCATCGATTCCTTCGAATCGAAGTGGTAGTAGAGGCTGCCCGCGAGCATGCCGGCCTCGTCCGCGATGCGCCGGACGGTGGTGGCGTTGTAGCCCTGCTCGGCGAATACCTCTGCCGCGATGGCCAGCAGTTCGCGGCGGCGCTCGGGGGACGCGTTCGCGGCCGTCGGCGTCTTCTTCTGCTTGCTCTTGGCTGTGGGCACAGGGACATTGTCGCTGCCCGGCCGAGTGCCCCTGGCCTCCCCCTCGGCACATCTTTCACGAGTAAAACACCTGCTAATCTTTTAGCCATGGGGAAGCACGCCAAGCCCTCCGGGAAGTCACTGACCACCGCGCCCGACGGCGGGGCGCGGGCCCGTCCGCTGCCCCTCCGCAGCACCGTCCGGCTGCGCCGCCCCGTGGACATCTGGCACAAACCGGCGCTGAGCGCGGTGGTGGCCATGGCGGTCCCCGATCTGACGCTGTACGCGCTCGGGCGGCTGGATCTGATCCTCTACACCGCCGCAGGGGGGCTGTGCGCCCTGTACGCGCACGGTCTGCCGTACGCCGCCCGCGCCCGCACACTGCTGTGGGTGGTGCTGGGCATGGCCGCGAGCCTCGGTATCGCGCTGACCGCAGCGTCGCTGACGGCCTCGGCCGCCGTCCTCGTCCTGCTCGCCTCGCTGCTCGCCGCCGCGCACAAGATGGTGTGCGAGGCGACCCGCATCGGGCCGCCGGGCAACCTCATCCCGACCTTTGTCTCGGCGTCCGCCTTCTTTGTGCCCCAGCGCCTCGGCCAGGTGCCGCTGCACATCGCCCTGGCGCTCGGCGCCGGCGCGCTCGCCTGGCTGGTGTGCATGGCGCCGGGCCTGGTACGGCCGCGGGGCCCGGAGCGGATCGCCACGGCGCGCGCCCTGGAGGCCGCGGCCGGGCTGCTGCGCACGCGGGCGGACGCCGGCGCCGAGGGCGACGGGGCGGCGCACGCCCGGCATACGACCGCGGCCGCCGTGAACGCCGCCTGGCACACCCTCTTCCTCGTCCCCGTGCGCACCCCCGCCCGGGCCGCGGCGCGCGCCGGCCTCGAACGACTGCTCGTACGGGCGGAATCGGCGCTCGGGGACGGGGCGGAAGCCGTGACGGAGGCGGAGGCGGAGGCGGAGCGGCTCCGGGAGTGGGCGCGTCTGCTGCGGAGCGGCGGGCCGCTGCCGGAGGTCCCGTTGACGGCGGCGCAGGCCGAGGAGCTCGATGGGGTCGCGGCGGAGGGGGCGGGACCGGCCGGCGTCGGCGCGGCGCCGCGCACGGCGGTTCCGGCCGGGCCCGGCCTGCGGCAGCCCGCGCCCGGTGCGCAGCGCGGCGTGCGGGCCGTACTGGCGCGGCTCGCGCCCGGGTCGCCTTTGCTGCCGATAGGGGCGCGGGTGGCGGCGGGGTGTGTGCTGGCCGGCTGGGCCTCGCTGGCGGTCGGGGTCGGGCATCCGTACTGGGCGGTGGTCACCGCGGCCTCGATCTACCAGGCCAACACCACCCTGTCGTGGCAGCGGGCGTTCCAGCGCACGGTCGGCAATCTGCTCGGCCTGGTGCTGTTCACCGTGCTGCTGCCGCTGATCCACACCGGCCCGCTCACGATGATCGCGCTCGCGCTGGCCTGCCAGTTCGGCGCCGAAGCCTGCATCACGCGGAACTACTGGCTGGGGTCGCTCTGGGTCACCCCCATGGCGCTGCTGCTGACCGAGTTCGGCGCCCGGCTGCCCGAGGCGACGCTGATCGGCGACCGCTGGCTCGACACCGTGGTGGGCGCGGTGGTGGGGCTGGCCTGTTGCGTGCTGGTCACCAACCGGCGCGCCGCGGACCGTATCGACGTCGCGCTGGAACGGGTGGCGGAAGCGGAGGCCGCCGCGTACCGGTTGCTCGCGGAGGCGCCCGCGCCCGGTGCGGACGACGCGCGGGAGACCGGGTGGGCGCGCGACCGGCTCGCGGGTTCCCTGGTGGAGCTGCGGGAGGCGGTGGAGGTGGCGGCTGGCGAGTGGTGGCAGCGGGCCCTGCCGGAGGAGCGCATCGCCCGCGCCGAGCGGGACGGACACCGTGCGCTGGCCGGTCTCGTACGGCGTCTGGAGGCCCCGGCGTTGGCGGCCTGACCGCGGACCGCCGGGCGGCGGGGCGCGACCGGGCGGCGCGGCGGCGTCTGCCGGGCGTACGGATCCGGGCGCGCGCCCGGCCCGGCGGCGGGCACCCCACGAAAGCCGCCCCACCCAAGCCGCCGCACGAGGGGCAACGCAAGAGGGGCACCCCGTGAGAGGCCGCGCACGGCGGGCACAATGAGTCCATGGTCGGGGCCGCGATCCGAGCCGAGGTCGGAGCCGTGGCCAGGGCCGCGATCGGGGGGGCGGTCCGAGCCCGTCACCAGGACCGACGTCGAAGAGGAGAGCGCGGGTGGCCGAGGACATCGTCGCAGGGGTGCTGCGCCAGTGGCAGCAGGTGCACCCCGGGCTGGACACCGGCCCGATGGCGGTGATCGGGCGGCTCAACCGGTGTTCCGCGCTGTTGCAGCAGGCGGCCGATGCGCCGCTGCGCCGGGCCGGGCTGACCCGCCCCGAGTTCGACATCCTGGGCACCCTGCGCCGCATGGACCGCGAGCTGACGCCCGGACGGATCGCCCGCGAGACCTTCGCCTCCGGGGCCGCGGTCACCAAACGCGTACGTCAGCTGGAGGCGCGCGGTCTGATCGGCCGCCGGCCCGACGACCGGGACCGCCGCGTCGCCCATCTCTCCCTGACCGACGAGGGCCGCGACACCATCGACCGGCTGCTGCCCGAACAGCTGCGGTACGAGGCGGCGTTGCTGGAAGGCATCGGCGAGGCGCGGCAGGAGGAACTGTCGGTGGCGCTGGGCGAGTTGCTGGTGGTGCTGGAGGGGCGGCTCGGCAGCCTGATGGAGTGAGCCGTGGGGGGCGGACGGAGGAACGGCGGAGCGGACGGGCCGCATCCCCCGGACCCCATGCCACCCCCGGGACGCGACCCGACCCGGACTCAGACCGCCCCGTCCGCCAGGTCCTTCGGGAACGGCTCCTCGTTCCAGCGGAACCACGCCGCATCGTCCTCGATGTGCAGCAGGAACTCGGCCACCGGCCCGGTCGGCGCCACCAACCGGACGCCCTCACAAGCCCGGTTGTAGGCATCCTCCCAGGCCGTCATGTCGTCCATCCCCTCGTCGACCGCCTCGACCAGCTCCAACTCCCGCACGAAGTGCGGCCGTAGTTCGGGATAGCCGGGGCCGGGCGCGAACCTCCCGTTCAACCAGGGGAAGTTGGCCTCGGTGACGGTGATCTCCCCGACCACTTCCGCCCCTCGCTCCACCCGCCACACTTCGCCGATGAACGGCATAGCCGCCTCCCCTTGGTCCTTCGGTGACATGCGCGGCGCGCGCCCGCCGACGGCGCGGGGGCACTCGGGCGCATGACGGTCGGACGACAGGATCTCAGACGGGACGGGCGCGGACGGGGGCTTTGTCAGGGCCGGCACAGGCCCCCGCGGGGACGTCCGGCCACCGCACGTGAGGAGGACAGGCCACGGCCCATGGGCAAGGCAGGCCACGCGGAAAGCAGCCACAGGGGTACGCAAACATAAGTTCGGACCTTCGCGGCAATGCTTGCATTTCGCATGTGTAAAGAGGGCATATCCTCGCATTCGAAGCCTGGTGACGCAGGTCACGCAGGAATTCGGTACACGATGGCGATGTCCAGCGCGTCCTATGCGTTGTACGACCAAGGAACCACACCGACCGAACGACACCGAACGCAGGGGAGCCGGCGATGTCCACCGTCATCGAGCAAGCCGTTCAGGCCCGTCTCATCACGGCCGCACCGCAGTCGCGGGCGATCCCGGCAGCCCTTCGCTACGACCGCACCGACCCCCTCGCGGTGCACCTCGCGTTCCCGCCCGCCGCCTCGCTGGACGGCGCCGAGGTGGTGTGGACGTTCGGGCGCGATCTGCTGGCGGAGGGGCTGCGGCGACCGGCCGGGGCGGGCGATGTGCGGATCTGGCCGTGCGGGATCGACGGTGCGGTGGTGGAGTTCCATGCCGCCGGCGGGATGGCCGTGGTGCAGTTCGCGGCGCGGGACCTGCGGCTGTTTCTGTCCCGGTCGTACGCGGTCGTGGAGAAGGGCGGCGAGGCGCGGCATCTGGATGTCGACGGGGATCTCGCCGACCTGCTGCGCGAGGCGTGAGCAACCATCCGCAGGCAACCGCCCGCAGGCAACCGCCCGTAAGCATCTGGCCGTAAGCAACTGCCCGTAAGCAACCGTGGGTAGACAACTCCCCGCAGGCAATTCCCCCTAGGCAACCGCCCGTTGCACAAGGCGCGGTCAGCGCGTCGCGTCGTCGGCGAAGAGGCGCGACAGATGCAGGTCCATCAGATGCATGGCTTGCTCGGGGCCGTGGACGTCCAGGAGCAGGTAGGTGGAGAGGCCGTCGGCGAGGCTGATCAGGAGCATCGCCTCGTCCTCGGTGGCTCTCTCCGGCGGGAGTTCGCCGCGCTCCGCGGCGCGGCGCAGCTGGTCGGCGAAGAAGCCGCGGAGCTTGGGGATGCCGTCCTTGGGGCCGGCGCGCAGAGCCTCGTCATGGACGGCCCGGTGGAAGAACGCGGCGCCGACCAGGGTGCCGGTGCGGCTCTCCTCGTCCAGCGGCAGCATCCCCCACAGGCAGGCGTGCAGCACCTCGCGCGGTGTGGGGTCTCCGGGGAGGGCCTCGATGCGCTCGCGGATGCGGTCCTCGGCCATCTGATTGATGTGGGCGAGGGCGAAGACGAGCATCTCGTCCTTGGTGCGGAAGTAGTGCTGGAGCCGGCCGAGAGAGATGCCGGCCTCGGCGGCGACATCGCGCAGACTCGCGCCCTCCAGGCCCCGGGCGCGGGCGATCCGCCAGAGCGCCTCGGAGATTTCCTGGCGTCGGGCCTCGTGGTCCACCTTCTTGGGCACGGTCGCACCCCTCCTCACCTCGCGGGCTCGTCACGATCACGGGCTCGTCACGCTTTTACAAGTCAGCCGTACTGTTATAACGTACCGCTACTCAATACAGTTGACTTGGAAACTGGTGACGCCGCATGCCCGCGTACCCCACCCCGCTCCTCCGCCCGCCCCGTCATCGTGTCGATCCCCGGGCCCGTCGCTGGTGGACCATGCAGGCGCTGCTCGCCGTCAGCGGGCCGATGCTGCTCACCGCGCTGGTGCCGGCGGTGCTCAGCGCGCTGTTCTTCCCGGGTGCGCTGCCGTGGCTGGGGCCGTTGCTGCTGGTCGTGCTGGTGCTGCCGGCCCTCGGCTATCTCGTGGCGATGCCGCGGTGGCGGTATGCGGTGCACGCCTGGGAGTTGGGCGAGCGGGCGGTCTACGCGGCGGGCGGCTGGATCTGGCAGAAGCGGCGGATCGCGCCGCTGTCGCGGGTGCAGACGGTGGACACCGTGCGCGGACCGCTCCAGCGGCGGTACGGGCTGGCGACGGTGACCGTCACCACCGCCTCCACCGCGGGCGACATCACGATCGCGGGACTGTCGGACGCGGACGCAGAGGAGCTGTCCCGGCGGATCGGCGAGGCGGCCCAGGATGTGCCGGGGGACGCCGCATGAACGGTTCCGACGCCGTCGCCATCAACCGTTCCGACGCCGTCGCCTGGCGCCGTCTCGCCCCCCGTGCGCTGCTGGTGCACTGCGGCTGGATGGGCGCGCCGCTCGGATCGCTGGCGCTGACGGCACTGGCCACCGGAGGGCGGATCACCACCGGTGCATGGCTCACCCTCGCCGCGCTCGCCGCGGCCTTCGCCCTGGTCACCGCGATCGGCCTGATCCGCTGGGCCCGTACGGACTTCCGTGTCACCGACGAGCGCTTCGAACTGCGCAGCGGAGTGCTGACGCGGCGGCTGCGGAGCGTGCCGCTGCACCGCATCCGTACCGTGGAGGTGACGGCGACTCCGCTGCACCGGCTGCTGGGTGTCACCGTGCTGCGGGCCGGCACGGCGGGCTCCGGCGACGGGGCGGGCGCGCTGGTGCTCGATGCGCTGCGGGCCGCCGAAGCGGAGCGGCTGCGCGCGGAGTTGCTCGCCCGTGCGGATGCCGGGGCGGCCGCCGACGACCCGGTACTGGCCCGGTTCAACCGGCGCTGGCTGCGCTATGCGCCGCTCACCTTCTGGGTCGTCGGCGGTGTGTTCGTCGTCGCCGGGGCGGTCTACCGGACGCTGCACGGCATCGGCATAGAGCCCTGGAAGATCGGCCTGGTCCAGCGCGCCTGGGCCGCATTCGGCTCCGGCATGCTGTGGCTGACCGTCCCGGCCGCGCTGCTGGGCCTCATCGCCCTCGGCTCGGCCGGCGCGCTCGTCCTCTACGTCGAGAACTGGTGGAACTACCGCCTGGAGTGGACCGACGCACACACGCTGCGGGTGAGCCACGGGCTGCTGACCCCGCGCTCCGTCACCATCGAACGGGCCCGGCTGCGGGGCGTGTTGCTGCGCGAACCGCTGCTGCTGCGGGCCGGCGGCGGCGCGCTGGTCCGCGCGGTGGCCGGGGGCCTCGGCGACCGGGAGGAGAACCGCCGACGCAGCGCGCTGCTGCCGCCGGCGCCGCGTGCGGAGGCGGTACGGGTGGCGGGTGGAGCCTTGCAATCACCTTTTCCCGCACCGGAGTCGGGGACTTCCGGTGCGCCCGATCCGGGGACTTCCGGTGCGTCGGAAGCGCTCGTCCGGCACCCGCGGGCCGCGCTGCGTCGCCGCCGTACGCGCGGTCTGCTGTGGGCCGTGCTCCCCGGCACCGCCGTCCTCGCCGCGCTCGGGGCCGCGTTCACGCCCGTACTGCTGCACTGCGCCTGGATCTACGCCCTGCTGAGCACGGCCGCCGTACGGTGGCTGGCCCGGGACGCCTACCGCAGCCTCGGCCATGCGCTGCGCGGCCGCCATCTGGTCATCCGCGCGGGCACATTCAGCCGTGACACGCTGGCCCTCCAGCGCTCGGCGATCGTCGGCTGGACGTTCACCACCTCGCCGTTCACCCGGCGGGCCGGGCTGGTCACGCTGACCGCGGCGGTCGCGGCGGGCGAGGACGGCTATCGCCTCCCCGACCTCGCCGCCCGGCACGCCCCGGCCCTCGCCTCGGCGGCGGCCCCCGGAATCCTGGAGGAGTTCCTGGTGCAGCCCACCGGGGACGCAGGCCGGGACGCCGCACGGGCCGGGCTCAGATCTCGATGATCAGCTTGCCCCGCACATGCCCCGCCTCGCTCAACTCCTGCGCGCGGGCGGCGTCGGCGAGCGGGAAGGTCGCGACGACCGGTACGGTCAGCCGGCCCTCGACGGCCAGCCGGGCGTGCGCGGCCAGCCCGGCGCGGGCCTCCTCGGGGGGCGTGCCGCCCGCGGAGAACGGCACCCCGTGCGCGGCGGCGTTCGTATCGGCGATGGTGACGATGCGCTCGGCCGTGCCGCCGCGCAGCTCGACGGAGAGCGGCAGCACGTTCTGGCCGGCCGCGTCGAAGACCGCATCGATGCCCTGCGGTGCGGCCGCCCGCACCCGGTCGGCGAGGCCGTCCCCGTAGGCCACCGGGACCGCGCCCAGGGCGCGCAGGAAATCGTGGTTGGCCGGGGACGCGGTACCGATCACGGTGGCGCCCAGGGCCACCGCGAGCTGGACGGCCACCTGGCCGACCGCCCCCGCGGCGCCGTGCAGCAGCAGCGTCTCCCCTTCCTTCAGGGCGAGTTCGCCCAGGACGCGCTGGGCGGTCTCCCCGGCGACCGGCAGCGCGGCGGCGGCCGCGAAGGAGAGTTCGGCGGGCTTGCGGGCGAGGTCTCCGGCGATGGCGTACTCCGCATAGGCGCCCGTCCGGGTCCAGCCGAAGACCTCGTCGCCGACGGCCGGGCCGCTCGCGCCCTCGCCGAGCGCGTCGACGATCCCGGCGAACTCCAGCCCCGGAACGGCCGGGAACGTCGTCGGGAAGTGCTGCTCCACCCAGCCGTAACGCCGCTTGTAGTCAAGCGGGTTGACGCCGACGGCCACCACCTTCACCCGTATCTCGCCCGGTGCGGGCTCCGGGATGTCGGTGTGCCCGTAGGTGAGCACGTCCGGGCCGCCGAATTCGGTGTAGGTGATCGCTCGCATATCGGTCGTTCGCATATCAATCTCCCCGTGGGATGCGGTGGAAGCGGTGGAAGCGGTGGTCGAGGGCTTCAGCCTCGCCCGGCTGCCGGGCTCCTGCGCCCGGTCAGAGGGACAGTTGCTCCTGGCCGAAAGGACAGGAACGGCCGCTGCCCGGCTGGTTACGCTGCCCGTCATGGAGCTGACCGGACCCGGAGCCGTCCCCGCCCTGACCGCCGCGTACGAGGTGATCCGCCAACCCCTGGGCGAGGTTCTGCCGCGACTCTCCGCGGTCCTGGCCGGGCTGGTCCCGCACCGCGCGGCGGCCGAACTGTCCACGCACTGCGCACACTCGCCGTTCAAAACGCACGGCGATCCGGAGATCGCCGCCCGGCTCACCACCGCCGACCTGGCACCGCTGCTCGCTTCGGGCACCCCGGGGCGGCCCTGGCAGGGCACCCTCCCCCTGGCCGGCGCGGACCGGCCGGTGCTGGCGGTGACCAGCGAGGCGACGCAGCGGGGCGCGGTGCTGCTGCTCGTACGGGATGACGGCGCGGCCCCCGTCGACGCCTCGGTGCTCGCCCTGGCGCAGGCGCTGTGGGACGTGGTGACCAGCCATTTCGACCGGCTGGCGACGGAGGCCGTGCCCGGTGCACTGGCCCGTTCGCGGACCGCCGCCGGGACCCGGGCGCGGGTGATCGCCGAGCTGGGCGAGGCGTATGCGGCCGCGTTCACCGGGCTGCTGGGGGTGCTGCGCAGCCGGGCCCTGGACGATGCGGCGGCCCGGGGCACCGCCACCGATCTGGCCGTCGCGGCGCTGGTGGAGCTGCGCGCGGACGCGGAGCGGGACCAGGAGATCGCCGAGGAGCCGGCCGGGCAGGCGTTCGCCCGGCTCGCCGATTCGCTGCGGCCGCTGGTGCGCTACAGCCCCGTACGGCTGGAGCTGGGCGCGCCGGAGTCGGCGCGGACGGTGGCCGCCGATGTGGCGCACACGGCGCGGGCGACGGTGCGGGCGGTGCTGCTGACGGTGCTGGAGCAGGACGGGGTGAGCCGGGTGCATGTGGGCTGGCGGCTCGCCGACGGCGAACTGCGCGCGACGGTGCGCGACGACGGGCCCGGCGCGCTGACCGCGCGGCGCCTGTCCGCCGGGCTGTTGCAGGAACGGCTCGATGTGCTGGGCGGGCGACTGGCCGTGGACGCGGTGCCGGGGTGGGGCTCCACGGTGACGGCGACGATTCCGCTGGGCGCCGTCCAGGATCCGGCGCCCGATCCGCTCACCGCGCTGGGCGAGCGGGAGTTGCAGGTGCTGGCGCGGCTGGCGCTGGGGCAGCGTAACCGGGCGATTGCGGAGGAACTGCACATCAGCCAGTCGACGGTGAAGTTCCATGTCGCCAACATCCTGACCAAGCTGGGTGTGGAGTCGCGGGGCGAGGCGGCAGCGCTGTTCCATGCAGCGGCATAGGAGTCGGCCCCGCCTCGCAAGAGAGGGTCGGACTCGCCACCGCTATGACATACCTCACACACTTCGCCCCTCCGGTGCATGCACGGCGGCCCCTGGAGTGCCGTCCTACTCAGTGAACTGACTGAACGAGCCCGTCCTACTCAGTGAACTGACTGAACGAGCCGGGACGTGTGACCACGACCGCCAGCCGTGAGGGAGCAGCCGCGATGCCCAGCGTCATCGACCACGCCGTCCAGGTCCGCCTGCTCGCCACCGCCCCCGGCCCGCAGGCGGTGCCCGCGGTGCTGCACTACGAGCCGGCCGACCCGCTGGCCGTACGGATGACGTTCCCGCCGGAGATCTCGCTGGACGGCGCCGCGGTCGACTGGGCGTTCGCGCGTGACCTGCTGGCCGAGGGGCTGTACGGCCCGGCCGGGCGCGGCGATGTGCGGGTGCGGCCGTGCGGACCGGAGCGCACGGTGATGGAGTTCCATGCGGATGAGGGCGTGGCCCTGGTGCAGCTGCGGACCGTGGACGTCCGGCTGTTCCTCGCGCGCTCCTACGACGTGGTGCCGGCGGGCCGGGAGCGGGCGCAGGCGGCCGTGGAGCGCGGGCTGACGGAACTGTTCGGGGCGGCCTGAGACGCCGTCTTCCGGGCGGCTGCGGAAGCCGCCCGGAAGACGCCCGGTGTGGAGCCCCGGCCGTCAGCGCTGCGGGAACCCGAAGCCGTACCCCTGCTGCTTCATCCACGGCAGCAGCCGGTCCAGCGACGCCACCGTGCGGGCGCGGTTGCCGCCGCCGTCGTGGAAGAGCACCGTCGGGCCGAGGTGCAGCTCGCTGTGCACCGTCGCCTCTATGCGCTCGACGCTGCCGCTCTCGAAGTCCTTGCTGTCGACGTTCCAGCCCAGCGGCCGCATCCCGTGGTCGGCGGCGAGCCGGCGGCTGTAGGGCGTGAAGGCGCCGCCGGGGGCGCGGTAGTACTCCACCTGGGCGCCGCCCGACGCCTTCTCGATCATCTTCTGGGCGTCGAGTATCTGCTCCGCCTGATAGCTCTCCGGGCGGTGGTCCATGGCGGTGTTGTGGCTGACGGTGTGGTTGCACAGCTTGTGCCCGGCGGCCACCACTCGCTTGACGAGGTCGGGGTGCGCCGCGGCCTGCGGGCCGATCATGCAGAAGGTGGCCTTGACGTTGTGCTTCTTGAGGACGTCGAGGACCTTGGGGGTCCACACCGGGTCCGGTCCGTCGTCGATGGTGATGTTCAGGCTGCGGCCGGGACGGTCCGAGGCGTGCACGATCGACGTGTCCACCTTGACGCGCCGCGCCGCCGACCCCTTGCCCGCCGAGTCGACGGTATCGGCGCTGGCCTTCACGGTGGCACCGGGCTGGACGAACGCGAGAATTCCCGCGGTGGTCAGTGACACGGCCGCCGCCGCGACCACTCCGATGATCCCGCCCTCTATACCGAAGCGCCGCCGTCCCATGTGAATCCCGTCCCTCGTGCGAAGCTGTTCTGCCTACGTCGGCGGTGGTGCCGTCGACGCACCGCCTTCACCACGTCAGATGCACGGAAAGACGGGCAGGCTGCGCCTGTTACGGATTCATCAAGAAACTCTTCGATACTGGACCCATGCCACGTGTACTTCTGATCGAGGACGACGCCGCCGTACGGGACGGCGTGACTCTCGCGCTCCGGCGTCGCGGCCACGAGGTGGCGGCCGCCGCCAGCGGTGAGGAGGGGCTCGAGGCACTGCCGGGGTTCCGCCCGGACATCGTGCTGCTGGATCTGATGCTGCCCGGCAAGGACGGTTTCGAGATCTGCCGGCTGATCCGCGCCGAGCGGCAGCTGCCGATCATCATGCTCACCGCCCGCGGCGACGATCTGGACGTGGTGCTGGGCCTGGAGGCCGGTGCGGACGACTACATCGTCAAACCGGCCCGGGGCGAAGTCCTGGAGGCGCGCATCCGTGCGGTGCTGCGCCGTACGGCGCCGCCCGCCGACGGCGACACCGGTACGGAACCGGGGCCCGCGCCCGTGGAGACGTACGGGGAGCTGGCCATCGACCGGGCCGGGCTGGTCGTCACCAAGAACGGCCAGGATCTGGCGCTGGCCCCGTCGGAGATGAAGCTGCTGCTGTTCCTGTCGGCCACTCCGGGGCAGGTCTTCAGCCGCCAGCAGCTGCTGGAACACGTCTGGGAGCACAGCTACCACGGCGATGCGCGGCTGGTGGACGCCTGTGTCATGCGGCTGCGGACCAAAATAGAGGACACCCCGCGCAGCCCCCGTTACGTCCAGACCGTGCGCGGCTTCGGTTACCGCTTCGGGCCGCTGTGAGCCGCCTGGGCCGTCTGCTGCCCACCCGACTCGTGCCCGCCCGGCTGCGCGGTCTGCGCGCCCGGCTCGTCGTGGCGTTCGTGCTGGTGGCCGCCGTGAGCGCGCTGACCACCGCGGGCCTGACCTACCGCGAGGCCCGCAACGCGATCCTCCAGCGCTCCCAGGACATCGCCGTCAACGATCTGCGCGCCCAGATCAATTCGCTGGCGCCGGAGCTCACCGTGCCGCCGTCCCAGGCGGACCTGGACTTCTTCCGGGTGCAGCTGGAGCGCTCCGGCACGTCCCGGGACTGGGACATCTCGGTGCACTACAGCGGGGTCCCGGACAGCGAGGACAGCGCGCTCCAGGGCGGGGTGGTGGTTCCGGCGGCGCTGCGCGAGTCGGTGGAGAAGCGCCATGTGCCGGTCTTCCAGCGCATCATCCGGGGCGGCGATCCCTGGCTGCTGATCGGGATGCCGGTACGGCAGTCCGACGGCACCGCCTCCGCGCTGACCGTCTATGCGCAGCTGCCCCTGAAGGCCGAGGAGGCCAACGTCGAGGCGCTGGTCAGCGCGGCGCGCGGCGGTGCGCTGCCGGTGCTGGGCCTGGCCATGGTCCCGGCGCTGCTGGCCGCGCGGGGCGTGCTGCGGCCGGTACGGCGGCTGCGGCAGGCGGCCGGCCGGCTGGCGGAGGGCAAACTGGACACCCGGCTGGAGGCCAAGGGCACCGACGAACTGGCCGATCTGTCGCGGACGTTCAACGACATGGCCGCCGAGCTGGAGCGCAATGTCGCCGAGCTGCGCCGACTGGAGGCCAATTCCCGGCGGTTCGCCGCCGATGTCTCGCATGAGCTGCGCACACCGCTGGCGGCGATGACCGCGGTCACCGACGTCCTGGACGAGGACGCCGCGTCCCTCGACCCCGACACCGCCTCCGCGGTCCGGCTGATCAGCCAGGAGACCGGCAAGCTGGCGCGGATGGTGGAGGACCTGATGGAGGTCTCGCGGTTCGATGCGGGCGCGGCGGCGCTGCATCTGGACGAGGTGGATGTCGCCGAGACCATCCGCAAGACGCTTCAGGCCAGGGCCTGGCAACAGCGGGTGACGGCCGATCTGCCGGCGGACGTACGGGCCCGGCTGGATCCGCGGCGGCTGGACGTGGTCGTCGCCAACCTGGTCGGCAACGCCCTGCACCACGGCGGGGAGCCGGTCCGGGTCGTGCTGCACGCCCCGGAGCCGGGCGCGGACCGGCTGCTGATCGAGATCGCCGACAGCGGCCCGGGGATCGACCCCGAGGTCCTGCCGCATGTCTTCGACCGCTTCTACAAGGCCGATTCGGCCCGCGCCCGGTCGGAGGGCAGCGGACTGGGCCTGGCCATCGCGCTGGAGAACGTACGGCTGCACGGCGGTACGCTGCGCGCCGACAACTGCCCCGAGGGCGGCGCCGTCTTCACGGTGGATCTGCCGCTGCACCGGGCCGCGGAGCACGGCACGGCGGACGGCTGCCAAGGCGGCGACCGGGACGACGGCTGGGACGGCGGCCCGGACGGCGACCGTCCCGGCGCCGGGAAAGAGAACGACCGATGAACGCCCTGATGTCCCGCCTCGGCGGCCCGGCCGCGCGGCTCGCGGCGGCCTGCCTGGCGGGCGGTCTGCTGACCGGTGCGCTGGCCGTTGCGCTGACCGGCTGCGGTATCGCCCCGACGGATGTGATCGACGCCGGGGAGCCGGCGAGCGGGGTGAAGGCCCCCGGCCAGCCCACCGCCGATGTGCAGCTGTTCTTCTACGGCCCCAACGGGCTGCGCTCGGCGACCCGTCCCGCCAAGGCCCCGGCCGATCCCCAGAGCGCCATCGATCTGCTGATGGACGGCCCCAACCACGCCGAACGCCAGCGCGGCCTGTCCAGTGTGCTGCCGAAGTTCCCCGGCCGGCTGCTCGCCACCACCGGCCGCGGCACCGTGCACCTCACGCTGCCCATGAACGCCAAACTGCTGGACTCCGCCTCGCTCAACCAACTGGTGTGCACGGCGGCCAATGCCCGGGTCCCGGGCGACAAGCCGCCGGGCGAGGTCACCGTCACGATCGTGGGCGACGGCGTCCGCGTCGGCCCGATGGTCTGCGGCGGCAACAACGCCTTCCCGGTGGTCCAGCCGAGCCCGGAGAAACCCGCGCGCTGAGGCCGCCGCGTGGAGGTACCTCCCGCACCCGGCACGGGAGCTGCCCCCGTCACCGCGTCAGCCGCACCCTGAGGAACCGCGGCCGGTAGAGCTGCACGTTCCCGTTGACCTGGGGATCCGCCGGGCCCGGCCCGAGCCAGTTGACGTCGTAGCTGAGCAGCAGCCGCCCGCCGGGCGCGGTGAGCTCGGGATGCGCCTGTGGGTTGTACGCGGCCACGTACTGCGGCTGGTCGGCGGCGGGCCTGGGCGGGGTGAGGCGACCGTGGGGGCCGTGCCAGGGGCCGCGGGGTGAGCAGGACCAGTAGCTGGTGATCGTGCGCAGTCCGGCCGTGCCGCGGCCGGCGGCGTCCATGGTGAACAGCACCCAGGTGCCCCCGTCCCGCACGACGCTGTAGGCGCTGCCCACACCGCGCCGCCCGCCCGCGCGCAGCACCGGCGCGGCGCGGTCGGCCCGCCGCTGCCAGCGGGCGCCGTCCCAGAACCGCCAGCGGTCACGGTCGGCGAGCCGTCCGGCGGGGACCCGGGCCAGATAGGCGCTGGAGGCGGGGGCGGACGGCGGATCGTCGCCGCCGAAGACATAGGTCCAGGCGCCGTCGTTGACCGCCGCGGTCCCGTACAGGACGCGTCGACCCGGGTCGGCGACGGCGGACTGGTCGACGGCCTCGGAGATCCCCTCCAGCCGCAGACCGGGCAGCGAGAGCGTGGCGATCTCGGTGCTGCGCGGCACCCCGAAGACCCATGGACCCGTCCCGGGCGTGCGGTTCCACAGCAGGACGCGGACCACCCGCTCGCGGCTGCCCGGCGTACGGGGTTCCACGCCCGCGCGCACCGGCCAGCGCCAGCCGCCGCCCTGGGGGTCGGGGAAGTACGGCCCCGGTGCGGCGGGGGTGCCCCCCGTCAGGGTGCGCTGCGGCCGTCCCGAACGGTCCGTCACCACAAGGGAGTTGTGCCACAGAAACGGGGTGCCGCTCTGGTCGGCGGTGCGCCAGCGGTACGGCCGCCCCTGCGGGTTGGGCGGTGGCTGCACCCGGTCGAGAAAGGTGTCGGAGAAGAGCCAGAGCGTCCGGCCGTCGGGCAGCCGCACCGAGTGGGTACCGTCGCCGCCGGTCCAGTCGTCCAGGCGGGTGTTGTCGTCCCCGTATCGGGCGAATGCTGCGTTATATCCCGAATCGAGGGACCAGCCGGCGATCCGGCGTCCGGTGCAGGCGGCCGTGCGGTCCGGGGAGCCGGACCGGGGCAGCGCCCACATCAGGAAGGCGGCGATCAGGGCCAGGGCGGCGGCGGTCGCGGTGCGGGCGAGCGGGGACCTGGACATCGTGCTCCTCCGGGGCCCCTGCTCCTGGAGAGCGTGGACAGGGTGCCGCGCCCACCGTACTGAACCGCCTCGATGTCGGCCCGAATACGGACAAACGCCAGGCCAAAGAGGGCAAGGTCACAGCCGGAGCCCCTGCTCCGGCTAACGGTCGTTCGCCTAGCCTGCTGCACATGACCGCCGAGTCCCCCGAACTCCCCCTGGCCTCCGCATTCCCGGACGCGGACCGAGCCCAGTGGCAGCGCCTCGTCGAAGGCGTGCTGCGCAAATCGGGCGTCACGCAAGCCGCCGGTGCCGCCGCCGAGGACACGCTCGCCACGGACCTCCAGGACGGGATCCGCATCCGCCCGCTGTACACCGCCGAGGACGCCCCGGCCGCCGCCGGCCACCCCGGCTTCCCGCCCTTCGTACGCGCCGGCCGCCCCGAGGGCACCGCCGTGTCCGGGTGGGACGTACGCCAGCGGCACGCCGACACCGATCCCCGGCGCGCCAACGAGGCCGTCCTCGCCGACCTGGAGAACGGCGTCACCTCGCTGTGGCTGACCGTCGGCGACGGCGGCGTCCCGGTGGCGGCGCTGCCGCAGGCGCTCCAGGGCGTGTATCTGGATCTGGCCGCCGTGGCCCTGGACCCGGGTGCCGCCTTCGGCGAGGCCGCCGAGGAGCTGCTGAAGCTCTACACGGCCTCCGGCGTGGCACTGTCCGAGGCATCGGGCAACCTGGGCGCCGATCCGCTCGGCCTGGTGGCCCGTACGGGCGACGACGGCGCGCTGGAGGAGCAGTTGGCCACGGCCGCCCGCCTCGCGCAGCGGTGCAGCGAGGATGCGCCGCGGCTGCGGGCGCTGGCCGTGGACGCGCTGCCGTACCACGAGGCGGGCGGCTCCACCGCCGAGGAGCTGGGCGCCTCGCTGGCGACCGGCGTCGCCTATCTGCGGGCACTGACCGGCGCCGGCCTCGGCGTCGACGACGCCTGCCGGCAGCTGGAGTTCCGCTATGCGGCCACCGCGGACCAGTTCCTGACCATCGCCAAGCTCCGTGCGGCCCGACGGCTGTGGGCCCGCGTCGCCGAGGTGTGCGGCGCCTCCCCCGAGGCGTCCGCGCAGCGCCAGCACGCCGTCACCTCCACGGTGATGATGACCCGTCGGGACCCCTGGGTGAACATGCTGCGCACCACGGTCGCCGGGCTGTCGGCGGGCGTGGGCGGCGCGGACGCGGTCACGGTGCTGCCGTTCGACGCGGCGCTGGGCCTGCCCGATGCGTTCGCCCGCCGGATCGCCCGTAACACCCAGTCCGTGCTGCTGGAGGAGTCGCATCTGTCCCGGGTGATCGACCCGGCGGGCGGTTCCTGGTACGTGGAGCGGCTCACCGACGAACTGGCCGCGGCCGCCTGGGCGTTCTTCCAGGAGATCGAGGGCGCGGGCGGCCAGGCCGCGGCGCTGCGCTCGGGGATGCTCGCCGGGCGGCTGGCGCAGACGTGGGAGCGACGCACCCGGGAGCTGGCGCACCGCCGCGAACCGGTCACCGGCGTCAGCGAGTTCCCGCATCTGGCCGAGCAGCCCGTCCACCGCGAACCGGCCCCCGCGCCGGTGGGCGGGGGGCTGCCGCGGGTGCGGCGCGACGATGCCTACGAGCGGCTGCGGGCGCGGTCCGACGCGCATCTGGCGGCCACCGGGGAGCGCCCCAAGGTCTTCCTGGCCGCCCTCGGCCCGGTGGCGGCGCACACCGCGCGGGTCACCTTCGCCGCCAATCTCTTCCAGGCGGGCGGTATCGAGACCGTCCAGGAAGCGGTGGACGCCGAGACGGTGGGCGAGGCGTTCGCCCGCAGCGGCGCCCAGATCGCCTGCCTGTGTGCGAGCGATGCGGTCTACGGCGAGCAGGCCGCGGGCGTGGTGGCCGCGCTGAAGTCGGCGGGGGCACGGCGGGTGTATCTGGCAGGCAAGCGCCGGGAGGAATTCGTAGAGGCCGGTGTGGACACCTTCGTCTTCGCGGGCTGCGATGCGGTCGAGACGCTGTCCTCGGCCCTGGATGTCACGGAGGTGGCGTGATGGGAGAGTCGGCACAGCGCGTGGGCGGCGCCATCCCGGACTTCAGCACCGTCGAGCTGGGCGGGCCGGGCGGCACGTCCGACACCGGCCGGTGGGCCGAGGCCGTGGCGCAGGCCACCGGCAAGGGTGTGGCGGACCTGACCTGGGAGACGCCCGAGGGCATCGAGGTCAAGCCCCTGTACACCGAGGCGGACCTCGACGGCCTGGACTTCCTGGGGACGTACCCGGGCATCACGCCGTATCTGCGCGGCCCTTACCCCACCATGTACGTCAACCAGCCCTGGACGATCCGGCAGTACGCCGGTTTCTCCACGGCCGAGGAGTCCAACGCCTTCTACCGCCGCAACCTCGCGGCCGGTCAGAAGGGCCTGTCGGTCGCCTTCGATCTGCCCACGCACCGCGGGTACGACAGCGACCACCCCCGGGTGACCGGCGATGTCGGCATGGCAGGTGTGGCCATCGACTCGATCTATGACATGCGGCAGCTCTTCGCGGGCATCCCGCTGGACAAGATGACGGTGTCGATGACGATGAACGGCGCGGTGCTGCCCGTTCTCGCCCTCTACATCGTGGCCGCGGAGGAACAGGGCGTACCGCCCGAGAAGCTGGCCGGGACCATTCAGAACGACATCCTCAAGGAGTTCATGGTCCGCAACACCTACATCTATCCGCCGCAGCCCTCGATGCGGATCATCTCCGACATCTTCGCGTACACCTCGCAGAAGATGCCGCGCTACAACTCCATCTCGATCTCCGGGTACCACATCCAGGAGGCGGGCGCGACGGCCGACCTGGAGCTGGCCTACACCCTCGCCGACGGCGTGGAGTACCTGCGTGCGGGCCTGGCGGCCGGGATGGACGTGGACTCCTTCGCGCCGCGCCTCTCCTTCTTCTGGGCGATCGGCATGAACTTCTTCATGGAGATCGCCAAGCTGCGCGCGGCCCGGCTGCTGTGGGCGCGCCTGGTCCAGAAGTTCGACCCGAAGAACCCCAAGTCCCTCTCCCTGCGCACCCATTCGCAGACCTCGGGCTGGTCGCTGACCGCGCAGGACGTCTTCAACAACGTCACCCGGACGTGTGTGGAGGCGATGGCGGCGACCCAGGGCCACACCCAGTCGCTGCACACCAACGCCCTGGACGAGGCGCTCGCCCTGCCCACCGACTTCTCGGCGCGGATCGCCCGTAACACCCAGCTCTTCCTCCAGCAGGAGTCGGGCACCTGCCGGGTGATCGACCCGTGGGGCGGCAGCGCGTACGTCGAGAAGCTCACCCACGATCTGGCGCGCCGGGCCTGGCAGCACATCGAGGAGGTCGAGGCGGCCGGCGGGATGGCCAAGGCGATCGACGCGGGCATTCCGAAGCTCCGGGTGGAGGAGGCCGCGGCCCGTACCCAGGCGCGGATCGACTCCGGGCGGCAGGCGCTGATCGGCGTCAACAAGTACCGGGCGGAGTCCGACGAGGACATCGAGGTCCTCAAGGTCGACAACTCCGCGGTGCGCGCGCAGCAGATCGAGAAGCTCAAGCGGCTGCGGGCCGAGCGCGACGAGGCGGCGTGTCAGGACGCGCTGCGGGCGCTGACCGCGGCGGCAGAGTCCGGCCCCGGCAAGGGACTCGAGGGAAACCTGCTCGCCCTGGCCGTGGACGCGGCCCGCGCGATGGCGACCGTCGGCGAGATCTCGGACGCCCTGGAGGCGGTCTACGGACGCCACTCGGGTCAGATCCGTACGATCTCCGGTGTGTACCGAGACGAAGCGGGCCCCTCCTCCGGGGTCGAGCGCACCCGCGGCCTGGTGGCCGCGTTCGAGCAGGCCGAGGGCCGCCGGCCGCGCATCCTGGTGGCCAAGATGGGCCAGGACGGCCATGACCGCGGCCAGAAGGTGATCGCCACCGGCTTTGCCGACCTGGGCTTCGACGTCGACGTCGGCCCGCTGTTCCAGACGCCGGCCGAGGTCGCCCGCCAGGCGGTCGAGGCGGACGTCCACATCGTCGGGGTGTCGTCGCTGGCGGCCGGGCACCTCACCCTGGTGCCCGCGCTGAAGGAGGCGCTGGCCGCCGAGGACCGGGACGACATCACGATCGTGGTGGGCGGGGTGATCCCGCCGCAGGACGTGCAGCCGCTGCGCGACATGGGGGCGGCCGCGGTCTTCCTGCCCGGCACGGTCATTCCCGAGGCCGCCCACGACCTGGTGAAGGACCTGGCGCAGGTCCTCGGCCACGAGCTGTGAGCGGGGGGTCATGCCTGCGACGATCGATGTCGAACGGTACGCCGAGGGGGTGCGGGCGGGTTCGCGGGCCTGGATCGCCCGCGCCGTCACCCTGGTGGAGTCCACCCGCCCCGACCACCGGGCGGCGGCCCAGCGGCTGCTGGTGAAACTGCTGCCCTACTCCGGTGCGGCCCGGCGGGTGGGCATCAGCGGGGTGCCGGGCGTCGGCAAGTCGACCTTCATCGATGCGCTGGGGTCGCTGCTGACGGGTCTGGGCCACCGGGTCGCGGTGCTCGCCGTCGATCCGTCCTCCACCCGTACCGGCGGCTCCATCCTGGGCGACAAGACCCGGATGGAGCGGCTGGCGACGGACCCGGCGGCGTTTGTGCGCCCCTCCCCCACGTCCGGGACCCTGGGCGGGGTGGCGCGGGCGACCCGCGAGTCCATCGTCGTCATGGAGGCGGCGGGCTATGACGTCGTCCTGGTGGAGACGGTCGGCGTCGGCCAGTCCGAGACCACCGTGGCCAATATGGTCGACACCTTCCTGCTGCTGACGCTGGCCCGCACCGGCGACCAGCTCCAGGGCATCAAGAAGGGCGTCCTGGAACTGGCGGACCTGGTGTCCGTCAACAAGGCGGACGGTCCGCACGAACGGGACGCGCGCTCCGCGGCCCGCGAACTGGCCGGTGCGCTGCGGCTGTTGCAGCCCCCCGATGCGGTGTGGACGCCGCCGGTCCTGACGTGCAGCGCCCGCGAGGGCAGCGGGCTGAAGGCGGTGTGGGAGCGGATCGAGCAGCACCGCGCCCTGCTGGACTCCACCGGCGCCCTGGCCGAGCGGCGCCGGGCCCAGCAGGTCGACTGGACCTGGGCGATGGTGCGCGAGCGGCTGATGGACCGCCTCCAAGAGCATCCGGAGGTGCGCCGCCTCGGGCCCGACGTCGAGCGGGAGGTCCGCGAGGGAACCCTCACGGCGACGCTGGCGGCCGAACGGCTGTTGGATGCCTTCGGCCTCCCGGACGCGCCTCAAGTCCCCTGATACGAGAGGCGGTTGGGGCTACTCAGCCGTATATCTGAGTAGCCGCACTCATGTGCCTCCCGGGCCCGGACCCGAAAATGTCGGTGACACGTCGCACCGATCGGGCCCGGGGGGCGCAGGCCGCCGACGCAGACGCCGCCTCGCGATGCCCCGATTCCACCATCGTGCACAGGGGGCCACCATCACTCCGCAGGACGTCGCATACGGACTCTCCGAGGGAAATCCGCTGGCCGGGCTGATCGACGGGTTCTGCCTGGCGCCGGCCGCGGGCGGCGATCTGGAGGCGCGGCCGGTCATCCACGTCCAGCTGCGCCGCGGGGTGACGCTGTCGGCCGTCGAGGGGGACCGGCTGGCCAAGTCCTGTCAGTACGGGATAATTCGCCAACTCGCCGCCGTCAGACGGGACTTCGGCCCGTCGGCGGAGGAGGACCCGTCGGCGCAGGAGATCGCCATCCGGCTGCATGCCCACGGCGCCGGGCCGTTCGCCGACGCCCCGGACCCAGCCCCGGGCCCGGACCGCCACTCTCCGCTCCGCGACGGGGCCGTCTGACGGGCGAACGGCCGCACCGTCAGCCGCGCTTGGGCACCGTCGCCCAGACGGTCTTGCCCAGCCGGTCCGGCGGGGTCCAGCCCCAGGTGTCGCTGAGCAGCTCGACGATGTGCAATCCGCGGCCGGATTCGGCGAGTTCGTCGTGCGGCTGCATCGCCGGCGCGCTCGTTCCCGAATCGGAGACCGCGCACAGCACGCTGCCGTCCTGCCGGGTCAGCGCCAGCCAGGCACCGCACAAGATG
The DNA here is from genome assembly GCF_002082195.1 of Streptomyces gilvosporeus. Taxonomy (GTDB): domain Bacteria; phylum Actinomycetota; class Actinomycetes; order Streptomycetales; family Streptomycetaceae; genus Streptomyces; species Streptomyces gilvosporeus. The sequence continues at coordinate 7,703,772 of NZ_CP020569.1, read as the reverse complement.
TCCAGGGCCATGAGGCGGTCGCCGTCTTCGGTGCGGGCGTCCGCGACGCCGTGGCGCAGGGCGTTGGTGACGAGTTCGGAGACGACGGTGGTGGCGTCGTCGGCGACGCGGGGGCACATCCGCCAGCCCTGGAGGGTGCGCCGGGTGAAGTGCCGGGCCTCGCCGACGGCACGGGCAGAGGGACTCAGGGCACAGGCGGCGAACCCGTTGGGGCCGGGCATCCACCAGGTTTTGTCACCCGCCTCCTCCCGAAGGACGTGGTGCACGGTCTCGGCCGGATGTGTGGGCATCACGATCTCCGTGAAGGGCTTTTCGGGGCTGGGCGGAAGTCCTCTGGAGAGCTAATATCCTCGTCGTCCGCCCTCCGCTGCAAGTGCATCTGCAATTACATCGGTAAGGACGGTCGCTCAGGAGCTCGTTCACGCCAACATGATCGTGAGCTTTGAACGGTAGGAGGCACCGCCTCCAGCAAGGGAGCAACTGTGATGGACTCAGTCACCAACGGTATGCCGGCGACCGCCCTCGAGGGCGCCGTATGGCGCAAGAGCCGCCGCAGCAATCCGAGCGGCAACTGCGTTGAGCTGGCCGTTCTTTCGGACGGCGGGGTCGCGGTGCGCAATTCGCGGTTCGCGTCGGGCCCGGCCCTGATCTACACCCACGACGAGATGGCGGCGTTCGTCCAGGGCGCCAAGGACGGCGACTTCGACGATCTGATCGACCGTCGCTGACCCCCGACCGCATCAACTGGCGGCATATGTCGGCCGGATAGTCGCCATGACTGTACGGCCACACCTGCCGATGGGACACTGGGCGAACGCCCGTCCACTCAGGGGAGTCAGCATGTGTGCCGCGCAGCCGAGCAGCCAACCGTCCCTGCGCCGCTATCTGGAGCATGCGCGGGGCGGCCCGACCGTGCTGCGGATCGTCCTGGGCACACAGCTGCGCCGGATGCGGGAGGCGGCCGGTATTTCCCGGGAGGCCGCCGGGGATGCCATCCGCGGTTCGCATGCCAAGATCAGCCGCCTGGAGCTCGGCCGGGTGGGCTGCAAGGAGCGGGACGTCGCGGACCTGCTGACGCTCTACGGCGTCACGGACGAGGCGGACCGCTCCGACTTCCTCACCCTGGCCAAGCGGACCAGCACACCCGGCTGGTGGCACCAGTACGGCGATGTGCTCCCCAACTGGTTCGAAACCCACCTCGGCCTCGAAGAGGCCGCGTCCGTCATCCGTACCTACGAGGTCCAGTTCGTACCGGGCCTGCTCCAGACGGAGGACTATGCGCGGGCGGTGACCGCGCTCGGCCATCCGCAGGCCACGGCACAGGAGATCGAGCGACGGGTCGCGCTGCGGGTGCAGCGGCAGAAGCTGCTGACCGCGCCGGATGCGCCGCGCCTGTGGGCGGTGATAGACGAGGCATCGCTGCGCCGTCCGCTGGGCGGCCCGGAGGTGATGGCCCAACAGCTCAGACATCTGCGGTCGATGGCCGAGCTGCCCAACATCACCCTCCAGGTCGCCCCGTTCAGCCTGGGCGGGCTCGCGGCGGCGGGCGGGCCGATCACGATCCTGCGCTTCCTGGAGCCGGATCTGCCGGACATCGTCTATCTGGAGCAGCTGACCAGCGCGCTGTATCTGGACAAGCGCGACGACGTCGACCACTACCTCGCCGTGATGGACCGGCTCAGCGCCCAGTCCTCGTCACCGCGTGACTCCCTGGCCCTGATGGAGCGGCTGATCCGGCAGGAGGACTGACGCCGGATCAACGGACGCCCCTTCGTCCGGCCGCCCCGCCCCGCTACGCCTTGCGGGCCACCCCGCCGAACTCGATCCATTCCTTGGTCAGTTGCCGGGGACCGAGCTCCGCGTCCGGCTTCCAGGTGGAGACCTCCACCAGCCCCGGCTCCTGGATCTCCAGCCCGTCCAGGAACGCCGCCAGCTCATGCGCCTGGCGCACCCTGCCCCACTGGCCGTGGGTGGACTCCGCCATGAAGTTCGTGACGAAATCGCGGGTCGCGGGATCCTCGCTGACCAGCTGACACACCACCAGGAAGCTGCCCGGCACCAGCCGTTCGGCGACCCGTGCGACCAGACCGCCCGGGTCGTCGGAGTCCGGGATGCAGTGCAGTACGGAGACGAACAGCGCGGCGACCGGCTGGTCGAGGTCGATCAGGCGCTTCACCTCGGGGCTGCCGAAGATGCCGTCCGTATCGCGCATATCGGCCTGGATGACGGCGGTGTTGGCGTTCTCCTCCAGCAGCGCCCGGCCGTGCGCCAGGACGATGGGGTCGTTGTCGATGTAGACCACCCGGGAAGCGGGGTCGACCGCCTGCGCGACCTGGTGGACGTTGTCCTGCGTCGGCAGACCGGAGCCGTGGTCGATGAACTGGCGGATCCCGTGCTCCTGGGCCAGCCAGCGGACCACCCGCTGGAGGAAGCGCCGGTTGTTGAGCGCCAGCACCTGGGTGCTCGGGACGACCTTGCTCAGCTCGTCGCAGGCCGCGCGGTCGACGGCGTAGTTGTCCTTGCCCCCGAGGTAGTAGTCGTACATCCGCGCCACGCTCGGAATGCTGACATCGACGACGCTGGACTGCGGTGGCGTCTGTTGGCTCATTGCCTACGTTCCTTACTTCCGGGCTACCGGTCGCTTCGAGCGCACCCACACGACACACGGCGTACGGCATGCCGCGGCGCCGCGCCGTTCCGTGCCGGAACGGTCACGCCGTGCGGCGACCAACATACCCACCGGACGGCCGCAGGTGCAGGCAACAGATGTGCGAATCAGGGCCGTTGACCGGGTCGTTGACCGGACTGCCGACCGTCCGTACCGGCCGTCGGCGGGAAGGCCGTGACCCAGTGTCCGGCGATCTGCCACGTGCCGCCCTCGCCGGTCGCGCCCCGCAGGCCGTGCAGGACGTCGGGGCCGGTCAGGGCGGGCAGCCGGGGGTCCTGGAGGGCGGCGAAGGCGACGGTGCGGGCCGGGTCCCAGTCGGTGCTGTGCCGCAGGCGGCGGGCGAGTTGGGCGAAGCCGGGCGGGGCCGCGGCGATGACCCAGGCGTCGGGGGTCTGGGCCGTCAGCCGGCGGGCCGGGCGCAGCCAGGAGGCGGCCGATTCCGGCCAGTCGACGACGGCCAGGACCGTGCCGCCGCGGGCCTGCCATGCGCCGGTGAAGGCCGCGGCGGCGGCCCGGGAGGCGGCGTCACGGCCGTGGCCCACGGTGACGGTGGCGATCCGGGCCTTGGGCCGCGTCAACAGGCCGATGAGCGCGGCGAGTTCGGCGTCCGTGTGCGGGGCGGGCCGCGGCGGGGCGCCGTCCGGGCCGAGGGAGGCGGCGGCCAGGTCCTCGGGGCCGATGAGCGGGGAGGCGGGGCCGGTGCCCTCGTGGTACGTGTCCATCAGGCGGCGTCGTGGAAGACCAGGCCGAGGGCATGGCGCCGGCCGGAGCGGACGGTGCTCACGCCGTGCCGCATGGCGCCGGCCGACCAGCCGCGTTTGGTGGCCACCGGGCGGTCGCGGGTGGTGAAGATCAGGCCGTGGCCCTGCCGGAGCACCTGGGTGGTGCCGCGGGACTGCGCCCGGGGGCGTTGTTCGACGAGCAGGAACTCGCCGCCGGTGTAGTCGGTGCCGTGGGCGTCCAGGCCGATGACGACCTGGAGGGGGAAGAGCATCTCGCCGAACACGTCGCGGTGCAGGGCGTTCCAGTCGCCCGCCTCGTAGCGCAGGAGGATCTGCGCGGAGCGGTCCTGGCCCGCCGCATGGCACCGTTCCAGCCATTCCTCCAGGGTGTCCGGCCAGGGCGCGGGGCGGCCCAGTCGGGCGGCCCAGTCGCGGGCGATGGTGAGCAGATGGGGGTAGAAGGCCGCGCGCAGGGCGGCGACCGGCTCGGGCAGATCGTGGTGGAAGTAGCGGTACTGGCCGGAGCCGAAGCGGTAGCGGGCCATGTCGATGGTGGTGCGGAACAGCTCCTCCTTCTCGTACAGCGCGGCGATGTCGGCGCACTGGGCGGGGGTGAGGAGCTGCGGGGTGAGCGCGCCGCCGTAGGTGTCCAGTTCCTGGGCCAGCGCGGTCCAGTCCGCGGTGTCGATCCGGCGCGCGGGGGTGAGGGTCACGGGGAGTCTCCGGTAGGGGTGCGGTCAGGCCGCGGGGGTGATGCCTTCGAGCGCGAGGAGCTGCTGCTTGCGTTCGAGGCCGCCGGCGTAGCCGGTCAGGGAGCCGTTGGCGCCGATCACGCGGTGGCAGGGGCGGACGACGAGCAGCGGGTTGCGCCCGATGGCCGTGCCGACCGCGCGCACCGCGGCGCGCGAGGCGCCGATCTGCGCGGCGATCTCGCCGTAGCTGAAGGTCTTGCCGTACGGGATGTCGTCCAGCGCGGTCCATACCCGCTGCTGGAAGTCGGTGCCGCTGGTGACGTAGGCGATGTCGAAGCCGGTGCGCTCACCGGCGAAGTAGGCGCCGAGCTGGGCGGCGATCTCCGTGAACGCGTCCGCGTCGTGCGTCCAGTCGTCCTGGACGGTGGCGCCGCCCTTCTGGCCGGGGAGGGAGAGCGAGGCGAGCGCGGTGCCGCCGGGGGCGGTGGCCGACTTCTCGCCGACCAGGAGCAGTTCGCCCAGCGGGCTGTCGAGGGTGGTGTAGACCGTCATCGGTCCGTTCCTTCCGTTGTGCCGTTGATATGTCCCATGGTGCGCCGTCGCCGGGACGGTTGCTGGCGGAATTCGGACGTCGCATTTCCGCTCAGGGCGCTACCGGGGCGGGGGCCGGGGGCTGGGCCTTGGCGTTCCAGAAGTAGTGCATGGCGTAGGAGCGCCAGGGCCGCCAGGCGTCCGAATCGGCCATGGTGGCACCGGAGTTGCGCATCCCAGCGAGCACCGCGACATCGCCCTCCAGCAGCACGTCCGGGTCGCCGAGGGCGCGCATCCGGATGTAGCCGGCCGTCCAGGGGCCGATGCCGCGCAGGTTGAGCAGCTCCTTCTCGGCCTGGTCGCGGTCGGCTCCGGCGTCCAGCGGGACGGTGCCGTCGGCGAGCGCGGCGGCGAGGGTGCGCAGGGTGGCGCGGCGGGAGTCGGGCATGCCGAGCGCCGCCAGGGAGGCCCCGGCGAGGTCCTCGACGGCGGGGAAGAGGTGGGTCAGGCCGCCGCTGGGCTCGGCGAGCGGCTCTCCGTAGGCGGCGACGGCGGCGGTGCCGAGCTTGCGGCCGGCGGGCACCGATACCTGCTGGCCGAGGACGGCGCGTACGGCCAGCTCGTGGCCGTCGCAGGTGCCCGGGGAGCGCAGTCCGCGGCGCCGGGCGACGAGCGCGGCGAGCAGCGGGTCCTGGCCGAGGTGGTCGGCGACCGCGTACGGATCGGCGTCCAGGTCGAGCAGGCGGCGCATGCGCTGGGTGGCGGTGGTCAGATCGCGCAGTTCGCTCAGGTGCAGCCGGCATTCCAGCCAGCCGCCGCCGCTGCCGTCCGCGCGGCCGCCCGGTCGTTCGTCGACCTCCGCGATGCCGGAGCCGCCGGGCAGGCGCAGGGTGCGGCGGTAGGTGCGGGCGCCGCGCGCACCGAGGATTTCCTCGACGCCGGTCAGGGCGCGCCGCTGGAGGTAGTCGAAGACCTCGGCCGCGGCGTACGGCCCGCGGAAGGCGAGGCGCAGCGGTATGCCGCCGGCGCCGGCGGGCTGGGCCACCGGACCGAACCGGGTGGCCTTGCCGGGGCGGGCGGCGCGCAGCTGGGTGGGCGTCAGGGCGTAGATCTCGCGGATGGTGTCGTTGAACTGCCGCACGCTGGCGAATCCGGCGGCGAAGGCGATCTCGGCGATCGGCAGCGGCGTGGTCTGGAGCAGTATCCGCGCGGTGTGGGAGCGCTGGGCGCGGGCGAGGGCCACCGGGCCGGCGCCGAGCTCGGCGTTGAGCTGGCGCTGGACCTGGCGGGCGCTGTAGCCCAGGCGGCGGGCGAGTCCGGCGACGCCCTCGCGGTCGACGACGCCGTCGCCGATCAGCCGCATGGCGCGGCCGACCATATCGGCGCGGACGTTCCATGCGGCGGAGCCTGGCACGGCGTCGGGGCGGCAGCGGCGGCAGGCCCGGAAGCCGGTGCCCTGGGCGGCGGCCGCGGTGGGGAAGAAGCGGACGTTCTGCGGTTTGGGTGTGGTGGCCGGGCAGCTGGGACGGCAGTAGATCCCGGTCGTCGTCACGGCGAAGAAGAAGTCGCCGTCGAACCGCGCGTCGCGGCTGCACACCGCCTCGTATTTGCTGCCTTCGCTCATCACTCTTCCACTGTGCGGCAGCCACCGGAGCGGTGCTGGCGGAAATCGGACGCGGCGTTCGGGCCCGGCCGGCGGGTGGGTAGGTGGGGTGGATGACCACTGAGCAGAGCGGGACGGCGCCGGGCGTGGCGGAAATGTTGCGGGCCAATCGGGCGAACTGGGATGCGCGGACGCCCGTGCATGTGGCCAGCCGGTTCTACGGCCTGGACGGTTCGCGGACGGCGGAGGACTGGTTCGCACCGTTCGAGTGGGCCGATCTCGGCGAGCTTGCGGGGCGGGACGTCCTGCATCTGCAGTGCCATCTGGGCACCGAGACGGCCGCCTTCGCGGAGCGGGGCGCGGCGCACACGGTGGGCCTGGACTTTTCGGCGGTGTCGGTGGCGGAGGCCCGGCGGCTGGCGCGGGAGGCGGGCCGGGCGGTGGAGTTCGTCGAGGCGGATGTCCATGACGCGGTGGGGGCCCTGGGCGGGCGCCGTTTCGACGTCGTCTATACGGGCAAGGGCGCGCTCTGCTACCTGCCGGATCTGGCGCCCTGGGCCGAGACGGTCGCCGCGCTGCTGCGGCCGGGCGGGGTGCTGTATCTGGTGGAGTTCCATCCGCTGCTGCATGCGCTGGGGCCGACGCCCGGCCCGGACGGCGAGGAGCTGCTGCTGCGGCACGACTATCTGGCGGGCCGCGGGCCGATCCGCAGCGATACGCCGCACACCTACACCGACGGGCCGCCGGTGCGGGGCGCGACGACCAGTTTCGAGTGGCGGCACGGGCTGGGCGAGGTGCTCTCCGCGGTGGCCGCCGCCGGTCTGCGGATCGAGCGGGTACGGGAGACGGAGCTGCTGCCCTGGAAGCGGTTCGCGGCGATGGTGCCCGGCGACAACGGCTGGTGGCGGCTGCCGGAGGCGGAGCCGATCGTGCCGCTGCTGTTCGCGGTGCGGGCGGTCAAGGCGTAGGCGGGCGGGCGGGGCGTAGGCGGGCGGGGCGTAGGCGGGCGGGGCGTAAGTGGGCGGGGCGTAAGTGGGCGGTCAGGGCGCAGGGAGCCTCATCCGGTGTCCGCGCGCCGGTAGACGGACCGCAGCAGCTGGTCCTTGGCGGGTCCGCCGACCCGCCATTCCAGCCGCCACTCGTCGGCCGCGACGGCGGTGAAGGTGCCCTGATAGCGGTCCGCGGCGCAGGGGTGGACGGCCCGCCAGCGGCCGCTGCGCAGATCGAGGTCGTGGAAGGGGCGGCCGTCGGCGAAGCGGACCTCGGCGGTGCCGTCGGGCAGCGGGATCAGGCGCAGCGTACGGCTCGCCGGGTGGACGGCTCCGTCCCAGGTCAGCTCGCCCTCTTCGCAATGCAGCAGCCCGGCCCCGGACGGATCGGGCCGGAAGTGCGCCGTACCGCGGAAGCGTCCCTCGGCACCGGACCGCAGATCGCGGACGGTACGCACGATGCGCCAGCGGCCCGCCAGATAGGCCGCGGCATCGGGGACGGGGTGGGCGGCGGGCCGACGGTGTTCGGGCATGCCCCGATTGTCCCGCCCGGCCGCCGGTCCCACGCCCGCGGCCCCGCATGCCGTGCGGACCGACAACCCTCGCCATACGCTCGGTGCAACGACCGCCACCGTACGTAACCGGAAACCGGAGGCACGACCATGCCCGAGCTGTTCATCGACGGTCAGTGGACCGCAGCGGCCGACGGGCAGGTGCGGGAGATCCGCTGTCCGGCGGACGGCACGCTGGTGGCGACCGTGGACGAGGGCGGGCCCAAGGACGCGGCAGCGGCGGTGGCCGCCGCCCGGACGGCCTTCGACGACGGGCCCTGGCCGCGGACCCCGGCCGCCGAGCGGGGCCGGCTGGTGCTGCGGGTCGCCGAGCTGCTGGAGCGCGACAAGGACGCGCTGGCCAGGGCGGAGTCCCTGGACACCGGGAAGCGGCTGGTGGAGAGCGCGTACGACATGGACGACATCGCCAACTGCTTCCGCTACTTCGGCAATCTGGGGGCGGCGGGCGGGACGGACCGGGTCGTGGACACGGGCGCGCCGGAGACGGACAGCACGGTGCGGCACGAGCCGGTCGGCGTCTGTGCGCTGATCACCCCGTGGAACTACCCGCTCCTCCAGACGGCCTGGAAGGTCGCGCCGGCCCTGGTCGCCGGCAACACCTTCGTACTGAAGCCGAGCGAGCTGACCCCGCACACCGCCGTCCATCTGATGCGGCTGCTGAAGGAGGCGGGGCTGCCGGACGGGGTGGCCAATCTGGTGCTGGGCACCGGCCCGTTGGTGGGCGCGCCGCTGACCGAGGACATGCGGGTGGACATGGTCTCGTTCACCGGCGGGCTGGTGACCGGCCGGCGGATCATGGCCGCGGCCGCGCCCACGGTGAAGAAGATCGCCCTGGAGCTGGGCGGCAAGAACCCGAACATCGTCTTCGCGGACGCCGATTTCGACACCGCCGTGGACTATGCGCTGATGGCGGTGTTCCTGCACTCCGGCCAGGTCTGCTCGGCGGGCGCCCGGCTGCTCGTCCAGAACGATCTGCACGATGCGTTCGTCGACGAACTGGTCGCGCGGGCGCAGCGGATCCGGCTCGGCGGGCCCTTCGACGAGGCCGCGCGGACCGGTCCGCTGATCTCGGCCGCGCACCGCGCGAAGGTGGCGGCGTATGTGGCGGGCGGGCTGGAGGAGGGCGCCGTACTGCTCTGCGGCGGTGCGGCGCCGGACGATCCGGCGCTGGCGGACGGTTTCTACTATCTGCCGACGGTGCTGGACGAGTGCACGCCGGACATGTCCGTGGTCCGCGACGAATCGTTCGGCCCGGTGCTGACCGTGGAGCGGTTCCGCGACGAGGACGAGGCGGTCTCGCTCGCCAATGACACGGTCTACGGCCTGGCGGGGGCGGTCTGGACGCAGGACGCGGAGCGGGCCCACCGGGTGGCGGGACGGCTGCGCGCGGGCACGGTCTGGATCAACGACTTCCACCCGTACGTACCGCAGGCGGAATGGGGCGGGATGAAGCAGTCGGGTGTGGGGCGGGAGCTGGGTCCGGCGGGGCTGGCGGAGTATCAGGAGGCCAAGCACATCTGGCGGAATACGGCGCCGCGGCCGCAGAGGTGGTTCGAGTGACCGGCGATTCTCAGGAACACGACGACGCCTCGCTCGCCGAACTGGGCTACAAACCGGAACTCAAGCGCACCCTGGGCAACTTCCACACCTTCGCCGCCGGTATCAGCTATATCTCCATCCTCACCGGCACCTTCCAGCTGTTCTACTTCGGCGTGAGCCACGGCGGCCCGGCGTACTGGTGGTCGTGGCCGATGGTCTTCCTCGGCCAGCTGATGGTGGCGCTGTGCTTCTGTGAGCTCGCCGCGCGGTACCCGGTGGCGGGCTCCATCTACAACTGGGCCAAGCAGCTGGGCGGTCCCCATGTGGGCTGGCTGGGCGGCTGGATGATGCTGACGGCCTCGATGGTGTCGCTGTCGGCGGTGGCGCTGGCGTATCAGGTGACGCTGCCGCAGATCTCGTCGTGGTTCCAGTTCATCGGCAACGGCACCGGAAAGACCGATGCGGCGGCCAACGCCGTCCTGCTCGGCACCGTCCTGGTCGCCTTCACCACCCTGATCAACGCCTTCGGCGTGAAGCTGATGGCGCGGATCAACTCCGCGGGCGTGGCCATCGAGCTGATCGCCGCGATCGTGCTGATCGTGCTGCTCGCGGCTCATCTCACCCGCAGCCCCGCCGCCGCGCTGACCCAGACCTTCGGGCTGGGCGCGGGACAGAACCTGGGGTATCTCGGCGCGTTTCTGACCGCCTCGCTGGCCTCGGCGTATGTGATGTACGGCTTCGACACGGCGTCCTCCCTCGGCGAGGAGTCCAAGGACCCGGGCCGCAACGCTCCCCGCGCGATCCTGCGCGCCCTGGTGGCGTCGTTCCTCATCGGCGGGCTGATCCTGCTCTTCGCCCTGCTGGCGGTGCCCGATCTGCACGCCAAGGAGCTGTCCGTGGACGGCCTCCAGTACGTGGTGCTCTCCACGCTCGGCTCGACCGTCGGGCAGATCGTGCTGTGGTGCGTGGTCATCGCGATCACCGTGTGCGAGCTGGCGGTGCACACCGCCAGCATCCGCCTGGCGTATGCGATGGCCCGGGACAACAACCTCCCGGCCTCCTCGCTGCTGGCCAAGGTCAGCCCACGGTTCCAGACGCCGGTGCTGCCGGCCGTCATCATCGGTCTGGTCGCGGTCGCCATCCTGCTGATCAACGTCAATCAGCCGCAGATCTTCTCGGTGATCACCAGTATCGCGATCATCATGATCTATCTGGCGTATCTGCTGGTCACCCTGCCCATGCTGGTCCAGCGGCTGCGCGGCCGATGGCGCCCGGTCGAGGGGAAGTTCTCCCTGGGGAGGTTCGGCCTCCCGGTGAACATCCTGGCCGTGCTGTGGGGCGCCGCGATGTCCCTCAACCTCGCCTGGCCGCGTGCCGCGGTCTACAACGCGACCGGCCCCCAGCACTGGTATCTGCGCTGGGGCGCCTTCTTGTTCATCGGCGTCGTGGCCGTCGGTGGCTTCGCCTACTACTGGTTCGTCCAGCGCAAGCGCACCGGGGTGCTGGCGACCCACGCCGCGGTGACGCCGGACGGTCCGCCGCCCCCCACTTCCTGATCCGGAGGCCACGTCATGTCCCAGGAGGCCCAGATGGACGCACCCGAGACGGCAGACGCGTTCGACTACGTCGTGGTCGGCGGCGGTACGGCCGGCGCGGTCGTGGCGGCCCGGCTGAGCGAGGATCCGCAGGTCAGCGTCTGCGTACTGGAGGCCGGGCCGTCCGACGTCGACGATCCGAACATCCTGCGCCTCGACCGGTGGATGGGCCTGCTCGCCTCGGGCTACGACTGGGACTATCCCGTCGAGCCGCAGGAGAACGGCAACAGCTTCATGCGGCACGCCCGCGCCAAGGTGCTCGGCGGCTGCTCGTCCCACAACTCCTGTATCGCCTTCTGGGCACCTGCCGAGGACCTCGACGAATGGGCCGCGCTGGGCTGTTCGGGCTGGACCGCGGCGGAGTGCTTCCCGCTCTTCCAGCGGCTGGAGACCAACGACGCACCGGGCAGCCACCACGGCCGCAACGGCCCGGTGACCCTGCGCAGCGTCCCGCCCCACGATCCGTGCGGCGCCGCGCTCCTGGAGGCGTGTGCGGCGGCGGGCATCCCCACCACGCCGTTCAACACCGGGCAGACCGTCGTCCGCGGCGCGAACTGGTTCCAGATCAACTGCCGCCCCGACGGCACCCGTTCCTCCGCCTCGGTCTCCTACCTCCACCCCGTCATGGGCACCCGCCGCAACCTGGAGGTACGCACCGGCGTGCAGGCCAAACGCCTGCGCTTCGACACCGCGGACGCCACCGGCTCCGCCCCGCGCTGCACCGGGGTCGACTACCTCTCCCCCGACCTCGTCCACACCCTGACGGTCGCCGCGCGACGCGAGGTCATCGTCTCCTGCGGCGCCATCGACTCCCCCAAGCTGCTGATGCTCTCCGGGATCGGCCCGGCCGACCATCTGCGCGCCACCGGCATCCAGCCGCTCGTCGACTCCCGCGGTGTCGGCCAGAACCTCCAGGACCACCCGGAGGGCGTGATCATGTGGGAGGCCAAGCGGCCGATGGTCACCACCTCCACCCAGTGGTGGGAGATCGGCATCTTCAGCCCCACCGAACCCGGTCTGGACCGCCCCGACCTGATGTTCCACTACGGTTCGGTGCCCTTCGACATGAACACCTACCGGCGCGGCTACCCCACCTCGGAGAACGCCTTCTGCCTCACCCCGAACGTCACCCGCGCCCGCTCCACGGGGACCGTACGGCTGCGCACCCGCGACTTCCGCGACAAGCCCAAGGTCGATCCGCGCTATTTCACCCATGAGCACGATGTCCGGGTGATGACCCACGGTCTGCGCCTGGCCCGCGAGATCATCTCCCAGGCCCCGATGGCCGACTGGGCCGGCACCGAACTGGCCCCCGGCCCGGCCGCCCGCTCCGACGCCGACCTCCTCGAGTACATCCGCACCACCCACAACACCGTCTACCACCCCGCCTGCACGGTCCGCATGGGCGCCGCCGACGATCCGGACGCCCCGCTGGACCCTCAGCTGCGGGTCAAGGGAGTGGACGGGCTGCGGGTGTGCGACGGCTCGGCGATGCCGTTCCTGACGGCGGTGAACCCGTGCATCACGACGATGATGATCGGCGAGAAGTGCGCGGACCTGATCCGGGGACGGTCCGGGTGAACCCGGGCGGCGCCCCTGCCCGCACCGCCCCGTAGCCACCGGCCCCCCCGTCACCCCCTACCCGTAGTACTTCAGAGCTACCCGCACAGTGCACCCCCCGGTGTGACGCCGACCAGGGTGCCGGCTCCCTACCGTCCGTACCGCACCTGAAGATGACATCCGGTACGGACGGAAGGAACCCTCCGCCATGGCGTCCCGCCCGCGCAGCAGCCGACTGCGCCGCACTCTGCTCGCCGCGCTCGTCACCGCCTCGGTGGCGGTCCCGGTGTCGGGTGCGGCCCGCCCCGGGGCCGTCCCGGCACCCGCACCGGCCGCTCTCGCCCCGCTGCGGGACGCCACCCCCGCCGCCCTCGATGCGCGCTATGCCGCCAACCGCGCCGGCATCCGGGCGGCCGCGCGGATGGCCGCCGACCACGGCGATCTGCGGCGGGCCGCCGCGCTGCGCACGCTGGCCGGCCCGGCGCACCGCTTCCTCTCCTTCGACGGCCGGGACGGGGGTCGCACCACCGAGGTCTTCGGCGATCTGGCGCACGCCGAACGGATCGCCGTACTGGTGCCGGGTTCGGACACCGACCTCGATACCTACGGGCGCTTCCGGGCCGGTGCCCTGGCCCTCGGCAACGAGATGCACAAGAGGGACGCCCGGTCCGCCGTCGTCGCCTGGCTCGGCTACCGGACACCGAGCACGGTGAGCCCCACGGTACTGACGCCCGGCCGGGCCGAGGTCGCGGCCCATCAACTTCGGTCATTTCTACGGGAGTTGGAATCCACGGCACCGTCGACGGCGGGCCGTCTCACCCTCGTGTGCCACTCCTACGGCTCCGTCGTCTGCGGCCGGGCGGCCGCCGCGGGCCTGCGCGCCGCGGACATCGTCCTCTACGGGAGCCCCGGCACCGGCACCGGCACGGTCGGCGGGCTGCACACCCGCGCCACCGTCTGGGCGGGCCGCGGCGCCCATGACTGGATCGCGGACGTACCGCACGGGCGGCTGCAACTCCCCGGCCTCACCCTGGGGTTCGGCCCCGACCCGATGTCGGAGGAGTTCGGCGCCCGGATTTTCGACGCGGGCGCCACCGACCACAGCCACTATCTGATGCCCGGTTCGGTGTCCTTGACGAACATCGCCCGGATCGCCTCCGGCGCCGCGCCCACCGGAGGCCGTCATGCCTGAGCCCCTCACGCCTCGGACCCCCGTGTCCGAGGCCCCCTCACCCGGGGCCGTGCGCGCGCTCGTCCGCCGGATCGAATCCGCCACTCCCCCCGGCCGCGACCGGGCCCTCGACGCCCTGCGCGCGCTCGCCATCCTCGGCGTGGTGCTCGGCCACTGGCTGGTGACCGCCCTGATATCCGACAGCGGCACGGTCCATGTCGCCAGCCCGCTCCACTACCTGCCCCCACTCACCCCGGTCTCCTGGGTGTTCCAGACCTTGGCCGTGTTCTTCCTGGTGGGCGGGCAGGTCGGCGCGGCGGGGTATGCCTCGGCCCGCGCGCAGGGGACGACGTACCGACGGTGGCTCGGCGTCCGGCTGGCCCGGCTGTTCGGGCCGGTCGCCGCCGTTGTGGCGGTGTGGACCGTGGCGGCGGCCGTGATGCTCGGCTCCGGGGTGGGCTTCGAAACCCTCCACACCCTCCTCAAACTGGTGCTGTCCCCCCTCTGGTTCCTCCTGGTGTTCGCCGCTCTGACGGCGGCGACGCCGCTGGCCGCCAGGCTGCACCCCGTGGGGCCGCTCGCCGTCGTCCTGCTCGTCGACCTGGTCCGCTTCGGCCTGGGCGGACCGGCCTGGCTCGGCTGGATCAATGTGGCGGCGGGCTGGCTGGTTCCGTACTGCCTGGGTGCGGCCTGGGCGCGGGGCGGTCTGCGGCGGCGCAGCACCGGCTGGATGCTGCTGCTCGGGGGCGCGGCCGCCACCGCACTCCTGGTCCTGTTCGCCGGCTACCCCGCCTCCATGGTCGGCGTCCCCGGCGCCCCGGTCTCCAACCTCAATCCGCCCACCCTGGCCGCCGTCACCTTCGGCCTCGCCCAGTGCGGCGCGGCGCTGCTGCTCCTCGGCCCGCTGCGCCGATTCCTGCGACGCCCGGCCGCCTGGGCGGCGGTGGCGCTGCTGAACCTGTCCGCCATGACGGTCTTCCTGTGGCACCAGACCGCGATGATGGCGGTGACGGCCGTCGGCCTGCTGACCGGCGGCCCGCTGCTCGGCCTGCACACCGTCCCCGACGGCCCGGGCTGGATCCTCGCCCGGCTGGCCTGGCTGCCGGTGTTCGCCGCGGCGCTGCTGATCTGCTGGGCGGCGTTCCACACGTACGAGGAACGGCGGCGGCGCGGGAGCAGCCGGGTCGTGCGCCAAGGGCGTCCCGCTCATAGGGAGGTGGCGGGCCGTGCGTCGTGATCCGCGCCTTAGAGTGGCGCCCATGAAACGGGGGGAGCGGGCGGGGCGGGTGGTGGCGGCGCTGCGGGCGCTGCGGGCGGACCTGTGGACGACGGCGCTGGACGATCCGCTGCCCGGCACCGCCCAGCGGCCACGCTGGCTGGACTGGCGGCCGGCGATCGTGGTGCCCTTGGCGGTGTGCGCGCTGGTGCTGCTCGCCGGCCTGACGAACCGTTACCTATCCGACTACGGCCTGGGCATGCCGCTCGCCTTTCTGCTCGCCTCGGTGAGTTCGGCGGCGCTCGTCGTCGTGCTGTTCCGCCCCGTACTGGCCTGGTGGGCATCGACGGTCAGCATGGCCGCGGCCACGGTCGTGGCGGCGGTGTCCGCGACGCCCCGGCCCTTCCCCCCGTTCGCCCTCACCGATGCCCAGCCCTGGGCCGGCCCCCAACTCACCCTTCAGGCCGGGGTGCTGTTCCTTCTGGCGCTGCGGGTCCGCCCCCGGATCGCGGCCGAAACGCTCGCGCTCACTGTGCTGGCGGGCCCGGCCTGCGGCCTCGTCACCGCCGGCCATCTCGACAATCCCGTCGTCCCCATCACCGTCCTCGCCGTCTCCGTCCTCGTCGGCACCTTGCTGCGCGGCCGCCAGGTGGCCCGTACGGAACTGGTCGCGCAGGAGGAACTCACCGCCGAGGAACGGGCCCGGCGCACCCTCCTGGAGGAACGCCAGCGCATCGCCCGCGAGCTGCACGATGTCGTCGCCCACCACATGTCCGTCATCTCCATCCAGGCCCAGGTCGCCCCGCATCTGGCCGACAACCCCTCGGACGAGCTGAAGGACAACCTCACCGGCATCCGCCAGAACGCGGTGGATGCCCTCACCGAACTCCGCCGGGTGCTCGGCGTGCTGCGCGCCGAGGACCCGCTCCCGGCGAGCGCCCGGCATGCCCCGCAGCCCACTCTGGACCACCTCGACGACCTGATCGCCAATGTCCGCGCGGCCGGTCTGACCGTGACCGCGCACGCCACCGGGGATCCTCGGCAGCTCCCCCCGGGCCTGGAACTCTCGGCGTTCCGGATCGTCCAGGAGGCCCTCAGCAACGCCATGCGCCACGCCCCGGGCGCCCGGGTACGGGTGGATATCGGCCACCACCCCACCAGCCTCACCGTCCGCATCGCCAACACCGCCCCCGATCGCCCCGTCCCACCCTCCCCCGGCACCGGCCACGGCCTCCTCGGCATGCGCGAACGCACCGCCATGCTGGGCGGCGACCTGGCCACCGGTCCCAGCCCCGACGGCGGCTACGAGGTGACCGCTGTCCTCCCGACCACCCCTCCTGCGGCAGAAGTCCCCCTATGACACCCACCCCGACCCACCCGCCCATCCGCGTCCTGATCGCCGACGACCAGATGATGGTCCGTCAGGGCTTCACGGTGCTGCTCAACGCCGAACCCGATATCGACGTGATCGGTCAGGCCGTCGACGGCAACGACGCCCTCGCCCAGGCCGACGCGCTGCGCCCCGACGTCGTCCTGATGGACATCCGGATGCCCGGCCTCGGCGGCATCGAGGCCACCCGCCGTCTGACCGAACCCCCCGGCGCCACCGTCAGGGTGCTCGTCCTGACCACCTTCGACCTCGACGAATACGTCTACGAGGCGCTGCGCGCGGGCGCGTCCGGCTTCCTCCTCAAGGACGCCTCCGCCGCCGAACTCGCCCATGCGGTAAGGGTGGTGGCATCCGGCGACGCCCTGCTCGCCCCCGCCGTCACCAGGCGCCTGATCACCGAGTTCGCCCGGCTGACCGGCGCGCCCCGGGCACCCCGGAAGTCCCGCGTCGAGCACCTCACGGAACGCGAGACCGAGGTCCTGTCCCTGGTGGCCCAGGGGCTGTCCAACGCCGAAATCGCCGCCTGTCTGGTCGTCGCCGAACAGACCGTGAAAACCCATGTCAGCCGCATCCTGGTGAAACTGGGGCTGCGCGACCGCACCCAGGCGGCGGTGTTCGCCTATGAGACGGGAGTGGTACGGCCGGTGGGGTACTGAGCCCCCGCCGTCCGACCCACGTTCAGGGACACGAGGACGCGCGGACCGACGAACACGGCGGTGTAGGCGCCGCGGATGCATACCCTGACGTCGCCGTCGCGTCGATGGCTGGATCCATTCGCGGTACGACAGGAGCCCACGATGGCCGCCTCCGCCCCTGCCGACTCGTCTTCCGGGGCCACCGCGCGATCCCGCCTGCGCGCGTGGCTGCTGGAGGGCCTGACCGATATGGCCAAGCACCACCCCGGTCCGCACGCCGGACCGCAGAGCGCCCACAAGGGGCAGCGGTGGTGGCGGGTGATGTGCCTGACCGGTGTGGACTACTTCTCCACGCTCGGGTACCAGCCGGGTATCGCCGCGCTCGCCGCCGGTCTGCTGTCCCCCGTCGCGACCATCGTCCTGGTCATCGTGACGCTGGCCGGTGCGCTGCCGGTCTACCGGCGGGTGGCGCAGGAGAGCCCGCACGGGCAGGGTTCGATCGCGATGCTGGAGCGGCTGCTGTCGTTCTGGAAGGGCAAGCTGTTCGTCCTGACCCTGCTCGGCTTCGCCGCCACCGACTTCCTGATCACCATCACCCTGTCGGAGGCCGATGCCGCCACCCACCTCGTGGAGAACCCGCATCTGACGGATGTTCTGCACAACCAGCAGGTGGTCATCACCCTGATCCTGGTCGCCCTGCTAGGCGCGGTCTTCATGAAGGGCTTCCTGGAGGCCATCGGTGTGGCGATCGTGCTGGTGGCCCTCTACCTCGGGCTCAATGCCGTGGTGGTCGTCGTCGGACTGTGGCATGTGCTCGAGGCACCGCATGTCGTCCCCGACTGGACCCGGGCGCTGACCACCGAGCACGGCAATGCCCTGGCGATGGTGGGGGTGGCGCTGCTGGTCTTCCCCAAGCTGGCGCTGGGGCTGTCCGGCTTCGAGACCGGGGTGGCGGTGATGCCGCACATCGAGGGCGGGTCCGACGACACCGAGGAGCGTCCGGCGGGGCGGATCCGGGGAGCGCGGAAGCTGCTCACCACGGCCGCCGTCATCATGAGCGTCTTCCTGATCATCACCAGCTTCGTGACGACCCTGCTGATCCCGGCCGACGCATTCAAGCCGGGCGGCCAGGCCAACGGCCGCGCACTGGCCTTCCTCGCGCACGAGTACCTGGGCAACGCCTTCGGCACCGTCTACGACATCTCCACCATCGCGATCCTCTGGTTCGCCGGTGCCTCGGCGATGGCCGGACTGCTCAATCTGATGCCGCAGTATCTGCCGCGGTACGGCATGGCCCCGCACTGGGCGCGGGCGGTCCGCCCGATGGTGCTGGTCTTCACCCTCGTCGCGTTCCTGGTGACCTGGATCTTCAACGCCGATGTCGACGCCCAGGGCGGCGCCTACGCCACCGGCGTGCTCGTCCTGATCAGCTCCGCCGCCATCGCCGTGACCATCGCCGCCCACCGCGCCCGCCAGCGCGGCTGGACGATCGGCTTCGCCGCGATCTCCGCGGTGTTCCTCTACACCACCGTCGCCAACGTCATCGAGCGGCCCGACGGCGTCAAGATCGGCGCCTGCTTCATCGCCGGCATCATCCTGCTCTCGTTCCTCTCCCGCCTGGCCCGCGCCTTCGAGCTGCGGGTGACCAGCGTGATCCTGGACGATATGGCGCAGCGGTTCATCCGCGACACCGCGCAGCGCACGATCCGCTTCATCGCCAACGAACCCGACCAGCGGGATGTGGCCGAATACCGCGACAAGCTCCAGCAGATCCGCAGCGACAACGACCTCTCGTCGGCGGACGACTGCGTCTTCGTCGAGGTCACGGTCGGCGACCCGTCGGAGTTCGAGAGCGAGCTGCGGGTCCGCGGCGAGGTCCTGCACGGCCGCTACCGGGTGCTCTGCCTCGACAGCTCCACCATCTCCAACGCACTGGCCGCGCTGCTCCTGCACGTACGGGACACCACCGGGCAGCGGCCGCACATCTACTTCGAGTGGACCGAGGGCAACCCCTTCGCCCAGTTCCTGCGCTTCTTCCTCTTCGGCCAGGGCGAAGTCGCCCCCGTCACCCGCGAGGTCCTGCGCGAGGCGGAGCCCGACCGGGAACGCCGGCCCCGCGTCCACGTGGGATGAGGGTCCCGACCCACCGGACGGATTTGCCACCGCACAGGGTTGACTTCTGGTCAGTTTCTGGCCGACCTGTCGCACAACCCTTCCCCACAGGTGCACCGTCCGTCATAAGGTTCCTACACAGCGCAGTCGGCGGGACAGGCCCGCCGCGGGGGAGCGACCCGGCCACGGAGGAAGCGATGCCACAGGGAACCATCGTCCTGTTCAACAAGAGCGACGGCGTGGGGATCATCGCAGACGAGCAGGGAGAAACGCTTCCCTTCTCAGGGATGGAAACGCAGACCACGAACGTCGGCCAGCGTGTCCTCTTCGACGTCCGCGGAGCGAAGGCCACCAATGTGATCGTTGCTCGCTAGAGCAGCCGTGGTGGGCGCGACGGCCCCGGGCGGGATGCCCGGGGCCGTCTGCCGTGTGGACGCGGGAGCCGCACCGGGCCGAACGGATCGCGTCCGTTATGCAGCTGCAAACGCCCTTGCCGCCACGGCCCGTTGGGGATCAGGCCGAGTCGGACGGGAACTTCTCGGCGATGGAGTCGGCCTGCGGGAGGACGTCGTACTGGCGGTTGACGTACGGGCTCATCATGAGGTCGGGGGGTGATGGACGCCCTGGCGAACCCCTCGGTTTCGGCGGCGCTCTCCGTCGACCGGCGCATCGCCGCGAAGTACGCCGCCCCAGGCGGCGTCCACATGCACCGGGTAGAAGAAGTTGTCCCGCGCGAACCGGTCGCGCAGCGCCAGCATGGACGCTAGGGGGTCGACGGAGCTCAGTTCGGTGCTGCCGAGCACCGCGACGTCCAGGATGACCGGCCGCATCTCCTTCTTGCAGCGCTGGAGGATCTCCTTGCGGTGGCCGAGTTTCGCCCGGGCTTCGAGGTCCACCTCGACGGTCAGCAGGTTGTCCTGCCCGAGGCCGAGCAGGGACGCCGCCTTCGGCCACGAATAGTGCATCGTCGACGGGGCGAGCACCGTGGGAAGGCCGATCCGCTGGTCCAGCATGTCGCGGTGGAACCGCTCGTACCCCAGCTCCTGAAGGGAAGCCGGCTGCGCCTCCTGGACGCGGCCATCGTCGCCCTCGCCCAGGCGGGGCGCGATCTGGCAGTGGCGACGGGGTGACGGGGGCGGCGGGGCGGTGCCGGGATTGCTGACGCAGCGTCAGTCGGCGCCGCACTCCTCGAGTCCCGCGAGCGCCTGGGAGCGCTCCATGGGGTGTTCTCCGGCTCCCGGTACGGCGAGTGCGGTGTGGAACTGTTCGCGGGCTTCGGCGATCCGGCCCGCCGCGGAGTAGGTGCGGCCCAGCCGGTAGCGGATGTCCATCTCCAGCCGGGCGAAATGGGGTTCGGTGAGGGGGGACAGCGTGCGGTGCTGGGAGAGCGCCTGGTGGTGGAGGTCCGCTGCGGCGCTCAGGTTTCCCTCGCCGAGCTCCGCGCTGCCCAGCCGGGTCAGCAGGACAGCGTGCAGGAGGACGTCCCCGGCCCGCTCCGCCAGATCGGCCGCCTGACGATAGAAGCTCCTGGCCTCACCGTACTGGCCGAGACCGTGGTGGAGGTCGGCGGCGCAGGCCAGGGACCTGCTGATCATGCGGGGCCGGCCGATCTTCTCGGCGCGGGTGACGGAGGTGGCGAAGCACGCCAGCGCCTCCTCGTTGCGCCCGTTGCCTTGGTGGACGGAGCCGAGGAGGCACAGTCCCATCGCGACGAGCCAGCTGTCGTCCGACCGCTGGGCCTGCTCCACGGCGTCGGCGATCCGGGTCATCGCCTGCTCGACCCGGCCCGCGTACAGGTCGGCGGCGCCCAGTCCGGCCAGGGCCCTGGCCTCCTCGCCGCGGTCCGCCCGGTGGCGGGCGAGGTCCAGCGCCTCGGTGAACCAGGCGTGCCCCTCCTGGTGGCGGCCCTGGTAGAGGTCGTTGACGCCCATACAGGTGCGCAGCGCGGAGGGCATCCGCCGGTCGCCGGCCTCTTCGGCGTGCGCCAGCGCGATCTCCAGGGCCGTCCGGCATTCGTGGTAGCGGCCGCGGCGTGCGAAGTAGTCGCTCAGGGCCTCGGCGATCCAGCAGGCGTAGTCGGCCTCGCCGAGCGCCGCGGCATGGGCGACGACGTCGACGAGCTCACCGCCGGCCGCGTCCAGCCAGCCGTCCGCGTCCTTCCAGTCCGGGAACGGCGCCGCGGCGGGCCGCGGCCCGGTGAGGAAGGCGTCCGGGCCCCAGTCGCTGGCGATCCGGGCGGCGTCCAGGTAGAGGCGGAGGACGGCCGTGCGGGCCGCGCCGGCCTCGCCGGGTGCGGCGTCCGCGAGCCGTCGCGCATGCACCCGGACCAGGTCGTGCAGGCGGTAGCGGCCCGGTCGGGGCTGTTGCAGCAGGCTGGCGTCGACCAGGCTTTCCAGGATCCACTCGGCGTCGAGGGGCGGGCACTCCAGGACGGCCGCGGGGGTCAGCGGGTCGAACTCCACCGTGGGCGAGAGGCCGAGGGCCCGGAATCCACGCTGCTGCATCGGCGCCAGCTGCTCGTACGACAGCCGGAAGGCGGCCTCCACGCTGCGGTCGCCGGCGCTCAGCTCGCCGAGGCGGCGCTCATCGCCAGCCATCCGCTCCACCAGGTACGCCAGCGTCCAGGCGGGGCGGTTCTGCAACCGTGCCCCGGCGATCCGCAGGGCCAGCGGCAGCCCGTCGCACAGCCGGACCAGCTCCTGCGTCGCCTCCGGCTCCCGGTCCGCGCGCTCCTCCCCCAGGACGTGCCGGAGCAGGGACACCGCATCGCCGGCCGCCAGCGGCTCCAGGCTGACGCGGCGGTCGGCGTCCAGTCCGGCCAGCCGCCGCCGGCCGGCCACGATCACCGCGCTGCCCGGACCGGCGGGGAGCAGCGGCCGGACCTGCTGTGCGCTCAGCACGTCGTCCAGGACGACAAGCAGCCGCAGCGGACTGCTCGCCGCCCGCCAGGCCGCGACCAGTTCGTCGAGGTCGTCGGGCACCTCGCTCTCGGCCGCGCCGACCGAGCGCAGCAGCCGCCGCAGGATGCGCTGCGGTGCGATCCCGCGCTGCTCCGTGCTGTGCGCGCGCAGGTCCGCGAACAGGCAGCCGTCCGGGTACCGGTCGCGCAGCCGCCAGGCCGCGCGGACGGCGAGCGCGGACTTGCCGACCCCGGCCGGACCGTCGACGGCCACGACCGAAACGGCGGCATCGGCCAACGGCGCGGTCAGCAGGGCCAGTTCGCGCTCCCGTCCGGCGAGGTGGCCGGTGTCGCCGGGCAGTTCGTTGACCGGGCGGCGGGGCCGGGCGGGGGGAGCAGCGGGGGAAGCGGCGGCGGGAGCGGCGGGGCGCGCCGCCGGGCCGAGCAGCCGCTGGTCATCGCGGCGCAGCACCGCCTGGTGCACCCGGCGCAGTTCCGCACCGGGATCCACCCCGAGCTCATCGCGCAGCCGCTCCCGCATCTCCTGGTAGGCGTTGAGCGCCTCCGCCTGGTGTCCGCTGCCGTACAGGGCGCGCATCCGCAGCGCCATCAGCGACTCGTCGTACGGATCGGCGGCGACGACGGCGGCGAGGTCGTCCAGGGCCTCGGCGGAGCGGCCGAGCAGGACCAGGCAGTCGAGCCGGTCGTGCTGAAGCATGCGCCGCCGCTGCGTCAGCCGGCCTCGCTCGCCCTGCGCGAACGAGCCCGGCACTCCGGCCAGGGGCTCGCCCCGGAACAGCGCGAGCGCCTCGGAACAGCGGTCCATCGCGGCGGCCAGGTCGCCGGCCTCCTTCGCGCGCTGCGCCGCACCGCCCAGTTCGGCCAGCTCGGCCACGTCGAGCTGCGCCGCGTCGTCGGCGAAGCGGTAACCGCCCCGGTCGCTGCGGATCACCGACTCCGCAGGTCCCGCGCCTTCCGCGTCGAGCGCCTTGCGCAGCTGGTAGATGTAGCTGGGCAGCACCCGGCGGCCGGACCCCGGCGGGTTCGCCCCCCATACGCCGTCGAGCAGCTGCTCGGGACCGGTCTGCGTCCCCGCACGCAGCAGCAGCGCGACGAGGACCGCCTGCCGCCGTACCGGCCCCAGGTCCAGCGGCGCCCCGTCACGCCAGGCGCGCACCGGCCCCAGCACCGCGATCCGCAGCCGCCGACGCGCTCCCCCGCTCACCGCAGAACCCCCGTCGACCATGTTCCCGTCCCCCGTATCATCGAAATGCCATCGGCATTTCAGCGTCTCCCGCGATGATTGACAAGACGACCCCATGTCCGGCGCTCACTCCCCTGACACCTCGCGTCGGCCCCGCGGCAGCAACCCGTCGAGCGCCGCGGCGAGTTGGGCCGGTGTGGGCCGGTCACCCGGGTCGGGGGCGAGGCAGCTGTCGATCGCCGCGGTGAGGGGAGACGGGAGGCGCCGACGGGTGGTGACGGACGGGGCGCGCTCGGCGAGCTGGGGGTATCGGCGGTTCCGGGCGTCCTGGGCGGCGTCGCTCTCCTCATGGCCCGAGCCGCAGCTCGCGCCGTAGCTGTCGTCATACGTGTCACCGTCGTCGATGTCGTCGGCGATGTCGTCATCCACGTCGAACGGGACGTCACCGGTGGCGGCCTCGTACAGCGTGATGCCGATGCCCCAGACGTCCGCCGCGGGGGTGAGGATCCCGCCGCGGGCCTGCTCGGGGGCGAGGTAGCACAGGGTACCGATGCCGGGTGGGGCCGGACCCGGCGGACGGGCGATGCTCAGGTCGAGCACCTTGGCGCGTCGGCAGCCGATCACGATGTTGGACGGCTTGAGGTCCAGGTGCAGCAGGTCCTTGCCGTGCAGGTAGTGGACCGCCGAGCAGAGGTGGAGGCCGAGGAGCGCGAGGTCGGCCGCGGCCAGACGGCGCCGGCGGCGGTCGATGAGGTGCGCGAGGGTCTCTCCGGTGAGCGTTTCCAGGACGACGAAGGGTTGCGGGGTCTCGCCGGTCTCGTAGGCGCGGACCAGGTGCGGATGGGTGAAGGCCGCGAGCCAGCGGCCCTCTTGCAGCAGCTGCTCGCGCAGCCGGAGGTCGTCGCGCCGGTCCGGGCGCAGCACCTTGACCACGCACCGGCACTCCCGCTCCCGGCTCCAGGCGTCGTACAGATCCAGCCAGCCGGTGCGGCACAGGTGCGCAAGGACCTCGTAGCGCGCGGCCACCGTCGTTCCGGCGGTCAGCGGCGGTGGCGCGGGGCGTGTCGTACGGCTCATGACAGCGCCTCGACCTTCGCGGTGTCGTCCGGCCCGTGCAGCCGGTAGAGCCGGGCGTAGGCGGCGCTGCGGGCGAGCAGTTGGTCGTGGGTGCCGTGGTCGGCGATGCGGCCGTGGGCGAGGAAGACGATCTGGGTGGCGTCGCGGACGGTGAGCAGGTTGTGGGAGATGAGGATCGTGCTGCGTCCGCTCATCAGCAGGCGCAGCGGTTGCAGGATGTGCCGGCCGGATTCCGCGTCGAGGCCGGTGGTCGGCTCGTCCAGGAGGAGGACGGGCGCGTCGCGGATCATGGCGCGGGCGATGGCGAGGCGCTGGCGCTGTCCGCCGGAGAGGAGCCGGCCGCGCTGGCCCACCACGGTGTCGTAGCCTTCCGGGAGTTGGCTGATGAAGGTGTGGGCGTCGGCGGCGTGGGCCGCTGCGACGATCTCCTCGTCGCTCGCGTCGGGGCGGCCGTAGGCGATGTTGTCGCGCACGGTGCCGTGGAAGACCAGGGTTTCCTGGAGCAGCATGGCGACGTTGTCCCGCAGATCGTCCAGGCGCAGATCGCGCAGGTCGTGCCCGTCGAGGCGGAGGGTTCCGCGATCCGGGTCGTAGAAGCGCAGCAGCAGTTTGGCGGCGGTCGACTTTCCGGCGCCGCTCGCCCCGACGAGTGCCAACGTCTCGCCGGGCGCCACGCGGAACGAGACCTCATGGAGGGCGGGCCGGGTGGTCCCCGGGTAGCGGAAGGTGATGTCGTCGAAGGCGATCTCGCCGCGGGCGCGGCCGAGTTCCAGCGGGGCCGCGGCCTGGGCGACTTGGGGCCGCTGGTCGAGCAGTTCGATGATCCGTTCCGCGGCGGCGGATGCCGAGTAGAAGATGTTGGTGAGGCCGGACAGGCCGCGGATGGGGCTGTAGAGCCTGGTGAGCAGGGTGAGGAAGACGATCAGGCCGCCGAGGGTGAGGTGGCCGTGGGCCAGTTCCCAGGTGCCCAGGCCCATCACGAGCAGCGCACCGACCAGCTCGATGAGGTCGACGACGGTGCCGTAGACGGCGGCGATCCGTGCGGAGGCCATGGCGGCCCGGAACCGGCCGAGGTTCTCGCGCTCGAACCTGCCGTGCTCCCACCGCTGCCGGTTGTATGCCTGGACGAGGGCGATATTGCCCAGTGCCTCTTCGGTGATGGCGCTGATGGAGCCGCTGCGGCGGCGCCGCTCCCGGGATGCGGCCTTGACCCGCCGGGAGAAGCGGCGGGCGGTGCACCAGAACATCGGGGCGATGACGAGGGCAAGGAGCGTCAGGTCCCACCGCAGGTAGAACAGCACGGCGAGGAAGACGGCCAGCCGCATGATCTGGGCGATGGCGTTCACGATCCCGGAGAGCAGGAAGGTCTCGACCGCGTCGACGTCACCGGTCACGCGGGAGAGCACATCGCCGAGCCGCCGCCGCTCGAAGAAGCCGAGCGAGAGCCCTTCGACGTGGCGGAAGAGATCCGACCGCAGGGCGAGCAGGAACCGCTCGCTGACCCAGGTCGAGGTCACCTCGTCGGCGAAGGCGAGCACTCCGGAGAAGAAGGTGAACGCGAGGTAGGCCAGGGCGATCGGCACGAAGAGTTGGAGATCGCGCGGGATCAGCATGTCGTCGATGACGATTTTGAACAGCCAGATCTCGGCGGCGTCCACGACCGGATCCAGCACGACGAAGGCCAGGATCACCACCAGCCAGCGACGGCCGCCCCGGGTATACGGCCAGAAGCGCCGGAAGACCTCGCGCAGGGCCACCGGCGGAGCGGCTTCGACGAGTGCGCCCGCGCCGTCGGGGTCCTCGGCGACGGTCAACAGCAGCCGCAGCGCCCGCCTCAGACGGCGCACGGCGGCGCGGCGCGCCTTCTCCTTGCACGCGCCGTCGCCCTGGGCGACACCACGGAAGGGAGAATGCGGCCGCGCACCCCTCATCTGGCTTCACCGACTGCTGCGGCCGGGCAGGAGCCCGGCCGCGGCCCATCATGGCGAGCGCTCAGTACCCACCTCCGTGACCCATACCGTGGCCGTGGCCATGGCCGTGTTCGTGCCCATGGCCGTGGCCGTGGCTCCTGCGACGGCGCCGACGGCCGCCATGGTCGAAATCTTCATCCCCGAACCTGCGCCAGTCCTCCGACGTGAAATCACGACGGCCACGACCCAGCGCGGGAACCAGGTTGTCGAGGACTCCCATGCTTCTGCCTTCCTCGTGGTCCCCCTCAATCCCGCTCTTCACCACGTATACGGAAGAAAGTTGAAAAGGGATTGATTCTCGCCTGCCGGCCCATACGAATGCTTTCCGTCGGTCGGCGGATACTCTGCGCCACGGAGAAAGGGCGCGCATCGTTTCTTCGGCCGACGCTCAGCGCACGGAGGAACCGGACGGGACGACGATTCCGTAAAGGTCGGCGATCGTGGCGAGGGCGCCGTGGTGGAGCTGTTCGGCGGTCACCTCGGA
The DNA here is from genome assembly GCF_002082195.1 of Streptomyces gilvosporeus. GTDB lineage: Bacteria > Actinomycetota > Actinomycetes > Streptomycetales > Streptomycetaceae > Streptomyces > Streptomyces gilvosporeus. The sequence goes on along the minus strand of NZ_CP020569.1, from coordinate 7,677,143 downwards.
AACCGCCGTGTTCAGCGGCCGGGTCGCGCAGGCGTCGGCGACGACGGTGGGCCGGTTGCCGCGCAGAAACGCACCGGCGGCGGTGAAGGCCACGCACATATGCGACATGAATCCGACGATGATGACGTCCTTGTTGCCGGCGGCGTCGACATGGTCGCCGAGATCGGTGCCGACGAACGCATCGGGAGCGGTTTTGACGACGACGGTTTCGCCGTCGACGGGCGCCACCCGGGGGTGGATGCGGCCGATGTCGGCCCGGATGTCGTACGGGGTTCCCTCGCCACCGTCGTGGAGGACGTGGACGACCTTCGCACCGGCGTTCCGGGCCCGCGCCAGGAGGTCGGCGGCGGAGTCGAGGGCGGGCTGCCATCCGGTCAGTTCCATCACGCCGCGGGTGTAGGTGTTCTGGTAGTCGACCAGGATCAGCGTCGCTCCGGCCAGGGAGGCCGGAGTCGCGTCGAGGCCGTTGATGTCGCGCAGGGTCGTCGTGGGCATGGAGGCACCTTCTCGGGCTGTGGATGGGGAGGTCCGGCCACCGTGCGATGGCGTGTTCGACGCTACGATCCGCCCGTACATGGCGGCAATGTCATGTCACTTGCAGATACGGACATCCGGAGTCCCCTTGAGCGGCATCAAACGGTTCATCGTCGTCCTCCTCTTCGACGGCGTCGATCTGCTGGACGTCACCGGCCCCTCGGAGGTGTTCGCCCTGCTGCAACGGGAGTTGGACGACGCGACGGGCTATGACGTCGTACTGGCCGCGGAAACCATGGACCCCGTCACCACGGCCGCCGGGGTCCGCGTCCTGCCCGACGTCACCTTCCGGGAGGTGGCGGGCAGCAGCATCGACACCCTGCTGGTTCCCGGCTCGGTCGATGTCGACGACCAACGCCGGGTGCGGGCCCGCACCGATCCCGCGGTGGTCGGCTGGGTGAAAACACTCGCCGAACGTGCACGGCGCGTCGCGTCGGTCTGCGTGGGAGCGCATCTGCTCGCGGCGGCCGGACTGCTGGACGGCAAGCGGGCCACGACCCACTGGTCGACCGCGCAGCAACTCGCCGCCGAGCATCCGGCGGTCGAGGTCGACGCCGACCCGATCTTCATCCGGGACGGCGCGGTGTGGACCGGCGCGGGCATCAGCGCCTGCCTCGACCTGTCGCTCGCCCTCGTCGCCGACGACTTCGGCGAGGCCGCCGCGCTGCGCGTCGCCCGGCAGCTGGTGATGTATGTGAAACGACCCAGTGGGCAAAGCCAGTTCAGCGTCCCGCTGGAGCCCGTCTCGACGACGCGGCGCATGGACGATCTCCGCCACTACATCTCACGGCACCTCGCCGAGCCCCTCACCGTCACTGACCTCGCCCGGCAGGCCCACGTCAGCGAACGACAGCTCACCCGGATCTTCACCACCGAACTCGGTATGACCCCGGCCGCGTACGTCACCTCGGCCCGCGTCGAAGTGGCGCGCAACCGGCTGGAGTCCACGGATGACGCCCTCGAGCGCATCGCGTCCGCCTGCGGCTTCCACACCATCGACACCCTGATCCGCGCCTTCCGCCGGACGCTCGACACGACGCCGACGGAGTACCGGAACCGGTTCCGGTCGTCCGGTGGCGGTGCGGCGCCGCCCCCGGCGTTGGTGAGGTAGGCCACTGTCAAGTTTCCGTAAAGGAGGACAACCCGGGGGATGGCCTGGGCATCTGGCGGAATGTCGGTTGCTAAGGGGGTGTTTCCGATACTGCCCGGTTTCGTCGGGAACATCGCTCATGACATATCATCAGCGACCGAAGCGCCCCAGAACGGAATGACGTTCGGGAGGGGCCCCGACCGGGCTTCCCCGAGGCTTCCGTTACTGACCACACCCCCGAGAACTGGCGCCGCACACCCCGCGGCGCCGGTTCCTTCTGCATGCCGGAAAACAGGAATACATGCCCGTTCAACCATTGCCGGAACTCATACGTTTCGTGCGTGACCACTCGCCCTTTTACCGGGATCTCTACGCCGGTCTACCGCACCGGGTGGAGGAATTGGCCGATCTGCCGGTCGTCCCCCATGACGCGTTCTGGCGGGCCAACACGCCCCGCGACAGCCGCCTTCTGACCGGACCGCTCGATGACTCGGTGGTCTTCAAAAGCGGCGGAACGACCGGCGCCCCGAAGTTTTCCGTCTACACCCGCGAGGAATGGCGCGAATTCACCACCGCATTCGGCAGCGGACTCGTCGAGGCCGGACTGCGTCCCGGCCACCGGGTCGCCGATCTCTTCTACGCCGGGGAGCTGTACGCAAGCTTCACCTTCATCCTGGATGCCCTGCACCGCGCGCCCGTCGCCAACGTCCGGCTGCCGATCGGGGGCGCCGCACCGCTCGCCTCGACCGTGCAGACGCTGGACGAGTTCGACGTCGAGGTGGTCGCCGGGACCACGACGACGCTGTGCGCGCTCGCCGACCATCTCGTCCGCGAAGGCCGCCAACTGAGCGGTGTGGAGATCCTGTTCTTCGGCGGCGAGGGGCTCTACGAGGACCAGCGGCCGCTGCTGCGCAAGGCGTTCCCCCGGGCGCAGGCCCGCTCCATCGGCTATGCCGCCGTCGACTCCGGGCTCCTGGGGCGGGCCGTACCCGGTGCCGATCCCCGCGTCCACAGGGTGTTCACCCCGCACACCGTCGTCGAGATCCTCGACGAGCACACCGGCGAGCCCCTCGTCCGCAACGGCGCGGCGGGCCGTGTCGTCGTCACGGACCTGCGCCGGAGGCTGATGCCCATCATCCGCTATCCGGTCGGCGACCGGGCCGAGTGGACCGATGTCGCCGCGGGGCGGTTCCGTATCCTCGGCCGGGCCGAGGAAGGCGTACGCATCGGTGTGGTGTCGCTCTTCACCCAGGACGTGCACGATCTGGTGCGCGCCGTGGACGTGGCCGGCCGGGTGAGCGGAATGCAGCTCGTGGCGCGCCGCTGGGACGGGCGGGACGGGCTGGTGCTGCGGCTGGCCGTCGACGGCGACGGGGACAGCGACGGGAACGGGAACGGGAGTCGCGACGGGCTCGCGGACCTGGCCGACGCCCTCGCCAAGGAGATCCTCGCCGCCCGCCCGACGTACGCCGCGGAGGCCGCCGGCGGACGGATCCACCCGATCGCCGTGGAGTGGGTCCGGCACGGCGATCTGGTCGTCAACTCCCGTACCGGCAAGCTGATCCGGGTCCTCGACGAACGGCCGCACTCATGACGCCCGCAGCGGCCCCGCGCCGCCTCCCCATCGTCCTGCGCAACCGGGCCTTCGGTGCCGTATGGGTCGCGCAGATCCTCACCCAGGCCGCGGGCCGGATGTTCCAGGTCGGCGTGGTGTGGTGGCTCGTCGGGCACGCCGTCGGCGCCGACGGGGAGCGCGGCCTGGCCTCCGGGGCGTTCCTGGCGGTGAGCACGCTCCCCGCGGTGGCGCTCGCCCCGCTGGTGGCCACCGTCATCGCGCGCTGCCCGCGCCGTACGGTGCTGGGTTCGGCGGCCGCCGTGGCGGGTCTGGTCGCCGCCGCCACCGCCGGATGGACCTGTGCCGCATCGCCGCCCACGGTCGTCGCCTACGGGGCGGCGCTGCTGCTGGCCGGCTGCCAGGCCCTGTTCGACCCGTGCCTGACCACCTCCGTCCCCGAGCTCGTCGACGACGCCGACATCGAGGCCGCGACCGGCTTCGAACTGGCCACCCAGTCCCTGGCCGGTCTGGCCGGCGGGTTGCTGGGGCCGCTCGTCGTGGATGCCTGGGATCTGACCGGCATCGTCTCCGGCTGTGCCGGTGCCTACCTGGCCGCGGCGGTGCTGGTGTCCGTCACCCGCTTCCCGCGGGCCGCGGTGGTCGCGGACGACGCGGACCCGGCCGAGGGCGCGCCCGCGCGGCGGACGCTGCGCCGGATTCTCGCCGACCACCGGTACATCCGGCGGGTGCTGCTCTGCTTCACCGCGGCGAACGTCTTCACCACCGCCGTCTACGTGGTCATGCCGCTGTACACCCGGTCCGTGCTGCATGCGCACGGTGCCACGGTCGCCGCTCTGGAGGCGGGCCTGGGCGTCGGAACCCTGCTCGGGTCGTTCACCGGCGCACGGCTGCCGGGAGCGGCGACCACCGTCGGCGGGGCCTGCCTGGCGCTGATGGCCGCGGCCCTCGGGATGCCGGGCCTGATCGCCGGCCAGACCGCGGCCGTCGCCGCCCTGACCGTCGCGGGCTGGTGTGTGGGGGCCATCGGGGTGCGGTTCGTCGCGCTGTTCCAGCGGATGGTTCCGGCCGAGGACAAGCCGGGCTTCTTCGCCATGATGCAGGCGCTGCTCGGCGCGACCTTCCCGCTGTCCTCGCTCGTCTTCGGCGCGCTCGGCGACCAGTTGTCCCCGCGGGCCCTGTGCGTGCTGCAAGCCGTCGGGCTGCTTCCGGTCGCCGTGGTGCTGTGGTGGTCCGGGAGGCGTATCGATGCGCCGCCGGAGTCGGACGGTGCGGCCGAGGCCGTGCCCGCCGGGTCCGCCGGGTCCGCCACCGGCGCCGTGCCGCTGGGGGAAGCCCGATGACCGCCGCCCTCGTACCGGCCGCGCCCCAGGACATCGCCGAGCTGCGGCAGTTGTACTTCGAGGTGTACGGCCACGGCTATCCGGTCGCCCTGGGCAGTGATCCGGCCGAGATGCACCGTCTGATCACCGACCCGCACTGCCACTGGCTCACCGCTCGCCGGGCCGACACCGGCGAGCTGGCCGGGTCCGCGGTCGTGCAGACCGACCGGGGCAACCGCGTCGGCAAGCTCGTCGGCCTCGCGGTCCATCCCCGCCATCGTCAGCACGGGCTGGCGGGCCGGCTGACCGCGGCGGTCACCGCCGATGCCCTCGCCACCGGTGCCCTCGATTCGATCCACACCACGGTCCGTATGGTCACGCAGGCCCCGCAGCGCGTCGTCGCCCGCAACGGGTACCGGCCGCTCGGGCTGCTGCCCAACGCCGCCGAGGTGTCCGGCTGCGAGACCCTGGCCCTGTTCGCCTGCTACGCCGACGGCGTCCTGGAACGGCGTGCACCGGTCGCCGCCGTACCGCGGGCGCTGGTGCCGCTGCTGGAAGCGGCCGGGGACAGCATCGGGATCCCGTACGCCGCGGTGCGCCCGCTCGGCCCCGGGGAGCCGGAGACCGCGGCTGCGCACCACACGAAAGCCGGGCACCACACGAAATCCGCGCACCGCACCACGGACCGCACCCCCATCGAGGTGATCACCGCCCCCGGCTTCGTCCGCCGGCGGTTCGGTGAGGTCTTCCCCGACCCGGCGGGCGCCTACGTCCCGCTGCGCACCCCGAACACGGTGCTGACGCCGCCGGACGGCGCGTTCGAGATCTATGCCGACCTCGACCCGGCGGCCGGCAGCTGCGCCCTGGTCGCGGTGCACCCCTGCCTGTCGGCCGCCACCGGAGCCCTCGATTCGCTCACGGCGGCCCTCGGCCGGGCGGGCGCCGACTACGTCGAGGCGCTGGTGCCGCTGTCGGACACCGCGGGGCTGCACGCCTTCCTCTCGGCCGGCTTCGTCCCCGGCGCCGCCTACCCGGCCATGCGCCGGATCGGCGACCGCTTCCACGACCACGTCGTCCTCTCCCGTACCGACCGTCAGATCGACTTCCGGACCACCGCCGTCAGCACGCCGCTCCAGCCGTATCTGAGCGCGTATCTGACCGCCTGGACGTCGACCTACCTGCCCCGTCACGAGGTTGACCGATGAACCCGCATCTCGCCCCCGTCGAGGTCCCCGACCCGGCGGCCCTCCCCGCCGTCCAACGCCTGTGCGACCTCACCGCGCCCTATACGACCGGCCCGGAGACGGACGCCCTCTTCGCGGCCGCGATGGCCGAAACGAACTCCTGGCACGCGGAACGCTCCCCCTTCTTCCGCTCCCTGCTCGCGGACCCTCCCGAGGCCCCGGCCCCCACCGTCGGCACCCGGACCCGCACCCCGCTGCTGCACGCCACCTTCTTCAAACGGCACGAGGTGCTGTCCGTACCGCGCGAGGAGGTCTTCCTGCATCTGACGTCGTCCGGCACCACCGGACAGAAGTCGCAGATGTTCTTCGACCGGTGGACCATCCGCGCCGCGCAGCGGATGGTGGCCCGCATCTTCGACCACTACGGGTGGATCACCCCCGACCGGCCCGTCAACTACCTGCTCTACAGCTACGAACCCGCCCCTGACGTGCGTCTGGGCACCTCCTTCACCGACAACTACCTGTGCGACTTCGCGCCCGCGCGGCACGTCACCCACGCGCTGCGGCACACCGGATCCGGCCATGCCTTCGACGTGCACGGCTGTATCGCCGCCCTCCGGCGCTACGCCGACGACGGTCTGCCGGTGCGGATCCTGGGCTTCCCGGCGTTCCTGCACTTCACCCTGGAGCGCATGCGGGCCACCGGCATCCCGCCGCTGCGCCTCCCGGAGGGCTCGCTGGTCGTCCTCGGCGGCGGCTGGAAGGGCCATGCCGACCGGCAGATCGGCAAGGCGGACTTCTACGACCAGGTGACCGAGCAACTCGGCGTCCCCGGCGAGCGGATCCGCGACACCTACGGGTCCGTCGAGCACTGCGTGCCGTACGTCGAGTGCGCACACCACCGGCTGCATGTGCCCGTCTGGTCCCGCGCCGCCGTACGCGACACCCGGACCCTGCAACCGCTGCCGTACGGCGCCCGCGGCTACCTCCACCTGGTGTCCCCGTACATCACCTCGGTCCCCGCGCAGAGCGTCGTGATGGGCGACCTGGCCTCGCTGCACCCCGGGGAGGAGTGCGGCTGCCCCCTGGCCACACCGTGGTTCACGATCCACGGCCGCGCCGGGGTGAGCCGTAACCGCAGCTGCGCGGTGGCCGCCGCAGAACTCCTGAAGGGAATGTCATGACCAGCCAACTCCACTTCTGGCAGGGCGCGTTCATCGCCGACGCCGAGGTCGCCGATCGGCTCGCCGAACTGCCCGGCATCGTGGCACGCACCCTCGCGGAGCCGCTGTCCACCGAGACGGTGCTGAGGGCCTGCGACACGCTCAGCCGCGCCCTGCGCGATCCGGACGGTGACGTCCGCGCCCGGCTGCTCGCGCACGCGACCGAGGGCGTCCCGGCCGCCGACCCCGCGGAAGCCGCCGCCACCCTCGCCGAGCTCGCGGACGCCCTCGCCCGGCCGGCCCTGGAACGCAAGCTGCGCCGCGAACTCGGCGGGCCGCGTCCCGAACGGTTCACCCGCCCCGACGCGCGGGAGACGGTCTACGAGGCGTGGGCCCCGGTGGGCCTGCTGGTCCACATCGCCCCCGGCAACGCCGCGACGGTCGCCCCGCTGAGCGTCGTGGAGGGCCTGCTCGCGGGCAATGTGAACGTCCTCAAGACCAGCCGGAACGACACCCCGCTCACCCGGCATCTGCTCGCCGAGCTCGCGGCCGCGGACCCCACCGGTGCCGTCGGCCGCCGGATCGTCGCGCTGCACTTCCCCTCCCGCCGCCAGGACCTGATGCGGCTGCTGTGCGCGCCCGCGGACGCGGTGGCCGTCTGGGGCGGCGAGGACGCCGTGGAGGGGGTCGCGGCCCTCGTGCCGCCCGGGTGCCGGCTCGTCGAATGGGGCCACAAGATCTCGTTCGCCTACCTCGCCCGCGAGGCGTGGACGGACCGGGACGGCCTCGCCGCGCTGGCCGCCGATGTCTGCCGGGCCGAGCAGCAGGCGTGCTCCAGTCCGCAGGTCGTGTACCTCGATACCGGGACGGACGAACCGGCCACTGAACTCTTCGCCTTCGCGGCGCGGTTCGCCGCCGTGCTCGACGAGGTCTCCGCCGCCTTCCCCGCACCGTCCGACGACGCGGCGGACGCGGCCGAGCATGCGGAGATCACCACCGCCGAACTGGTCGCCCGGGCCGAACAGCATCTCGGGCTGACCAGGGTCATCACCGCCGACGACGGAAGCTGGCGGGTCTTCGCCGACGTCCGTCCCGCCCTCGCCGCCTCCCCGCTGCACCGCACCGTCTGGATCAAGCCGCTCCCCCGCCAGGAGATCACCGCGACGCTGCGGCCCATGCGCCGCTATCTCCAGACCGCCTCGGTCGGCGGCAGCCGCGCCGATATCGCCACGCTCTCCCGGGCGCTCATCACCGCGGGCGTCCAGCGGATCACCCCGCTCGGCGCGATGCTCGACAGCTACCCGGGCGAACCCCACGACGGCGTCTACGCCCTCCAGCGCTACAGCCGCCGGGTCGGCGTGCAGGCCGACGGCGCCGCATTCGCCGCCACCCCGTGCCTGGACGATCTGATCGCCCCCGCCGCGCCGCCCGCGGCGCCCACCGGCCCGCTGATGGGCAAGGCGGCGGCCCAGGACCAGCTGCGTACCCTCGCACCCGAACACGCCCAGCTCTACTTCCGCAGCGGAGGCACCACCGGCGCCCCGGCCCTGTCCGTCTTCACCTGCGACGACTACGACACGCAGATGCGCGCCTCGGCCCACGGCCTGCTCGCCGCGGGCTTCGACCCGGCCCGCGACCGGGCCGCCAACCTCTTCTTCTGCGGGGGCATGTACGGCAGTTTCATCAGCTTCTTCTCCATCCTGGAGCGCCTGAACGCCACCCAGATCCCGATGGCCGCCGGCCCCGACCACGAGGAGATAGCCAAGGCCCTCGTCGCCTACCGGGTCGACACCCTCTTCGGGATGCCGTCCTACCTGTGGCAGCTCTTCCACACACAGGGCGAGCGGCTGCGCTCCTACGGCGGTATCCGCAAGGTGTTCTACGGCGGGGAGCACTTCACCACCGAACAACGCCGCATCCTCACCGAGACGTTCGGCGTGCGGCTGATCCGGTCCGCCGCATACGGCAGCACCGACCTGGGGCCGCTGGGCTACCAGTGCACCCACGCCGTGGGAACCGAACACCACATCCTGACCGAGCTGCACACGCTGGAGATCCTCGACCCTCAGGAGGACGTGCCGGTCCCCGCCGGACAGCCGGGACGGCTGGTCTTCACCACCCGGACCCGGGCCGGCCAGCGTCTGGAGCGCTACGAGATCGGCGACCTGGGCCGGGCCGTGGACGGGACCTGCCCGTGCGGCAGCCACACCCCGCGCATCGAACTGCTGGGACGGTACGGCGAGGTGTTCCGGATGGGCACCTATCACTTCCACTACCGCCGCTTCACCCAGGTCGCCGAGGAACACTTCGGCTACCGGGGCGAGTTGCAGATCGTCCTGACCTCCGAACCCGACCGCGAGCATCTGACCGTACGGCTGGACGGCCGCTATGCACCGGATCCGGACACGGCCCGCGCGACGCTGCTGGCCCACATCCCGGAACTCGGCTCGGCGGCCGGCCCGGACGCGCTCCTGACCTGCACGGTCGAGACCGCCCCCACGCTCGCCTTCGAACGCACCCCCACCAGCGGCAAACTCCGCACGGTCATCGACCGCCGAAGCGCCCGGGGGTGGTGCCCACCAGCCGGGTGAAATGCCGGTTCAGGTGCGACTGGTCGTAGAAGCCGGCGGCGGCCGCCACCTCTCCGGGCGGCCGGCCGTCGAGCAGCAGCCCACGGGCGCGGTCGACCCGGCGGGCCGTCAGGTACTGGTGCGGGGCGATGCCGAACGCGCCACTGAACGCCCGCACCAGGTGGGTGGGGTGGGCGTGCAGCAGCTTGGCGGCCTCGTCCAGGGTGACGCCCTGGAGCAGCCGCGCGTCGAGGAGTTCGCGCAGCCTGTGCGCCACCCCGGGGTCGGGCGCGCGCCGCTCGGCGACGAGCCGGGGCCGCAGGTGGGTGCGCAGCCGTTCCCGGATGAGGGCGAGACGGCTGTGCGCCTCCAGTTCGTCGCCCCGGTGGGCGAGTGCGCGGTGCAGCTGTCCGATGCGTCGGCGCAGCAGGTCGTCGGCGAGGTCGGGGCCGTCCACCGCCGGGCCGATGAAGCTCTCGTCCAGCTGGGTCAGGTCCAGGTAGAGGACCCGCTTGCGAAAGCCGTGGGAGGTGGCGGGTGAGCCGTTGTGCGGGACCTGCGGCGGGAGCAGGGACACCGTGCCGTGCGGGGTGCCGCGCTCATGGCGGTCCAGGTCGTAGCGGACCGCGCCGTCGTCGACGATGAGCAGGGTCCATACGTCGTGGACGTGCATCGGATAGCGGTGCTCGGTGAAATGCGCGTGGAAGACCTCCACCACACCCGGGACCTGCGGGCGCCATGCGGAAACCTGCTGCCGGGCCACCATGCCAGGAATGTACAAGACGGTGGTCGGCGACGGTCGGCAGGCTCGGATCATGACTACCGACGACAGCACCCCCGTCCGTACCCCCGTCCGCTTCGACACCAAGATCGCCGTTCTGCTGCGCGAGGACCTGGAGACCTGGCAGCGGCTGAACGTGACCGCGTTCCTGATCAGCGGCCTCGGTACGGAGCTGCCCGAGGTGATCGGCGAACCGTACGCCGATGCCGACGGCACCCCGTATCTGCCGATGTTCCGCCAGCCGGTCCTGGTCTTCGAGGGGACGAAGGAGACGCTGACCGCGGCCCACGGTCGCGCGCTGTCCCGTGCGCTGCGCCGGTCGGTGTTCACCTCCGACCTCTTCACCACCGGCAACGACCGGGACAACCGCGCGGCGGTACGGGCCGTGGCCACGGACCAGTTGGATCTGGTGGGTCTGGCGGTGTACGGGCCGCGCAACGCGGTCGACAAGGTGCTCAAGGGCGCCCGGATGCACCCCTGACCGCCCCCTGGTTCCCGCGCGGCAGCAGTGCCGCCGCACCCAGCGCCGTCGCCGCCATCAGGCAGGCGGCGAGCAGCAGGCTCTCCCGCATGCCCGGCGCGAAGTTCCCGGCGAGGAGCGCGCCGAAGACGGCGATGCTCAGCGCGCCGCCCGTCTGGCGGCTGGTGTTGAGCAACGCCGCGGCCGTACCGGCCCGTTCGGCGGCGACGCTGTCGAGCATCAGGGAGGTCAGCGCCGGCATGGCCAGGGAGCCGCCGACGCCCAGCGGGATCATCAGCAGGGCGGTCACCCACGCGGGCGTGCCGACGTCGACGGTGCGCAGCCCGGCGCAGCCCAGCGCGGCGATCAGCAGCCCCACGACGACCACCGTCCGCGGGCCGAAGCGGGAAACGGCCCGCGGCGAGAGGTAGTTGGCGCAGGCGGTGACCGCCGCCATCGGCACGAACATCAGCCCGGCCGAGAGCGCCGACTGCCCCCGCTGCTCCTGGAAGAAGAGGCTCAGGACGAACACCACCCCGTAGAAGGCGGCGTTCAGGCAGAAGCCCGCGAGGACCGGCACGGTCACGCCGCGCTGCCGGAACAGCTCCAGCGGCAGCATCGGCGCGCGCCGCCGCGCCTCGACGGCCACGAAACCGGCGCCGGACACCACCGCGACCCCGGCCGCGGCCGCCACCGTGCCGGTGAGTCCGGCGTGCCCGCCCTCGATCACGGCGAAGGTCAGTGCGGCCAGCGCCAGTACGGCCGTCAACTGCCCCGGCAGGTCGAACGCGGCGCGGCGCCTCGGGGAGCGCCCGGCCCGCAGCAGGAACAGGAAACCGGCGAGCCCGGCGGGTGCGTTGAGGCAGAACACGGCGCGCCAGCTCCACTCCGTGGTGAGCAGCCCGCCCAGGACGGGCCCGGCGGCCATCGCGACCGCGCCGCCGACCGTCCACAGGGCGATGGCCCGCGCCCGCGCACCCGCCTCCGGGAACGCCTGCCGGATCAGCGCCAGCGAGGCGGGCACCATGACCGCCGCCGCGCTCCCCTGCACCACCCGCGCCGCCGTCAGCGCCCCGAGCGTCGGCGCCGCCCCGCAGGCCAGCGAGGCGAGGGTGAAGACGCCGAGCCCCCAGCCGTACGCGCGCCGCGCACCCACCGCGTCCGAGAGCGCACCGGCGGAGAGCATCAGCGCCGCGAACATCAGGGTGTAGCTGTCGGCGACCCACTGGAGACCGGACATCGAGCCGCCGATGTCTCCGCGCACGGCGGGCAGCGCGATAGTGACGCCGGAGACGTCGACCGTGATGACGAAGAATCCGAGGACGGCGGCGACCAGGGCCGCGGTGGCGGAGCCCGGCCGCCCCGGCCCGCCCCGCTCACCCGCCCCCGCCTCAACTGCCGTGCCCGGCCCGGATTGCGTGACGCTCATCGTGCACTGCTCCTCACTGCGCCGCCCCTGTCGGATACGGAGTCGGGTACCGATACGGGTAGGGGTTCGGGGACGGCTACGGACGGCAGCGTGCCCGGCACGGGCGGCCCGCGGCAGACCGAGCCGCGCCGGGGAGCGCGGTTCCTGGCCCTGGTACGGCCTCCCTCCCCGCGCGGCCCTCTGGGAAAATGGCCGGATGAGCGAAGGTACGGAACTGGGCCGCTTCCTCCGCGCCCGCCGCGGGCAGATCCGCCCGCAGGACGTGGGCCTGCCCGCCGGCACGGGCATCCGCCGTACGCCGGGGCTGCGCCGCGAGGAGCTGGCGACGCTTGCCGGGGTCAGCGTCGACTACTACACGCGGCTGGAGCGCGGCCGCGAGACCCGGCCCTCGCCCGCCGTCGTCGCCGCGCTCGGCGAGGCGCTCCGGCTGTCCGGAGACGCGCTGCACCGGCTGCACGAGCTGGCGGCGCTGGCCGCGGGCCAGACACCGGCGCCGTGCGCGGGACCGGCCCGTACGGTGCGCGAGTCGGTGCGCACCATGCTGGAGACGCTGCGCCCCTCGCCCGCCTACGTCGTCAGCCGCACCAACGATCTGCTGGCCGCCAACCGGCCCGGTCTGCGCCTCTTCCCCGGCATCACGGACTGGCCGGCGGAGCGCCGCAACATCACCCGCTATATGTTCCTGCACCCGATGGGCCGCAGGCTCTACCACGACTGGGAGCGGATGGCGGCGCACAGCGCGGCCCACCTGCGGGCGATGGCGGGCGCCGACCCGGACATGCCGGAGCTGGCCCAGCTGGTCGGCGAACTCGTGGTGAAAAGCCCGGAGTTCGCCCGGCTGTGGGAGCGCTACGACGTACGGGCGCGCAGCGGTGGCCAGAAGCACTTCCAGCACCCGGAGGTCGGCTCGATGCGCCTGACCTTCGAGGTGATGGCGATCTTCCGCACGGACGGCCAGCGGCTCGTCACCTACCAGGCGCCGCCCGACACCCCGGACCACGATGCGATGCTGCTGCTGGACATGGCCAGCCCCGAGGAGGCGGAGCTCCCCGAGGGGGCCGAGCGGTAGCCGACGCCCGCCCTGGCGTTGAGGTTTCAGCCGTGGCGGGCGCCGGGGCCGCGGGGTCGTTCACCGGCGACCTAGCCGGTGGGAGCGTCCCGCCGGTCGCGCCGCTGCTTGAGATGGCCCGCACCGGCCAGGGCCGCCACCACGACCGCGGTGCCGACGAGTTGCTGGCGCCCGTTCGCGTTCGCCGCCATCACGGCGAAGACGCCGAGGATGGCCGCCAACGCCAGCCAGGTCAGATACGGGAAGCCCCACATCCGTACCGACAGCAGCTCGGGTGCCTCGCGCTCCAGACGGCGGCGCATCTTCAGCTGGGTGAGGCAGACGAGGGTCCAGACGACCAGCACCGAGCAGCCGGCGATGTTCAGCAGCCAGGCGAACACGGTGGTCGGCCAGACGATCCCGGCGATCACGGCCGCGAAGCCGAACACACAGGACGCCAGCACGGCCGCCGCCGGCACTCCCCTGGTGACCTTGCCCAGGACGCGCGGGCCCTGGCCCCGGTAGACGAGGGAGTACGCCATGCGCGAGGAGCCGTAGATGTTGGCGTTCATCGCGGAGAGCAGCGCCACCAGCACCACGATCTCCATGATCGTGCCGGCTGCCGGAATACCGAGCCGGTCGAGCACGGTGACGTACGGGCCGTCCAGGGCGACCTTCGGATCGTTCCACGGCACCAGGGTGACGACCACGGCCATGGAGCCGATGTAGAAGACGGCGATACGCCACACCGCGGTACGCACGGCGCGGGCCACGTTCCGGCTCGGGTGGTCGGACTCCGCCGCCGCGATGGTGACCGTCTCCAGACCGGCGAACCCCGAGATGGTGGTCAGCAGACCCGCCGCGAGCCCGGCGACGCCGGTCGGGAAGAAGCCGCCGTGGCCGGTGAGATGACGGGTGCCGGGCGCGCTGCCGAACACCCCGAAGATGCCGAGCACACCCAGCACCAGAAATGCGACGATCATGGTGACCTTGACCGCGGAGAACCAGAACTCGAACTCGCCGAAGTTCTTGACCGCGGTCAGGTTGCTGGCGCAGAAGAACACCATGAAGACCGCCACCCAGCCGTAGGCGGGGAGGAACGGCACCCAGGTGTGCATGATCTTGCCCGCCGCGGTGGCCTCGGCGGCCACACCGGCGCAGAGCATCAGCCAGTACATCCAGCCCGAGGTGACCCCCGCCCAGGCACCGAGTTCCTCCTCGGCGTGCACCGAGAACGAACCGGTGGACGGCCGGGCCGCGGACATCTCGCCGAGCATCCGCATGATCAGCGTGACCAGCGCGCCGGTCGCCATGTAGAGGAGGACGATGGCCGGCCCGGCCGTGGCGATGGCGACCCCGGAGCCTACGAAGAGCCCCGCGCCGATGACCCCGCCGAGCGCGATCATCGACAGATGGCGCTGCTTGAGGCCGTGCGACAAAACGGGTTCGCCGTTCTGCTGGGCCTGCGGGGAAACCTGGGGTGACCTGGTGTTTGTCCGACTCATGGTCGTGTGGTGCCTGTTCGTTGCCGGGGACGTGCGGAAAGCCTCACGAGTCTGCGGGGGCGCCTGCACGAACGATGTGAACGCCCGCTATTCGGACCTTTCCCTTACGCACGGTAAAGGGACTGACACACCCGGAACGCCGCCCGGCACCCCACCCGCCGGAGTTCGCGCGCGCCGCCCCCGACCAGCGCCGATGGCGACTCTCCAGGCCGTCTCCGGACCTGACGCCGCCTCCGTTTCCCACCCCCATACGGAGTATGTTTCTCCATCAACTACAACTTTGCCGATTCTTGGTGTAGTTGAACCAAATTTCACTCCAGTCTCAGACGCAACAGCGACGAACTCCCCACTCCGGACGGGCTCGTCGCCTCTGTGAGGCTGGGCGAAAGGCAAGAGCAACATGAACAGCAACAGGACGAAAAACAGAACGATCCGGCGCGCAAGCCGCCTGCTGGCGCTCTCCACGGCGGCCTTAGGTCTCGTCGCGACGATGGCCATACCGGCCGCGGCGGATGACCAACCCACCAAGGAGCAGCTGACGGCCGACTGCGCCTCCGGCGAGGGGAAGTGCAGCTTCAACGAGCCCAAGCTCGGCACGGCGTACCTGGGAGACTTCCACCAGGTCTCGAACTCCCTCTACAACTGCAGCACTTCGGACGCCACCCAGTCGATGGGCTGGGCGGACACCGTCGGCTCGACAGATACCGCGGGCGTCTCCGTCACCGCCGGCGGCAAGATCGCCGACCTCATCGATCTGAGTGTCACCGCGACCTACAGCCACACCTGGTCGAGCACCCACACCGAGAACAGCTCGATGAACATGACGGTGAAGCCCGGCGAGGTGGGCTGGATCTCCCGCGCACAGGTGATGCAGACCGTCTCGGGCACCTGGCAGACCCACTACGACAGCCCGAAGTGGGGCCACTACTTCTGGTACGTGCCGGACACGGTCACCGGTCCCGCGGCCAATGGCACGGACGGGCAGAGCAATGCGGTGATCGTCAAGACCCGCAAGATGACCCAGGACGAGCAGAACTCCTGCTCCTCCAAGGCGAAGACGGGCCGGGCCTTCGTGGTGAAGCGCTGATCGCCGACCATGTCACAGCGGGCGCCGACTCCTGGTCGGCGCCCGCCGTGTTTGCCCCGGGAGGAGTGCGTGGCGTCATCCCGGGAGGAGTGAACGACGCGTCACCGGGCGCGAATGACGAACGGCAGCGTCCGGTAGAAGAACGACGTGTCACCGGTGCCCGCCGACACACCCGCCTCGACCTTGGTCGCGGGAGCGGAGCCCGCGACCGCCAGACGCATGCGGTAGACGGCCGTGGCGCCGGGCGCCAGCGGCGACTTGGCGGTCGGGATCAGCGCGGCGCTCATGCCCGGGTCGCAGCCGCCGGGGAGCAGCGAAACGCGCTGCCAGCCGCGGCCGGGCACATACTGCTGCAACTTCAGGTCCTTCGGCGCCAGGGTGTGGCCGTTGCTCTGGCCGTAGGCGAAGTACCCGGCGTTCAGTGCCGGGTAGGCCCGCCGGGTGGTGTTCTTGACCTTGAGGGTGAACTCCTTCGCCGCGCCACCACGCACCAGGGCGGTACCGCCCGACCAGCCGCTGAGCGTGGTCGTCGGCTGGTCGACGACGGCGTTCCGCACCGGCGCCCGGTAGGTGTGCCCGTGACCGTCCTTGACCGAGGCGGCCACGCTCAGGCGGCCGGGACGGTCGAGGTCCTTGACCCGCAGCGCCACGGACGCGGGGTGGCCGGAGCTCGCCGCCACCGACACGGGGAAGGTGAACGTTCCCTTGTCCGGCAGACCGCCGCCGACGGAGGAGTCCAGATCGACCCAGCGGTGCGTCGTGGGCACATAGCGCTGGATCTCCAGAGAGGCGGCGCTGAAGCCGCGCGTGGTGACGTCCAGGCTGACCGTGCCCTGGGAGACCGGCGTGCGCAGGGTGACGCTCGACGACGTCCACAGGCCCACCGGCGCCTCCGTGCCGAGGCCGTAGGAGATCTTCTGCGCCGCGTTACCGGTGATACCGGGGGCGGGAGCCGCCTCCGGTACGGGCGCGGTCCGCGCCGCCGCCGTCGCCTTGGGTGCCGCCGTCGCGGCGCCGCAGCTCGCCGCGGACGGCGACTGCGCACCCGACTCCGTGGGCAAGGCCGCGGCCTGCCCGGTCCCCGCCGCCCCGACCACCAGCGCCAGCCCGGCCGCCACCGCCGCCGCAGAACCGGCCGCCGCTCTCCGCGCCCTCACGGACCGCTGTACTTGCTGCACTGTACGTGTCATCGTCTCGCCCCCACTGTCGTACGGAACGCACCGGCGTGCGTCTCCACGGGAGAGGAGTCGCCCCCGCGGCACGGGGTTCCCGCACCTCCGGAAATTTACAGACATGGTATTCGGGCGGGCGGACGCGACTCCCTGTTGCGTATACCGCGTATCTGTGAAGCCATGGGCATACCGATGGAGTCGGTGAGGCGCATGGAGTCGGTGAGGCGCATCGTTGCGTGGCTCTGCTCTCCGCCGCGTGGCGAGCGTGACCCGGCAGCAGGAGAAGCACTGTGGACGGCTTGCAGCGCACGCCGGTGAAGGCGTCGTGGGCGCTTGTGGCGCTGGCCCTTGTGACCGGCGTCCTGCTGGACCTTTTCGCGCCCCAGCCGTACATGGGACTGCCGCTTCTCGCGGCCGGACCGCTGATCGCGGGTGCCATGCTGCCCTTCCGCTGCGCGGTCGCCGTCGTGGGCCTGACCTGCGGGATCTCGGTGGGGCTGGACATCGAGCGCCAGCGCCCGGCGACGCCCCTGCTGGTCGATCTGGCCGTCGTGGGCCTCATCGGTGTGCTGGGCCTGGCGATCAACGGGCTCCTCACACGGCAGGGGCGCGATCTGGCGCTGACCAGGGATCTCGCGGAGGCGGTCCAGCTGGCGGTGCTCCCGGACCCGCCGAGGACGGCCGGTCCGCTGGCCGTGGCCGCCGGGTATACCGCGGCGCAGGCCGAGGCGCGGATCGGCGGTGACCTGTACGCGGTGCAGGAGACTCCCTTCGGGGTGCGAATGATCATCGGCGATGTACGGGGCAAGGGCATCCAGGCCGTCGCCGCCGTCTCGGTCGCCATCGGCGCCTTCCGGCAGGAAGCCGAGTACGCCCCCACGCTGGCCACGCTGGCGCAGCGGCTGGACGAGGCGATGGCCAGGATGGCGGCCCAGAGCGGCCCGATCGCGTCGACCGAGGGGTTCACCACCGCCCTGCTGGCCGAGGTGTCCCTCGACGGCGAGGTGCTGAGCCTGGTCAACCGCGGGCATCCGCCCCCGTACCTGCTCCACGACGGGCGGCTGGTACGGCTCGATCCGACCGTCCCGCAGCTCCCGCTCGGCATGGGACTGAACGACCTCGCTCCCCCGGGTTGCGAGCCGCTCGACGTGGTGCGCCTGCCCCCGGGCGCGTCGCTGGTCCTGGTCACCGACGGTGTCACCGAGGCGCGGGACACACAGGGCACCTTCTACGATCCGCTGCGCTCCCGTCGCATGAACCGCCGGTTCATCCATCCCGAGGCCCTGGTGGACGCCCTGACCAGGGACGTCGGCCGCTGGACCGGCGGCCGGGGGCAGGACGATATGGCCATCCTGGCCCTGACCCGCCGCCCCCCTTCCCGCACTGCCTGAACCTGCCCGCACCGCCGGAACTGTCGCTTCGATTTCAGAAGCACTATCCTCACCTTCACCCTGATTCGAAAATCGAAGCACCGGAGGTGCCTGTACCCGAACGGATACCGCCTCTGGAACCGTCCTACCGCCCGGAGACCGCGGCGGTACTGCGCCGGATGATGCCGCGCGACGAAGCTCCGCTCCCCCTGTTCCGCCTGTTCGCGCGCCACCGACACCTCGCCGAGGCGCTCCACGGCTGGGGCTCGTATCAACTCGGCCGCCGGCTCAGCCTCGGCCTGCGCGACCGCGACATCGTCATCGACCGCACCCGCGCCCGGTGCGGCTGCGCGTACGAATGGGGTGTGCACATCGCCCGGTTCGCGGCGCGTGCCGGGCTGACCGCCGAGCAGGTGGATTCCCTGACGTACGGCACGAGCGCGGACGACTGCTGGACGGCCGAACGCGACCGGCTGCTCCTCGATGCGACGGACGCTCTCCACACCGGCAGCCGCCCGCCGGACGCAGCGCCGGGCGTACCGACGGACGGCGCAGCGCCCTCCCACAACACCCAGTGGCAGCGGCCTACTTGGCGGGCGCGCCCGCACGGGCCCGCCGGGGTGCGGCGTCCGGGGAATCCGGTGTCGCGCGCCGCCGCTCGGCGCGTCCGGCCAGTGCGGTGACGAGGGCCGCGACGACCGCGAAGCCGGCGGCGACCGCGGAAATGTACGGCGGGGACAGGGAGTTGAGGATGCCGGCGCCGAGCACGCTGGACAGCGAGATGGCCAGGTACATCACGGCGGCGTTGAGCGAGACACCCAGCGATTCGGCCCCGGGCGCGGCGAGTGCGATCATGCGCTGCTGCTGGGGTGCGGTGATCGACCACGAGGCGATGCCGGTGAAGGCCACCAGAACGATCGCCACCGGATACGACGTATGACTCACCGTCATCAGGAGGAAGACCACGGCCAGCAGGAGGGTCGCGGCGATGACCACCTTGTGCGGGCCCTGCCAGTCGGCGAGACGGCCCGCAAGCAGGTTGCCCGCCGTGCCGGCCAGGCCGAAGACCAGCAGCAACAGCGCCACCCGGCTCCCATCCCCGGCGACGGCGGGCCGGAAGACCTCGATGATGTAGGTGTAGGGGAGGTAGATGCCCACGAAGGCGACGAGCGTGGCGGCGAGCACTCCCGCTACCCGGCGGTCGGCCAGCGGCGCGAGCCGTTGACGCAGCCCGACTCCGGAGCCGAGGCGGATATCGGGCACCCGCAGCGCGATGACCGGGACGACGAGGAGCGCGAGTGCGGTGACGAACCACATCGTCGCCTGCCAGCCACAGGCGTTGCCGATGAGCGTCCCCAGCGGGGCGCCCAGGGCGAGCGAGGCGGTCAGGCCCACCGTGACGATCGCAATGGCCCGGCCGCGGTGCCGGGGCCCGGCCAGTGTCGCCGCGGTCGCGCCGGCATTCGGGGTGAACATCGCGGCGCCGGCGGCGGCGACGATACGGGCGGCCAGGACCAGTACGTAGTCCGGCGCGAGCGCCGTCACCACGTTGCCGACGGCGAAGACCAGCAGCGCCGTGATCAGCACCGTACGCCGGGACCACTTCCCGGTCAGCGCCGCCAGCAGCGGGGAGAGCACGGCATACGCGAGCGAGAAGACGCTCACCAACTGGCCGGCCGCGCCGACGGAGACATGGAGCGAGGAGCCGATGTCGGGCAGCAGGCCCGCGATGACGAAGGCATCCGTACCCACGGCGAAGGCGCCGAACGCCAGGGCCGCGGCATGACCGCGCCATGGCACCCGATGCGCCGCTTCGTCGGCCTGTGCGGTCTCTGACATGAACGGCCCCCTGTTTCGATTTTCGATGGATGTCAACTGCTGCGATGGACACCAATTGATGCGACGAACATCGAATATTTCGATGAGCATCGTAAGACTACTTCGATCTGTATCGTAAGACCTGATCGACATCGAAATCTGCGGGAGGCGCACATGCGGGCATCGGAGCAAGTCCGGCTACCACAACCGGACTTGGCCCAGGTGGACATCGGAACCGTTCTCCAGGCCCTGGCCGACCCGGTGCGGCTTCAGATCGTGCGACTGCTGACGGAGATGGGCGAGGCCGCCTGCGGCGCACTCGACCTGCCGGTCCGGCCCTCCACGGTCTCCCACCATCTGCGCACCCTGCGCGAGAGCGGACTGGTGGAGACGGAGCTGCACGGCAACTCCCGGGTCAGCAAGGTGCGTCGGAAAGAGCTCGACCAGCGCTTCCCCGGCCTCCTCGCCTCGATCCTCCATGCCGAACCGGCGGTCGCGGACTAGACGGAGAGCGCGGGAGGCGACACGGGAGCGGGCGGTTGACTCACGGAGATATGAGCGCAGGTCAGGCAGCAGCAGCTCGGCCAACCGCCGCGCCCGCAGGGCTGGTTCCCCGGTGCACCGGCTGACCAGACGACCCGGACGGGGTCGGTGAGGATGCCGGCAGGGATCCCGTAAGGAACCAGTAGGGAATGGGCGCATCCGCTTCTGTGACATTCGTCAGTGCGGATCCGTGACACTCGGTTCTGCCAACTGCGCGGCCATTGCGACAGATTGAAGTCAGATCACCACTTGGTGATGTGCCTCAAGCGAAAGGTCCGCACACCATGTCGCAACGCCACCGCCCACGCGTCCTCGCTCTGGTCACCGCCACGGCCGCGCTCGCCGCACTAGCCGCTACGCCCAGCGCCACGGCGTTCGGGGCCGAGTCGTCAGGGCCGCCCACATCGACGGCGGATATCAAGGTCACCAACCGTGTGACCAACTCGGTCTCCTCGCACGCGATCGGGGTCAACACGCCGTTCTGGAACCCGTACCTCACCCGCTCGAACACCCCGGAGCTCATCCGCAGAGCAGGCATCAAGACCCTGTCGTTCAACTCCGGCGGGCCCAGCGACCTCTACCACTTCCAGCACGGCGGCTGGCTCAGCCCCGACCCGAACGGCAAGAACAACGGGGGATATCAGGACCTCGACCCGACGTTCACCTTCGACCATTTCGCCAAGGCCGCCCACGACGCACACGCCCGCATGCTGGTGCACGTCAACTACGGCACCGGCCCGACCGACACCAAGGCCCATCCGAGCACCAAGGAGCACCCCAAGCCCGGTGACCCGCGCGAGGCCGCCGCCTGGGTGCGGTACGCCAACCGCACACACCACTACCACGTGCGCAACTGGATCGTCGGCGAGGAGACGTACCTCAACGGCTGGTTCAGCAACCCCGCGCACCCCGCGCCCAGGGAGCCCGACGCGCACACTGACAAGTCGCCGGCCGCCTACGCCCGCAACACCATCGCCTACGCAAAGGCGATGAAGGCCGTCGATCCGACCATCCGCGTGGGCATCGAGTTCTTCCCCGCCGACCCGGCGACGGCGCACGGTCCGGGGAAGGGCAAGCTGAAGGAGTGGGACGACGCGGTTCTGCACACGCCGGGCCTGGCGAAGGCGGTCGACTTCGTCGATATCCACTGGTATCACACGACGTTCAGCGGGAAGTTCGACGACGCATCGGTGCTCGCCGACACCGCGAACACGGCGCCCGTGCTGAAGGCGCTGCGGGCGGATCTGGACCGGGCGTCGGGGCCG
This sequence comes from Streptomyces gilvosporeus, assembly GCF_002082195.1. Taxonomy (GTDB): domain Bacteria; phylum Actinomycetota; class Actinomycetes; order Streptomycetales; family Streptomycetaceae; genus Streptomyces; species Streptomyces gilvosporeus. Next base: position 7,655,229 of record NZ_CP020569.1, on the reverse strand, counting down.
CGCCACCACATCGGCATCGTCGCGGGTGAGAGCAACTCCGGCGTCTTCCCGACGCAGCAGCAGGACAACGCCGTCGGCGCGCTCTACCTGCTCGACAGCAACCTGTCGCTGCTGGAGAACGGCGTCTCGGACATCGACTGGTGGGCCCTGTACAACGGTCCGTCCGCCACGAAGGACGGCGGCTGGGGCGATCTGGGGCTGCTGTCCTCCGGGAAGTGCCTGGGGGGCCAGCCGAAGAAGCACTGCGAGCCGCCGGTCGGCACACCGTTCGCGCCGTACCAGACCCTGCGGATGCTGACCACGGCCCTCAAGGGCGGAGGCGCCACCCTCGCCACGACCACCACCGGCGGCCGCGACACCCTGACCGCGCATGCGGTCCGTCGCGCGGACGGCACACTGGCCGTCGTCGTGCTCAACAAGGACCCGAAGCAGGCCCAGCCCTTCCACCTCACGCTCCCGGCCGGCTACCACACCGACCGCACTCTCACCTGGCAGCGGGGCGACTCCGCACCCGCCACCCACCACGGCGCGGCCCCGATACGCCTCGCCCCTTACTCCGCGGCGGTCATACTCCTCCACCGCTGAGCGAACTGCCCGGGGGCCGGATCATGGGGCCGGATCACGGGGCCGGCTCCCCGGACGGCCCCCGGGTCGGTCGTGGCGGGCAGCGGGTCGCCCCGGGCACGTCCGCCGCGGGCGCGCCGTCTAGGGTGCGTGCATGATCTCGCACAGCTACCTCTCCGAATTGTTCTCGCTGGACGGCCGGGTCGCCGTGGTGACGGGCGGCAGTTCCGGTATCGGCCGAGGCATCGCCGGGGCCCTGGCACGCGCAGGGGCGAGCGTGGTGATCGTGGCGCGCAAGGAGGCGGAACTGGCCGCCACCGTCGACGAACTGACGGCGCACGGCTGCCGGGCGGCCTGGGTGAGCGCCGACCTGAGCACCCGCGACGGGGTGCGCGCGGCGGCGGAGCAGGCGGCCGAGGTGTTCGGCGAGCCCGACATTCTCGTCAACAGCGCCGGGATCAACCTGCGGCCGCCGATGGGCGAGCTGGGCGAGGAGGTGTGGGACGCCACGATGGCGGTGAACCTCGAGGCGCCCTACCTGTTGGGTGAGCGGTTCGGGCCCGGTATGGCCGAGCGGGGCTTCGGCCGGATCATCCACATCACCTCCCAGCAGGCCCACCGGGCGTTCGTCCAGAGCGGCGCCTACGGGGTCTCCAAGGGAGCGCTGGAGTCGCTGTCCCGCTCCCAGGCCGAGGCATGGTCGCCGCACGGCGTCACCTGCAACACGCTGGTGCCCGGCTTCGTCCTGACCCCGCTCAACACCCGGTTGCAGTCCGACCCGGAGAAGGTGGCGGCCCTGGCCGCGCGCACGCTGATCGGGCGCAACGGTCTGCCCGAGGACTTCGCCGGAGCGGCGGTGTTCCTGGCCGGCCGCGCCTCCGGCTACGTCACCGGGCAGTCGATCTTCGTCGACGGCGGGTTCTCCGTGCACTGACCCCCACACAGCGGGATATACCACTCCGCCCCGACAGTGCACTGAAGCCCACCTGCCTTGCCCGGATTCGAGCCACGAACACCGCCGGGTTTCGGACCCACGCCGGAACGCAGGGCATGACGTACGAGGATTGCCCTGCGCAAGACGCACGAGGCATGCCCGTGATGCGCTGACCCGATGGGAGGAGTGTGCACATGGAGCTGGAGCTTCGGCACCTGAGAGCGCTGTGCGCGATCGCCGATGCCGGGAGTCTGGGACGGGCCGCGGCGGAGCTGGGGTACTCGCAACCGGCCATGAGCACGCAACTCCGCCGTATTGAGCGGTATTTCGGGGAGCCGCTGTTCGAGCGCAAGATATCGGGCGTCGAGCTGACACCGTACGGCGTGGGGGTCCTGGCGCAGGCGCGGGACGTCCTGGCCCGCGCGGACGCCATAGGACGCGGTCCGGCCGAGAGCGTGACCCGCATGCGCATGCCCCTCCGTCTGGCCGCGACCAATTCTCCGGTTCTGTCCGGGATGGTCGTCCGGCTCCGGAGCCGTCTGCCCGACCTCGCGCTCACGGTGAGCAGCGTGTATCCGTCCTCGGAGATCGTCCAACTACTGGAGGACGGCGAGGTGGACGCGGCGATCGCGGCCGACTATCCGGGGCTGGAGCTGGTGCACTCGGCCGCCGTGGCGCATCGCGGGATCGTCACCGAACCGTCCTTCGTCGCCATGCCGGCGCGTCACCGGCTCAAACACTGCATGGAGGTCGGGTTGGCGGATCTGGCCGACGACGCATGGTTCCTGACTCCGGACGACGGGGCCGGCTGGCCGGGCGTGTTCTACACGGCCTGCGAGTCGGCCGGTTTCACCCCGGCCGCGGTGCATGAATTCCTCGGCGACCAGCTCCAGTTGCAGAACATGATCGCGGAGGGTCTCGGGGTCTCCGTTGTGCAGGCCACGCTCCGTCCGGTCTCCGGCGTTCTCGTCAAACCGTTGAACGGAACACCGCTGTGGTGCCGTTATGTGCTGGCCTGGCGGCGTGAGAGCCACGCGGACGAGGTGGCGGATACGCTCATCAGCTCCGCCACCGCGGCGTACCGCGACCTCCTCGCCCAATCGCCCCACCTGCGCAGATGGGCCTCGCGCAACTGGGGAGTGGGCCCACGGAACAGGCCGTAGCACGACGGGACAAGCCGAGGTTATGGCCCGTCAGTCCCATGTGCTATGTCACACCTCATTGTCGTCGGCCGGTGCGCGCTGAGAAGGTGCCGCACACGCCTCATCCAGTCCCCGAGGCGCATATGACCCCCCACAAAGGAGCAGGGATGCGCTACCGCTTCACCTTGCCCAGATATGTGGTCGGCGGCTTGACAGCCTGCGCTACGATCGCCGGATTCCTGGCGATGCCGGCGCTGGCCACCACGCCCCAGCCGACCGCCGCCGCCAAAGCCGCGACGGGGGTCCCGGCACCGGCGAGCCTCACCACACCGCACCCCCCACCTCACTCCATACCGCCACCGACCGGTTCGAGCATCGGAGCGGGGCAACGGTCGGTCATCCAGGCCCGGCCGCTCTCCCCCACCCAACTCCGCCCGCTCAGCGCGAAGAATCCCCCCACCTCTTCGACTGCGGCGCCGCATCCGACCTCCCCGAACCCGGCCTCCTGCAACCCCGGCGACTTCGGCAGCCGGACCGGAGCCGAACTGGTCACGGCCGTCAAGGCCGCGACCACGGAGTGCATCAACACCCTGTTCTCGGTCACCGGCAAGGACGCGCACGACGTGTTCCGCGAGGAACAGATGGTCAGCGTGGCCAACGCCTTCAAGGACGCGGCGCCGACGTATCCCGGCGACAACTCGGCGAACACGTTGCAGCTCGTGCTCTTCCTGCGCGCCGGCTACTACGTGCAGTCCAACGACCCCAACGACGTCGGCGACTACGGCCAGAACCTGGCGGCACCCGTCCAGGGCGCCCTGGACGCCTTCTTCGCCAACGCGCATTCCAAGGACGTCACTGCGAAGAACGGTGACGTCCTCGGCGAGGTCGTCACCCTCACCGACAGCGCCAACGACCAGGGCCGCTACCTGAACGTCTACAAGGCGATGCTCACCGCGTACAACGGCTCCTACGACGGCATCCCGAGCATGCTGGCGGCGGTGAACAACGTCTACACCCCGCTCTGGCGCGGAAACTGGAACCCGGACTATGTGAAGGCGGTGGCGGCCGACCCGAGCATCATCGACACGCTCAACTCGTTCGCGCGGGACCACATGGACATGCTGGGCACCGACAAGTCCTACCTGGACTCCAACGCCGGTATGAACGTGGCGCGTTACGTCGAGCACCAGGAGCTCAGGGACAAGGTCCGGCCGCTGATGAAGGGCCTGCTGGACGCCTCGAAGATCACCGGCAAGACGGCGCCCCTGTGGGTCACGGTCGCCTCCCAGGCCGACTCGTACGACAAGGACAACTGCTCGTACTACGGCGTCTGCGACCTGGCCAAGCAACTCATGCAGGCGGCCCTCCCCGTCAACCACACCTGCGACAAGACGCACACCGTCAAGGCGCAGGCGCTGACCGACGCCGATCTCGCCGCCACCTGCGCCAGCGTGGAGAAGCAGGACCCGTACTTCCACAAGCTCGTGAAGGACGACGGCCCGATCCCCGGCCAGCACGAATCGACCATCCAGTACGTCGTGTTCGGCAGTCGCACCGACTACCAGACGTATGCCGGGGCGATCTACGGCGTCGACACGGACAACGGCGGCATCACCATGATCGGGGACCCCACCAAGCCCGACAACCAGCCCATGTCCATCATGTACCAGAGGAGCGACGACAACGGCTTCCCGGCCCGGATCTGGAACCTCAACCACGAGTACACGCACTACCTCGACGCCCGCGACGACATGAAGGGCGACTTCACCCAGCAGACGTCGGTCCCGGACGTCTGGTGGATCGAGGGGCTCGCCGAGTACGTGTCGTACGGCTACCGCGGCAAGACGGACACCGAGGCCGTGTCCGAGGCCGGAAAACACACGTACAAGCTGAGCACGCTCTTCCAGGGCACGTACGCGAACAGCGATGTGACCCGCACCTACCCCTGGGGCTACCTCGCGGTCCGCTATATGTTCGAGAAGCACCCGGACGACGTCGCCAAGATGCTCGGGCACTTCCGGACGGGCGACTACCAAGGCGGCTACGCCGTCTACAACACCGACATCGGCACCCGCTACGACGCCGACTTCGACACCTGGCTCACCGCCTGCGCATCCGGCGCCTGCGGCTCCAAGACCCGGTGACGCACTGAGCGGCCGAACCGCACCCGGCACGGCGCACGGCTCGTGAGGCACGAGGCACGGGCACAGAACGGGCACAGAACGGGCACAGACATGAGGCTCCTGACCCAACTCCCCCTCGGCAAAGCCCGAGTGGCCCTGGTCAGGAGCCTCATGCCGTACCGGTCGCCCCGCCCCCCTCCCCACCCGCCCTCTCCGACGAACGCCCGACTAGCGGCGGGTCAGGCGGGTCAGAGTGACACCGTTGGGAAAGGCGGTGCGCTCGGAGACGTCGAAGGCGGTGGGATCGAAGGCACCGTCGAAGGCCGGGATCCCGGCACCGGCGACCACCGGGTAGTTCTTGATCACCAGTTCGTCGATCTCGGGCAGCAGGGCGCCCGCGAGCCTGCCGCCGCCGCAGAGCCAGATGTCCAGCCCCTCACCGTCCTCCTTCCTCTCCTGCTTGAGCTCGCGGACGAGGGCGAGCGGGTCGCCCGGGACGACGGTGACGGCCGGGTCCGTATCGGGCTTGAGGGTGCTGGACACGACGTACTGGCGCAGATGCGCGTACGGACTGGTGATCCCCGCGTCGAGGGCGGGCCGGTAGGTGCCGAGGCCCATGACGACGGTGTCGAAGCGCCGGTTGGGCGCGTCGACGAGGCCGACGGCGGGGCGGTGGGCGGTCGGGACGGTCTCCGGGTACAGCGCGTTGGTCCAGGCGGCGTAGGCGGCGGCCTGCTGCTCATCGCCGGCGGGGAAGAAGTCGTACTCGCCATCGGGGCCGGCAATGCGCCCGTCGAGCGTGACAGCGACGTAGTACACGAGCTTTCGCATTCCAACGACTCCATACGTAGTACTCTGCCTGAAGTGGTTTGACGGACGGGAACTTAGTACTACAGATGGAGTGGTGTCAATGGCGCGACGGAACGAGCAGCGGCGGGCCGCCCTCGTGGATGCCGCGATCGAGGTGCTGGCCCGCGAGGGCGCGCGCGGGCTGACCTTCCGCGCGGTGGACACCGATGCCGCCGTACCCCCCGGCACCGCATCCAACTACTTCGCCAACCGCGACGACCTGCTCACCCAGGCCGGCGCCCGCGTCTACGAACGGCTCCAGCCCGACGAGGCGACGATCGACCGCCAACGGACAGCGGGCCGCGACCGCGAAACCTACGCAGAGCTGATGCGCGAACTCGTCAGCCGCATCGCGTCCTTCCGCACCGGCTACCTCGCCCTGCTCGAACTCCGCCTCGAAGCCACCCGCCGCCCCGAACTGCGCAAGGTACTCACCGACCGCGTCCGCGCCGACCTCGACGCCAATATCGCCTACCACGAGGATTCCGGCCTCCCCGGCGACGCCATGGCCGTCAAACTCCTCTACCTGACCCTGAACTGGCTGATCGTCGAACAACTCACCCTGCCCGACGTCCTCACGGAGGCGGAACGCGACCAGCTGGTGACAGCCGCGGTCGAGCGCATCGTGGCGGCGGGGTAGGCGGCCACGGGTTCAGCCCCGGATGGCTCCGGCCGCGGCGTTCAGCGCTGGGGCTCGGGACCTGCGCGCACGGTCGTCGCGGAGTGACGGCATAGTAGAGCGCGCCTCCAGCAGGGGCATGACAGTCGCACGGCGCACAGCCGTCACCGGTACGTACCAGGGGGAATCGCTCCATGCCAGTCAAGTCACCTATACCGCTCATATCGCGCATCCGTCGTATGCGCCGTTCCACCGCGGCTGCCGTCGCGGCGGCCTCGCTGCTCGCCCTCACCGCCACCGCGTGCGGGCCCGGCCACAGCAACGTCTCGGCGTCGCCGGGCAGTTCGTCCGCCGCGAGCCAGCAGCCGACCGGCGGTGCGGACAAGGCGCCGGACTTCTCCAATCCGATCGACAAGGGGCACTGGGGGGCGAAGCGGCTGGCGCAGGCTATGGGCGCTCCGGACATCGGCATACGGGACGGTAGGCTCGGCCGCCAGAACGATGCCTCCAACCCGCCGCCGAGGCCGGTCACCGCCCAAGAGATCGCCCGCCCGTACGAACGTCACATGGCCCCGGTCGGCAAGCTCGTCTTCGATGGCCCCGAGGGGCCGACGGCCTGCTCCGGCACGGTCGTCGAGGACCCGGCACACCCGGGCAGGTCCAACCTGGTGTGGACCGCAGGCCACTGTGTCCACTCCGGCAAGAACGGCAGCTGGATGCGTGACATCGTCTTCGTGCCGTCGTACAACCACAATGGCGTGCCGATGAACCAGGTCGGCAACACGCCCGCCCAGGAGATCGCGCCATACGGCAAATTCTGGGCCGACTGGAGCATCACCTCCAACGAATGGATCAAAATGGGTGGCCCGCGCGCCAGCGCCGGCTCCGCCTATGACTTCGCCGTACTGCATGTCAGGCCGGAGAACAACACCGGCAGGTCCCTCCAGGAAACGGTCGGCGCGGCCGCCCAGGTAGCGTTCAACGCTCCCACCGGCCGGGGCCTCGGCCCGGTCACGGCGGTTGGATACCCCAGCGCTGCGCCCTTCGACGGCGCGCGAATGATGAGCTGTCTGAGCCGCCCGAGCCACGTCAACATGCAGCAGGGCACACCCGACATGGACGTCATCGGCTGCACGATGACCGCCGGTTCGTCCGGCGGCGGCTGGCTCGACAACCACAACGGCAAGCTGACCCTTGTGTCCAACACCTCTCTCACTGGCCCTGGCCACACCATGCTGGTGGGCCCACATTTGGGCCCCGAGGCACAGCAGGTCTTCGAGGCCATGAGCCGCAAGTTCGCCAACGAGTAAGCGAATGGGGCGCGTTGGCGCCCAGAAAGGGCATGGCGGGCCCTACGCCACGGCGGGCCCGCCACGCAAGTTGAGCTCCATGCCGGGATGTGTCACGGTCTGGCCATGACCGCACTCACCGTACGCACCCTGGACCCCGACGACTGGCGGTTGTGCCGTGCGGTCCGGATCGCCGCCCTCACGGACGCTCCGGAGGCGTTCGGGTCCACGCTGAGCCACGAGGAATCCCTCTCCGAGGAGCGGTGGCGGCTGCGGCTGGCGGGCCGCAGCCAGTTCCTCGCCGAGGAGGACGGCGCGCCGTGCGGTCTGGTCGGTGTCGTTCCGGTCGGTCCGCGCGCCGCCGACCTGATCTCCATGTGGGTACGGCCCGCATCGCGGGGTACCGGCGCGGCCGACCTGCTGGTGCGGGCCGCGCTCGGCTGGGCCGACGAGCACGGCTTCGCAGAGGTGCGGCTGCGCGTGATAGAGGGCAACGGTGCGGCCGAACGGCTCTACGCCCGTCACGGGTTCCGGCGTGAGGCGGCATCGGGCTCGGCCGAAGCCCCGGGGGCGGACGGGGAGTTCACCATGGTCCGCGTCCGCCCGGCCGCCGACCGTGTCCGCTGACGGCGGGCGGCGACCGTCACGCGGACGGCTGGGACCGGTCCGGGCGGTCGGCGTCGGCCTTCGGTTGCAGGGTTGCGGGCGTGGGACCGTCGGGCCGGACGGTGATGCTGTACGCGGCCTTCGTGGGGAGGGAGCGGAAGGCCGGGGTGTGGGCCGGCAGCAGGTGTTCGAGGAGGACCGTCGATTCGCGGAGTGCGAATTGCAGGCCGAGGCAGGCGCGGGGGCCGATGCCGAAGGGGAGGTAGGCGCCCGGGTGGGTGGGGCGGCCGTCCGAGGTGGTGAAGCGCCGGGGGTCGAAGCGCTCTGGGTCCGGCCACAGTTCGGGGTCGCGGTGGGTGAGGTAGGGGCAGACCAGGATGTCGGTGCCCGCCTCGATGGCGTAGCCCGCGACGGTGTCATCCTCGGTGGCGTGGCGCGGGATGATCCAGGCGGACGGGTAGAGCCGGAGCGTTTCGTGGATCAGGGCCTGGATGGCCTGGCGGCGTTGCGGTGATCCTTCGCCGCCGGCGGCGAGGGCCTGTTCGCGGGTGGCGGGGTACCGGTCGAGCAGCAGGTAGAGCCAGGTCAGGGTGGTGGCGGTGGTTTCGTGCCCCGCCACGAGCAGCGTGATCAGCTCGTCGCGGATCAACTGGTCGGTGTACTCGGGGCGCTCGGCGGCGGCGTCGACCAGCACGTGCAGCAGCCCCGGGCCGTCGGGGCCGGGCGCCTCGCTGCGGGCGGCCTCGATGGCGTGCCGGGCGACCGCGTCGATCCGGGCGAGGTCGGCGGCGACGGCGTCCCGGGCGTCGGCGCCGTCGGCGGGCAGCGTCGGAAGGGCGGCGACCACGGTCGCCACGGAGCCCAGTTCGCGCTCGGTCTCGTCATCGAGGGGGTGGCCGGTGAGGGAGCGCCAGATGGTGTCGAGGGCGAAGCGGCGCATCTCCTGCCCGACGTCGAGGGTCTGTCCGGTGCGGGCGTATCCGGCCCAGCGTTCGGCCGTGATCCGGGCGGCCTCGCCGATCCGCTGTTCGTAGCGGCGCATGCCGGTACCGGTGAACTGGGATTGCAGCAGGCGGCGTTGCCGCTTCCACGCCTCGCCGGTGGCGGCGACGACGCCGTCGCCGATCAGCGGACGGGCACGGTGGGAGCGCTTGACGTACTGGTCCGCGTGCCGGGCGAGGACGTGTTGGACCGCGTGCGGATCGGTGACGAGGACGGTGCGGTCCGGCCCGAGACGGAACGCGGCAACTCCGCCCAGCCCCTCGCGCACCTGGGATAGCAGATCGACCAGTTCCCCTCCCCCGGAACGCCACCGTTCCACGAGCGCGGGCTCCGCTTCGGGGACCGGCCGCCCCGTTCCGGAAGCGTGCGGGAGGGGGCCGAGGCTGGCTTCGGTGGCCACGTTGCTTCTCCTGGTTCAGCCGTTGGACTTGGTCCTGACGGAGCGTTGCTGTACGTGACTGTACGGACAGGAGCGGAGGGTACGCATCCGCCACGGAGGAATTCCGACGGGCCGAATTCCGGGCAAGCCCCCAGGAACGGGACCGCACAGGATCGGGACCACTACGGTCCCCCGAGAGTCCCCGCCCCCTCCCCTCTACCCTTTCGCCGGAACGGATACGGGTGCCGGTTTTCTGTTATCCGGTCGCCGCCTCGGCGTCTCCGAGGTGTCGGACCGCCGCCATGAACTCGGATTGGACCCCTTCATGAAGACCCGGGAAGGACTGGAAGGCTTGGAAAGCGTGGACCGAGTGGACCGAATACCCGGCGCTGCGACCGTCGCAGCTGCTCAGGAGGGGGATCAGCGGGCGCAGGACGATCTGGTCGCCGGGTATTTGCCGTTGGTGTACAACATCGTCGGCCGGGCGCTCCACGGTCATGCCGATGTCGATGACGTCGTGCAGGAGACCATGCTGCGGATGCTGGAGGGCATCGGCGGTCTGCGTGAGCGCCACAGTTTCCGCTCGTGGCTGGTGGCCGTGGCGATGAACCAGGTGCGCTCCCACTGGCGGGAGAAGCAGCGGGTGGTCCAGGGTGACGGGCTGCACGATGCCGTCGATCTGGCGGATCCGGCGGCCGACTTCGTCAATGTGACGATCGCGCGGCTCGGGCTTTCCGGTCAGCGGCAGGAGGTGGCCGAGGCGACCCGCTGGCTGGACGAGAACGACCGTGCGCTGCTGTCGCTGTGGTGGCTGGAGGCCGCGGGCGAGCTCTCCCGGGCGGAGGTTGCCGCCGCCATGGAGCTGTCGGTGCAGCACACCGCGGTGCGGGTGCAGCGGATGAAGAGCCAGCTGGAGACCGCGCGGGTGGTGACCCGGGCGTTGTCGGCGGAGCCGCGGTGCGGGGAGCTGGGGGCGCTGGTGGAGCGGTGGGACGGGGTTCCCTCCGCATTGTGGCGTAAGCGGATATCCCGGCACGCCCGGGAGTGCTTGACGTGTTCCGGGCACTCGGTGGATCTGGTCCCCGCAGAGGGGCTGCTGGTGGGGCTCGGACTGGTGCCGCCGGCCGTGGGGCTGTTGGCGGCGTGGGGCGCCGCGGGTGGGCACGGCACGGCGGCCGTCGCCACCGCGGCCCACGTCACATCGGCGGGCGGCGGCCTCGGAGGGACGTGGGGCGGGGCGACGGCCCAGCAATCGGCGGCCGGCCTGCCCACCGCCGGCGGGTGGCGGTCGTGGGGTCACCGTGGGCTACGGGGCCAATGGGTGGGGACCACTGCCGTGGCCGCCGGTGTCCTCTGCCTGGTGCTCGCCTTTCCCGACGGCGACGACGCCCCCGAGGGGCCGCCTCAGGCCCGTCCCCACCCCTCCGCCCCGTCGGCCACTCTCAGCGCCACCCCGCTCCCCCGTCCCTCCCACACGGCCTCGCCCCGCCCGTCCCGGACACCGAGCGGGAAGCCGGTGCCCACGCCCAGCCGGAGCCAACCGCAGGCATCCCGACCGTCGCGGACCGGTTCTGCCGCCTCGCGCCAGGAGGCCAGGGGGACGTCGGGCGCCGCCCAGCAGGTCCTCGCCGTGATCAACCAGGCCCGCGCCGCCCACCAACTGCCCCCCTACACCCTCACGTCCGGGCTCGGCCGTAGCGCACAGGACCACAGCACGAAGATGGCCAACGGGTGCGGCCTGTCCCACCAATGCCCCGGCGAGGCCCCGTTCGACGACCGGGAGAGAGCGCAGGGGGTCACCCCGCAGGCGGCCGGAGAGAACATCGGCGACGCGTCGTCCGGCCCCGAGCCCGCCCAGATCGCGTCGGCCGCCGTCGGCCTGACCCGCGCCATGCTCGACGAACAGCCGCCGAACGACTACCACCGGCAGAACCTGCTCAGCGGGACGTTCCACCACATCGGGATCTCCGTCTACCGGGATGCCCGGGGGATGGTGTGGATGACGCAGGACTTTTCGGACTGATCCGGCTGGGGCCTCGCGCCCCCGCGGTGGTGTTGCGCGGATCACATCGCAGAAAGTCGCGGGTTTTCGGTTATCCGGACCGGCCCGCCGGGTCTCCCCAGGTGTCGGCGAATTTCCCGACGCGATGGCCTCCCAGGTCTTCGAACTCTCTCCCCCCACACGCACACCGGAAGGAGTACGACATGAGTCGTGGTTCCCACCGCTGGTCCCGAATAAGTGTCAAGTCCCGTACGGCGATCGCCGTGGCGGCGGCCGGCGCGATCGCTGCCGTGACCGTCGGCGTCTCGAACGCGAGCACCTCCGCACCTCACGACCAGGCGGCCGCCAGGGCCTCCCAGACGAGCCACACGGTGAAGGGCAAGGCCCACTCCCCGTCCCCCACCCGCGAGGTCCTGACCGCGATCAACCGGGCACGTGCCGCCCAGCATCTGCCGCCCTACACCGTCACGCACGGGCTCACCCGCAGCGCGACGCGGCACAACCAGCAGATGGCCAACGGGTGCGGACTGTCCCACCAGTGCCCCGGAGAGCCCTCGTTGGGCGACCGGGAGACGGCCGCGGGCGTGCACTGGAACGCGGCCGGAGAGAACATCGGCGAGGCGTCGTCGGGGCCTGCACGCGCCCGGATCGCCGCGGCCGCGGTCGGTCTGACCCGGGACATGCTGGCCGAGAAGCCGCCGAACGACGGCCACCGGCAGAACATCCTCAGCCGGAGTTTCCTCCACATCGGCATCGCCGTTCACCGGGACGCGCACGGCATCGTCTGGATGACGCAGGACTTCTCCAACTGAGCCCTGCACCAGGCCGATAGACGGGGCGGGCGCACGGCCGACAGCCGACAACCGGCAACGGACACCCCGCAACGGACTACGCATGTGTCGGCGGATCGGCATCCGCAGATGTCAGGTCCCTGCCATACCGCCTTCCCCGCCTCCCTCCCCCTCTCCCCTCCCCCACCCCGGTATCACCCCCATCCCAAGGAGTACATCGATGAGCCCTGGTTCCCACCGCTGGACCCGGATGAGCGGCAAGTCCCGTGCGGCGGTCGCCGTGGCGGCGGCCGGTGCGATCGGCGCCGTGACCGTCGGTGTCTCGAACGCGAGCACCGCGGATCCGCACGACCAAGCGGCGGCCAAGGCGTCCCAGGCACCCCGCACGGCCGCGCACCAGCCCCACCACCGGTACGCCACCGGCGCCGTGCCGTCCCACGACACATGGCGAAAGGCCGTGCTCGACAAGCCGCTTCAGCCGCGACTGGCGGCCATCGCACCCGGCACCCCCGTCGGTGCGGCGCGTACCACCAAGAAGGCGACACTTCCGACCGCCGTGGACCTGACCAGATACACGGCCCGGCCCGGCAACCAAGGGCAGGTCGGCTCCTGCGCCGCCTGGGCCGTCGACTACACCGCCTACAGCGTCCTGGAGCACGAGCAGAAGATCTCCGGTGGCCCCCAAGCGCCCATGTACACCTACAGCCAGATCACCAAGGGACAGAACATAGGCACGTCCCTGGGCGCCCACCTCGGCATCGCCAAGCAACAGGGCATCGACTCCAAGTCCCACTACTGGCAGGGGGACTTCGACTACACCACGCAGCCGACCGCCGGCGAACAGCGCAACGCGGCGAAGTGGAAGCTGACCGGCTACACGCCCCTGCACACCGGCAGCCAGATCAAGGCCGATGTGAAGGCCGCCCTGGCCAAGGGTGAGCCCGTCGTCATCGCCATCCCGGTGCACAACAGCTTCTTCGACATCACCCCGCAGCAGTCCAAGTCGTACTCCTACTACCCGGCGGCCGGCGATCCCGAGGTCGGGGGCCATGCGCTCACCATCGTCGGCTACACCAGCAAGGGTGTGAAGATCGAGAACTCCTGGGGCTCCGGCTGGGCCGACCACGGATTCGTCAACCTGTCCTGGAAGTTCCTGGCCGACCAGGCATGGGAAGCCAACGCGGTCGGCAAGCTCGTCAAGCGCTGAGCGGTTCAGCGTCGCGCAGAGCTGATGGCCGGGCCCTCAGGGGCCCGGCCTTTCGCGAGCGCGCCCGAGCACGACCGGGAAGAACCGTGCCGGCGACGGCAATTGCCGCGGTCCTGATCACGTCATGCACCTCCGGCAGCGATTCCTCCTCGCCCACGCCCAACGGCAACCGACCACCCGCTGACCGGCCCCCTACCGCTCCGTCACGATCACGTAGCCGACCTTCTTCACCCGGCCGTGGTGGGCGACCACCGTCACGGGGTAGCGGCCCGGCTTGAGGCCGGCACGGATGGTGGCCGTGTTGAAGTAACGCGGGTCGTCGCCATCGGCGGACTTGCCACCATCGCGGTCGAGGTGGAGTACGTGCGTGAACGCCGGGGAGGTGGCGGTCAGCCGCGTCTCCTCGCCCGGGTCCGGATTCACGTCGTGCCACATGACCGCGACCTGCCCTCCGGGGCGCACCTTGAATTCGCGCCGGTGCGGGCTGTCGGCGTAGGTGCCCGGGGCGTAGAGGTCGGGGCCGCGCACCTTGCCGAGGTAGTCGGAGTCGCCGGGGCGGGCCGCACGGACCTTCTGTCGCTTCTCGGCGATGCGATGGCCGTTCGGGCCGTACACGGCGAAGGTGTACGTGCCGTCCGCCAGACCGGGTTTGAGCTCCGTTCCGGCCACAAAATAGCGGGGGTTGCCGTCGTACCGCTCGTCGCGGGCGAGACGCACGGGCCGGTGCAGAGCCGCGGACCGTACGGTGAAGTCGCTGCCCCGCTCACCTGGGTACAGGTCGTCGAAGTTCAGCCATACCGGCTCCCCGGGACGGGCTACCTCCGAGCCGAACGTCAGGGTGAACGACGGGCGCCGGGAACGCACCACGTGGATCTTGTCGCGAGCGACGGTGCGGCCCGCGACGGAAACCGAGAGCGGGTACCAGCCGGGCTTGTCCGTCATCGCGAGGGGGTGCGTGGCCCCGTAGGAGGCGTCGTCCCGCCAGCGCAACCGTACGGGCCCACCGAACGCCGGCGAGTGGGCGATCACCGCGTCGTGCCCTTGGGCGCGGGAGATGAAATCGAGCCGCATGCTGACCAGTTGCCCCGGGCGGGCGTCGAGGTTACCGCTCAGGACCAACTCGGGATGGGCGGACAGCGTGGGCGCGTGCGAGGGCTTGCTCGCGTCGCCGCCCGCGCCCTTGTGCGCGCCGGGGCCCGACGCGCCCGGGCTCGGCGCCGCCCCGGTCGCACCCGCCCCATGACTACACCCGCAGAGCACAAGACCGGCCGCCACAAGTCCCACCCGCCTGGACCAGTTCATCGTCACCCCTATGTGCATGTGCTTGGTCATAGGCAGAGATGGCGGTATGGCGCCGTTGGTTGTCTGTGGACAGCGGGATATACGGAATATACCGGATATAGAGGATAAATAAGCGTGTGCCGTCGTTCACCCGCAGCCGGGCAAGGAACCGCCCCTGATGCGGTGGACGCAGAGCGGAGCGACTCTGTGGGCCGGCATCTGGCCCCCGGGGCCGACCACCCCGGCGCAGTCGCCAGCGGTGCACGCGTCTTCTACGAGCGCCTCGGTTTCGGCCCGGCCGAGGTCGCCGATCCGGGTCCGGAAGGCGGTTCGCGGCAGGTGTATCGCCGGACCGTCGGCTGATCCAGGCGGCGTTTACCCGTCGTTCTCACCATCGGCGCCCGGCAACCCTTCGTGGACGCGTAGCAGCAGCCCTTGGAGGAGTCGGCGTTCCTTCGTGTCCAGCGGCGCGAGCACCTTGGCCTGGACGGCTCGTGCCTCGGCGTTCAGGTCCGCCAGAACGGCCCGCCCGGCCGGGGTGATGGAGACGGAGACCCGCCGCCGGTCCGCCGTGTCGCGTGCCCGGTCGACGTATCCGGCGGCGGCCAACTGGTCGACCGCCTTGGCCATATCGCTCGGGTCCACGCCCAGCCGGACCACCAGATCGCGCTGCGCATGCGACCCGAAGTCGGCCAGCGCGGCGAGGACCGCCATGTCCCACAGTCGCAGACCACGTTCGGCCAGCCGTCCGGCCATGAGGCCGCGGGCGGTCTTGCCGACCCGGGAGAGCAGGTAGGTGCTGAGGTCCAGCAGGGTTGGCGGGGTGGATCGTTCGGTGGCCATGGTGCGAGTCTAAGGTGCCCACCTATAGTGGGTGCGGACCCACTAATCTGTCGGCCGCCGACCCGAGGAGCCCTGCGTGGATGCCCTCTACCCTCGTCTGCTCGTCACCCGCTTCGCCGAGTGCTTCCGCTTCTACGAGGCGGTCCTGCCGCCGCTGGTCGGCGCCAACCTCGTCAAGGGCACACCGGAGGGCCCCTACGCCAACTGGGACGTCAACGACGAGGCCGTCCTGGTGCTGTTCGACCGCGGCGCGATGGCCGCAACCATCGGCACCGGGACGCTTCCCGCAGAACCCCGCCCGGCGCAGGACACCGCGATGCTCGTCTTCCGCGTGGACGACGTGGACAAGCGACTGGCCCTCTGCCTGGACCACGGCGGCCGCCTCGTCATCGGCCCGACCGACCGCCCGGAGTGGGGCCCGAACCTGCGCAGCGCCCACCTGCGGGACCCCGACGGCCACCTGATCGAGCTTCAGTCCTACTAGCAGGTGCTGCTGGCCGGTCCTCTGCTGGTCGGTCTTGCCAGCTGGCGAGCGGGGCCACATGGTCCCTACGGTCCGGCGGCGCCCGGCGTATGCATAGGGTGCCCGAATGATCGCCGTACCAAAGGTGTTCGCCCGGAGCACCGTCGAGCGGGAAGGCGAGCCGGGGGCGGCGTGGCTCGCCGGATTGCCCGGGATCGTGGACGAGCTGCTGGCGCGCTGGGGATGCGTGGCCGACGGCGAGGTCATGCACGGGGGTGTCGGGGTCATCGTCCCGGTGCGGCGGCGGGACACGGGGGCCGCCGTGCTGAAGGTGTCGTTTCCGCATCCCGGCAACGTCCATGAGCCGGACGCGTTCGCGGCGTGGGGTGGGCGCGGGGCCGTTCTGCTGTATGAGCGCGACGATGACCGCTTCGCGATGCTGCTGGAGCGGGGTCATACGTCGACCCTGGCGGAAGTCGCAGACGGCGATGAGGTGGTGACCGTCGCGGGGCGGATCAGTCGTCGCCTGGCCGTCCCCGCGCCGCTCGGACTGCCCCGGCTGCGGGACCGGGCCGATGACTGGGAGGAGCAACTGCGCAAGGATGCCGCGGAGCTGACACACGTCCTGACGCGTGACGTGGTGGACGCCGCCGTGGCGACCGTTCGCGAGTTGGGGCGCGTCCAGCCGGACGTCCTCATCCACGGCGACCTTCACGCCGGAAACATCCTGCGCGCCGACCGTGAGGGGTGGTTGGCCATCGACCCCAAGGGGTACGCAGGTGACCCGGCTTACGACGGCGGCACGCTGCTCAAGTCGCGTGCGCTGACGCTCCTCGGAGCGGACGATCCGCGCAAGGCCGTCCATCGCGTCCTGGATGTCTTCGCCGAGGCCGCGGAGCTGGATCGCGGCGACGTCCAGCGGTGGGCCCAGTTCCATGCCGTTCAGGCTGCATTCTGGGGCCGCCGTCACGGATTCCGGATGGGCCGCAGTGGCTCACAGGCGGACTGGCTCATCGAATTCGCCGATCGCCTGGCGGAGTTGCTCACGGAGCCGTGACGCTGCCTGCGGGGACTGGCTGCCGCGAAGAGGTGCGGCATCCCGCACCCCTGATCCCTCATCCCTAGTCCCTAATCCCTGATCCCGCCCGGAACGCTTCCGCGATCCTGCCGATCCGACGCCGAATTCCGACGCCGAATGGGGTCAGCACCGCACCCGTTCGGGTTGCCTGGCATGCCGCGTCGCTCGTGCCGCACGCACCGCCCTTGTCCATCGGCTTCATTGAAGGACGAGGGACGAGGCGATCGGTGGAGCGGAGGCAGCGACCCATGGCAACCGGAGTGGAGACAAACGCTGAAGGGGAAGAAGCGGCGGGCGGGGCAGCCGATGTGGGAGTGGGCGAGAGGGCCGTGCGCACCGTGACGCGGCGCCTGTTGCCGGTGTTGTTCGTGCTGTACGTGGTGAACTTCCTCGACCGCGCCAACATCGGCGTCGCCGCGCTGGCCATGAACGCCGACCTGCACCTGAGTTCCGCCGCCTACGGAACGGCCGCCGGGATCTTCTTCGTCGGCTATGTCGTCTTCCACGTGCCGGCGGCCATGGCATTGGGCCGGTTCGGTGCCCGGCGCTGGCTGGCCTGTGTGATCACCACCTGGGGCCTGTGCTCGGCCGCCACCGCGTTCGTCACCGACGCCCACGGTCTGTACGCGGCCCGGTTCTGCCTAGGGGTGGCCGAGGCGGGATTCTTCCCCGGTGTGGTCGCCTACCTGGCCGCCTGGATCCCCGCCCGGCAACGCACCCGCGCCCTGGCCGCCTTCCTGTTGGCCATTCCCGTCTCCACCGCGATCGGCCTGCCCACTTCCGGCGTACTGGTCGCGCATTCCGGCATCCTCGGCCTCAGCGGCTGGCGGTCGATGTTCCTGATCGAGGCCGTCCCCGCTGTCGTCCTCGGGGTCGCCGCCCTGCGCCTGCTGCCCGACACACCGCGCCAGGCCGCCTGGTTGACGATTCCCCAACAGCGGGCGCTGGAAGCCCAGTTGGCCCAGGACGCCCCGCCCGTCGGGCCGAAGCGCAGCGCGTTCGGACGGGCCACCATCGGCCGCGCCGTGCACTTCGCCGTGGTGCACGCGGGCATCTCCTTCTCCCTGTACTCGCTTCAGTTCTTCCTTCCGCAGGTCATCAGCGCGCTCTTCCCCGGCGCCGGGACCTCCGGCGTCTCGGCGCTGGCGGCTGTCCCGTACGCGGTCGCGGCCCCTGCCATGCTCCTCTGGAGCCACCGCGGCGAAGCGGCCGGTTCCCGAACCTTCGTCATCGCGCTGCCCGTCGCGGTCGCCGCGCAGGCCGCCGCCCTGGCCGCGCTCTCCCACGTGCCCGTACTCACCGTGATCGCGCTGACCGTGACGGTCGCGGGCAGCCTGGCGATCGTCCCTGCCTTCTGGAGCAGGTGCACCGGCGTCCTGGCCGGCCCCCACGCGGCAACCGGCATCGCCGGAGTCAACGCGCTGGGCAGCCTCGTCAGCTTCGCCGGCCCCTACGTCACCGGACACCTCACCGATGCCACCGGCAGCTACCGGCCGGTCTACGCCCTCATCGCCTGCGCCCTGGCGGTCTCCTCGGCAGCCGCCCTCCGGCTCCCGACCGTCCCGACCACCGCCGTCCCGCGCACTCGCACCCCCGAGGGTCCGCACACCGAGGACAACCCGCCTCCGACCCCCCACTCCGACCGGCCGACCACCCCCGGCCGCACGCTACATTGACGGACCCGGTGAGAGGGCTCGGCTGCCGCGGCCGGCGAACGTGGCCGAGCGGCTCGCCCACGCCCTGCGCCGCACCGTCGAGGACCCCGACTACCGCATATGCGCGCGCCGGTATGCCCGCGTACGGGCGTACGCGGGCATACGGGGTACGTCATGGATGCCTGGCCCCTACACCCGGGTCAACAGGTCCGTTCCGACCGGAACGCCGAGGCCGGTGCACGCGTCCCAGCCCGATCCCGCCTGGTAGGTGCCGATGTCGCCGACCGTGATGTCCCGGAAGCCGACGACCGTCTCGCCAGGCGCGATACCCGCATACAACTGGGGCTGCATCAGACCGAGGCGGCGGTTCTTCGCTTCGGAGAGGCGGGCGGCCAGTGCGGCCCAGAGCGGGGCAACGGCGCTCGTGCCGCCGATGACTGCTTCCTCCCCGTCGATCAGTACCTCGTATCCGGTGTCGCGGTCGGCGTCGCCCGCCACGTCCGGGATGCCGCGCCTACGCGTCACGCCATCGGGACTGCCCGCGGACGTCTGCCAGGACGGCCGCTTGAAGGCGGTGCTGTAACCGCCGCCGCTGGCCCAGCCGTTGCGGTTGTTCCACACCGTTTCCGAGTCGATGGTCTGGGTCTTGGCATCGGCCTCCAGCCGGGTGCCGCCACAGGCGAGGGCGTGGGGGCTGGTGGCGGGGAAGTCGGGGTGCGGTTGACCGTCCTTGACTCCGTCGCTCGCTCCGTGGTCGCCCGCGGCCGCGCATACGGTCACTCCGAGCGCCGCCGCGTCCATGAACGCCGCGTCCATCGCGTTACGGGCCTGGGGCGTCCATGCCTCCTCCGGTTTGCCCCAGCTGATGCTGACCGCGGTCGGGGCAGGGTTGGCGTGCACCGCGGCACTCACCGTGTCGATGAATCCTCTGTCGTCCTTCCCACCGAAATAGACGATCTGTTTGGCCCCGGGTGCCAGCGCACCGACCACTTCGATGTCGAGCTGTACCTCGCCGTCGTCGCCTTCCGGTCCGTCGGGGGCGTTCTGCCCGTTGCCCACGCCGACGGCGGTCACGCTCGGTCGGGTCGTCAGTCCGAGACCGGTGAAGTAGTTCTTCAGGTTCTCCTGCGTGAAGCCGCCGCCGAGTTCCACGACCGCTATTGTCTGACCGGTGCCGTCGGCCTTCGGCGGGAAGTCGTAGAGCTTGCCCAGTTGATCCGGCGAATAGGAGATTCCGTCGCCGGCGGCGGCGTCTCTACGGTGCAGATGCGGGCGTGCTTGAGGGCGGTCGTCAAATCCGAACACCCCGGTCACTATGCCGTTCCATTCGGGCAGGATCCGCAGAGTGCCAGCCCGGTGGCGGTGCTCGGTCGACTTTCCGGTGACGGGATCCGTGCTCTGGACCCACGTCAGCCGTCCGGGATCCGCCACGGTCCGCAGTTGGCCGAGGGTGCCGGAGATCTGCACCTTGCGCGCCGCCCGGTCCGTCTTCAGAACGGTCAGTCCGTGGTCCTGCGCGGTGCGGCATACGAGATCGATATCGTCGGGATTCGCGCCGTAGCGCTCGGCGAATTCCTCGCTCGAAATGGTGTCGGATCCTTCGACCAGGCTCTTGGGGAGCTCTTCCCGGCGCTTCAGGACGAGGGTGACGTCGATCTGTTGGGCATCGTCCACCTCATCGATATGGCGTGCATCAGGAACTGCCATCCGCTCACTGCCGTCGAGAGGTGTGAGTGATTTCTTAGCCATCGATTTCACCGATCGTGCTCATTGAACGTGCAATTGGGGTCTGCTGTCCCGCAATGGGGACAGCCGTCCCGCAAAGCCGCGCCGCGCTCGGGATCGGTCCCCCGCCGCCATACGCGCAGCCCACGCCGCTCTCGCGGAAACCGGCGAGAGCGGTCCTCTTGGACAGGCGGATCCATGCGCACCACGCGGGCTCGAAGAGCGCAACGCGGGGAAACAGAAGGCGTGGCGTGGCGTCGGCATCGACCCGAACCCGCCTAACTCCACACGAGCACACCCTGGCCACGTCGGCAACTCGGCGGTGAATGCGCCCCCCGGGCCGCACAGACGACGGATCACACCGCTGTCGTCAGCCCGTTGATCATGCGGTTGAGGAGCCGGTCGAATACGGCTTCGGGGTCTGCCTGAGCGGCGGGGTCGGCGGCCGGGGCCGCCAGGGCCTGGGCGAGATGGGGATAGCCGCCGGTGGCGGTGGCGGCGCGTAGGTGGCGAGTCTGTGCGTCGAGGAGTTCGCCGGAGGTGCGGCCGGCGGCCTCGGTGGCCTGTTCCTGGGCGAGTTCGTACGTCACATGACTGGCCACGAAGCCGGTGAGCAGGCTGAAGGTCTCCAGCCGCGCCGGGGCGTCCAGGCCGACGGGGGCGAGGGCGGCGAGCGTGTACTCCACGACGGCGAGGGTGTTCGGGCCGAAGGTCTGCCGTGCGGGCAGGGCGGCCGGCAGCCAGGGGTGGCGTCGCATGATCGCGCGCTGCTCGTGGGCGATGCCCCGGAGGTCGGCGCGCCAGTCGCCGGAGGGTTCGGGCGGCAGCCGGTGGTCGCCGCTCACGTGGTCGATCATGAGCTCCAGCAGCGTCTCCTTGTTGGGGACGTAGCTGTAGAGGGACATCGTCCCGGCCCCGATCCGGGCCGCGACCGCGCGCATCGTGACCGCCGCGAGCCCCTCGGTGTCGGCGAGGGCGACGGCCTCGGCGGTGATCTCGGCGCGGCTGTGCGCGGGCGGCCTGCCCCGCCGCGGGCGTTCGGCCTGCGACCACAGCACCTCGGGATCCACACCGGCACGGCGGCCGGATGAGCCTGTACGGGCCACGACGTTCTCTCCTCACTCCTGTCGGCGGCCATCCAACCATCCGTCCGACCGTCCGCTATTCTCGTACGACGTACTGGAAAGAGCTCCCGCGGATCCCGGTTCAGGAATCGAGGCACGATGACGACGACGAACGCGACGGCAACGGCGAAGACGGCCCACCGCTCGTCCCCACCCGCGAAGCCCACCAAGAATCGACTCAAGGCACCGTTCAAGCAGCCGTTCAAGAGGCCGCCCCGGCACGCCCGCGTCCTGCGCCGCCTCCAGCGCGACCTCCCACCCAAGCTGCACGACATCGCCTACGAGCCCGGCCTCGTGGTACCCGCCGCCGACGGCACCCCACTGCTGACGGACCATTACTTCCCCCTGACCGACGGCGACTTCCCCACCCTCCTGCTCCGCTCCCCGTACGGTCGGGGCTTCCCCTGGGCGCTGACGTTCGGCGTGCTCTTCGCCGAACAGGGCTTCCACGTCGTCCTCCAGAGCTGCCGTGGCACCGGAGGCTCCGGCGGCGAGTCCGACCTGTGGCGCCACGAGCCGGCCGACGGCCGGGCCACCGTCGCCTGGCTCCGCCAACAGCCCTGGTTCACCGGCGTGTTGGGCACCATCGGCCCCAGCTATCTCGGCTACACCCAATGGGCACTCGCCCTGGACCCGCCGCCGGAGCTGCGCGCGATGGTGGTCCAGGTCGGCCTGCACGACCTGCACGGATACTTCCACCCCGGAGGCGCGTTCGCCCTGGAGAACTCGCTGGTCACCTCGTTGGGCCGGATGCACCACCACCGTGGCGTGCCGAAATTCCTGTGGGCCGCCCTGCGGCTGCAACGCCACCTCCGGAAGATCACGCGCTCCCTTCCCCTAGGCGAGGTGTACGCGCCCGGCCTGGGCGGACGAGTGCCGTTCCTGGAGGAGGCGATGGCTCACCCCGACCCGCGGGACGCGCACTGGCAGGGGGCGGACATGGGGGTCGCGGCCGAGCGCCTGACCGTACCGACCAGCCTGATCACCGGCTGGCATGACGCGCTGCTCGACCAGACCCTCCAGCAGTACGGCAGACTGCGGCGCGCCGGCTGCGAAACGTCCCTGCTCGTCGGCCCCTGGACGCACAACACCGCGCTACAGCAGGGCTGGCCCGAGGTCTTCGCCGAAAGCCTCGCCTGGCTGCGGGCCCACCTGTGCGACGAGCCGTCCGGACTGCGGGAGACGAGGGTGCGCGTTCATATGGGCGGCACGGAGACCTGGCACGACCTTCCCGACTGGCCCGCGGCCTCCCACGCCCGACGCTGGTACCTCGACCGGTGCCTCGACGGCGGCGGCGCGCTGAGCCCCCGGTCCCCCGGCGACACGTCGGCGCCGCTGCCGTCCTTCCGCTACGACCCGTCCGACCCCACCCCCTCGGTCGGCGGTCCCCTGGTGTCCCCCAAAGCCGGCCCTCGGGACAACACCGCCCTGGAGGCCAGGGACGACGTCCTGACGTTCACCTCCGCACCGCTCGCCGAGCCGCTCCGCATCCTCGGCCCGGTGCGCGTGGAACTCCGCGTCGGTACGGGCACCGGCCACGCCGACGTGTTCGCCCGGCTCTGCGACGTCGACGACCGGAACCGCTCGACCAACGTCTGCGACGGGCTGCGCCGACTCCGGCCCACAGGAGATGCCCCGGCCGCCGTCACCGTCCCGATGAGTGCCACGGCCTACCGTTTCCCCGCCGGACACCGGATCCGCCTCCAGATCAGCGGCGGCGCGCACCCTCGCTTCGCGCGGAACACGGGCACCGCCGAACCCCCGGCGACCGCCACTCGGCTGATTCCGGCGGACGTCTCGCTCCATCATCCGTGCGCGCTCGTTCTCCCCTGCGATTCCTCGTCCACGGAGGATCCGACACCCGAGCGGCGCACCCGTCGACCGAGCTCCCTCACCTGACCCGCGAATGGCTCAAACACACCGCCGTCAACGGCATCAAGAGCGGCAGCTAAGCGCTTCGGCCGCCTCAGTTCCGGGGGAAGTCGTACACGGCCCATTCGGTGACCGGGACGTAACCGATGCGCTGGTAGAGGGCGTTGCTGGCGGCGTTGGCAGGGTCCGCGAAGAGCACGACGTCCGTCGCGCCTGCGGTCAGTGCGGCTCTGCTGACCTCGACCGTCACGGCGCCCGCGTAGCCGCGGCCCCGGAGGTGGGCCGGGGTGTACACGGGGTCCACCCGGACCATACCGGCGATCATCGACGTCGCGGCGGCCATGGAGACGGGAGTGCCGTCCGGGGTCTCCCAGAACGTGAAGTGTTTGTCGGCGAAACGCGAGCCGGCCCAGGAGTCGGCGTCCACGGTGGGGACTTCGCCGACCGCGTCGAGGAACTCGCCGCACCACCGCACCACGTGCGCATGGTCCTGCTCGCCCACGGTGCGGCCCCGGCCCTCCGGGACCGGCTCCGGTGGGGTGAGCGCGCCGAGACGGTAGAGACGGATCCGCTTGCTGAGTGCCGGCACTGCGTCCGTGTGGCGCTGCCATGCCTCGGCGAAGGCGGTGGCGCTGTCGTGGTCGGCGCTGACGCCGGGGACGGGGTGGCCGAGGTCGGCCAGGCGGACGGCGAGCAGGTCGGCCTGCTCGCGGGTGACGCGGGTGAGGCTCAGGGGACCGGACGGGGTGCGCTGGTAGAAGGTGGCGCGGACCTCGCCCCCTCGCTCCAGTCGGCCGAAAACGGGGGCTTCCGCGCCGTGGGCGGCCGCCCCGTTCGCGCGCAGTTTCTCGGTCACCGTCAGCGGCATGGTGTGCAGGGCGGGGCGGGAGCGAAGGAAGTCTCCCGCTCGCGCGAGAAAGTCGTCGATGTCTTCGGTGAGGTGCCAGTCATCCGGGCGCATGCTTCATGCTCCCTGATCTCCTCGACGCTGGGGAGCAGTTGCCGAGAACCGCACGGCCGACAACCCGCCGCCGCGGGGCCCGCCCCGGAGCCGTCGACCATCGAGGACGGCGGCGGCCGGGGCGGGGCGCGGTGCGTTCAGGGGGCGATGCGCCAGCTCAGTTTTCCGGAGAGCAGTGTGCGCAGCGCCGGATCGCGTACCGCGTCGGTGGGGTCGGTGGCGCGGGCGGTGACGGTGTGGCGGCGGCCGTCCGCGGGGACGCCGAGGGCGCGCGGAACGACCGAGGTCCGGCCCCGCGCGGCCTTGCGCTCGCGGCCGTCGACGTACCACCTCACCTGTGCGGAGCCGAGCGGTGAGACCCGGATACGGTCCCCGCGGTGCAGTACCCGGCCGGTGGCGACCGGGCTGGTCAGCACGCTCGCATGGCGGTAGAAGGCGGCGATCATCGCCTCGCGGCCGGGGAGGTTGAACTCCCGGCCGAGCGACCGCATGATCGAGTTGTCGGTGGGCCGGTTCAGCCCGTACTGGTAGTAGCCGCCGCCCTCGTACGCGCCGACCGTGCCGCCGTCCGGCGACTCCTGGCCGAGCCAGCGGTACCACTTCTGCCGCTGGGCGGTCATCTGGTCGGCGGAGAGGGTGGTGAGGTTGGCCTGGGCGGGTTCGGGGCCGGAGTAGGTGCCGGGCTGGCCGTAGTCGTACTCGTCGGCGAGCTTGCCGAGGGAGTGGCCGGTCTCGTGCACCGCGATCTGGTCGGACCGGTCGTTGTCGGACGACGCGGTGGCGATCCCCTCGTAACCGACCGGCGAGGAGACGTCGTTGTAACCCGCGCCGCCGTATTTGGTGGAGTTCGACAGGACGACGACGAGGTCGGCGGCCGGGGCCGTGGCGGCGTACGCGTCGACCTTGCCGGTGTCGACGCAGAGCAGGCGTTCGGTGCCGTCGCAGAAGAACGCCGAGTTCAGCGCGGTGTCGCGGACGACGTCCTTGGTCGGGTCACCGGAGACACCGGAGTCGTGGGACACCGCGTCGACGGCCCACACGTTGAACAGCTTGGTGTACGAGGCATACGGCTCGACCGCGGATATCTTGGCCCACTTGGCGCGGACGTCGGCGTGGAAGTCCTCTTGCTGGGCGGCGGTGTATCCGTCCCCGACGAAGACGACGTCGAGCTTGTCGCCCACCGGGCCGTTCTGCACGATCGGGGTGACATCGCCGTCACCGGCGGCGATTGCGGCCTTCGCGGACCGGGAGAGCGGCTTGGGGGCCGGGACGGTGGTGTGCCGAGGATGGCCGCCGGGTCCGGTGAAGTACTCGACCTGCTGGGTGTGTTGGGGCTGCGGTGAGGGCTCCGGGGCGCCGGATGCCGTGGTCGCGGCGGCCGTGGCGCCGGCCAGCGCCGCGACGGCCAGGCCCGCGGTCACCGCCGTCCGCAGGGATATGCGTCTGAGCATGGGGGGTTTCCTTCCGAATCCCGCCGACTGGGCGGGGAGGGTGGAACCGGATTCAAACGCGCTCACGGTAAAGGCCGTTGTGGAGGGGGAGCAACGGATGGTGCCCAAGTGGTTTGGGGAAGGGGTGAGTTCGGGCCTGGTCCCACAGGGGCGGCGGAACGATGCCGGCAGTGACGCCTTCGGGGCATCGGACCGCCCCGTCCCGCCTTCCTCGGACCGTCGCCGATCTCGTGCCGTCTCGATCTCGTGCCGTCGTCGCTCTCGTGCCGTCGTCGCTCTCGTGCCGTCTTCAACCCCGGGCCGCCTTCGACCCCCGGTGCGACGAGGTCGCCGAAGTCGTCGCCCCGGGCACCGATCTCCGGCCGCGGCCACCGAGCCGGTGTCCGGAGCCGCGGCACCCCGTGCGAGCCTGCGGTCCCGCGGCGCGTCGCGGGACCGGTGGTTCCCGCGAGGCATGGGTTACCGTTTGCAGACCTGTTCGACCGCCGAAAAGTGACGCGGAGTGATTGTTTGGCCCCGTATGTCCCCTCCCCCACGACTTCCCGGCCTGATGGGCCTTCCAGCCCTTCCGGGAACAGCACCGTGCCCCTCGTCCGCGGCCTGCGCCCGCCCCGTGCCGTCGTACGAGTGGTGGCACCGGTGCTCGTGATGGCGGGCACAGCGGCGCTGCTGGGCGGGTGCGTGGAGGCCGGTGCGCCCAAGAGCGCGGGACATGCCAGTGCCGTCACCGGTCCGGAACGACTGTGGCCGGACCGTAAGCCCGCGCCACCGTCCGCGCCGGCCACGGAAGGGCAGGAGAAGCCTCAGCCGCTGACCGCGCTGCCGCGCATCCCGTCCGGGAACATCCGGAAGCTTTCCGCGGGCAAGGTTCTCCTGGCGCAGATCGACGCGGACAAGCGCCGCGACATGCCGGTTTTCGAGAAGGACGAGGAACGCAAGATCCGCGCCTGTGCCGACCGGCCGGGCGCACGCTCCTGTCCCGTCCGGGCCCCCGAGTACCACGATCTGAACGGTGACGGGAAGGACGAGCTGATCCTCGGCGTCGAGAGCAAGGACCACCTCCTGATCATGTGGGCCTACACGCTCAAGAAGGGGGTGGTGAACTCGATCCTGGACGCCACCAGCTACCCGCAGTCGGTGGAGGTCGCCAACCACAAGCTGGTCATCCATGAGCCCGGGGACGCGCCCGGTTACGAGAGCCGCACGGTCTACGTGTGGGATGCGCGGCACCAGGTCATGACCATCCAGGACGTCGGCTACGGCCGGCGGACGCCTCCGACCCCCTCGGGCCGGTGAGCCGTGCGCCCGATCCGCTCCCGACCGCCGCGGTGGCTGCATGCCTGGACGGCGACGCTCTACTGGAAGACCGCCGTCTTCATCACCGTCATGTGCTGCCTGCTCGCCGCGGTGCTCGGCATACTGGTGCACGTCCTGGTCGACGGGCAGACCCAGGACCGCGCGCGCCACGTGGCGCTGGCGGAACTGGACCGCAGCACCTCCGCCTATGTCACCGGAAACCCGCTCGGCCGCGACGTCGCGGTGGACCCGCCGGACCTGCCCGCCCCGCTCCGCAAGATGACCGTGCAGCGGCAGGAGCGCGGGACCCAGCTGGCCACCCACCGCGGCCTCCCCGTCATGTGGGCCGCCACGCCCGTCACCGGGGGCAAGGTGCTGGCGGTACGGCTGGACTACGGCGAGCAGGCGGCCTCCCTGCGCGGCCTGGACGGGGCCATCATCGGCTCCTCCGCGGCCGCGATCGGCCTCACCCTGGCGGCCGGACTGATCTCCGTCTCCCGCATCACCCGGCGACTGCACCGCACCGCCCGCGTCGCCCGGCGCATCAGCACCGGCGATCTCGACGCCCGGGTGAACGACCCCCGCGCCCGGCGCCCCGACCGCGCGCAGGACGAGGCCGCCGCCGTGGCGACCGCGCTCGACGCGATGGCCGCCAGCCTCCAGGAGCGGCTGAACAGCGAACAGCGCTTCACCGCCGACGTCTCCCACGAACTGCGCACCCCGCTCGCCGGGCTCCACGCCGCGGCCGAGCTGCTGCCGGACGGCCGCCCGACCGACATGGTGCGCGACCGCGTCCAGGCCCTGCGCGGGCTGACCGAGGACCTGCTGGAGATCTCCCGGCTCGACGCCCGGGTCGAGAGCGCCGACCTCGACATCCACCAGCTGGGCCCCCTGGCCGAACGCGCGGTACGGGCCACCGGAACGGCGACGGAGGTCCGCGTCGTACAGGACGCCCAGGTGCAGACCGACCGGCGCAGGCTCGAACGCATCCTGGGGAACCTCGTCACCAACGCGCACAAACACGGCCGCCCGCCCGTGGTGGTCACCGTCGAGGGCTCCGTCATCACCGTGCGGGACCACGGCGACGGCTACCCCGCCTACCTCCTCGACCAGGGTCCCCAGCGCTTCCGGAGCCAGTCCGGCGGATCGGACGTCGGCAGGCGGACCGGCCACGGTCTGGGTCTGACCATCGCCACCGGCCAGGCCCACGTCCTCGGCGCCACCCTCCGCTTCTCCAACGCCGCCGACGGTGGAGCCATCGCCGAACTCCGCCTCCCGGCCCACCCGGACCAGCACTGATATCAGACCTGTCAGCCCATCAGACCCACCTGATCGGCTCCCCTTCCGGGAGAATTCGCCCCGAACGGTACCGCCGTGCGACGCTGCATGTTCCCGACTGAGTCCATCGCGCGCCTGTGGGGCCCCCGAGTCGCCTAGAGGTGATAGCACGGAGGGCGTACGACATACGCACGGGTTCACCTACGCATGCGTTCTTTGCAGCCTGTGCACCGCTTCAGACACGAAGCGCTGCTGACCAGGGCGCTTGGGGGTTGCACTATGGCAGAACGCCGTACAGGGAACAGGCTTGCCGCACTCGACGGACTGCGTCTGATGGCCGCGCTGATGGTGGTGTGCTACCACTACGTCGCCCTCGTCCGACCATGGGGCCATACCACGGACACGATCTTCCCGTCCGCCCACCGGGCGGCCCAGTACGGCTGGCTCGGCGTGGAGGTCTTCTTCCTGATCAGCGGTTTCGTCATCTGTATGAGCGTATGGGGCCGTACGGTGGGCGAGTTCGCCGTCTCCCGCGTCTCGCGCCTGTTCCCGGCCTACTGGGCCGGCCTCCTGATCACCGTCGTCGTGGTCAGAATGTGGCCGGAGGCCGCCTCGCCGCGGAGCTGGGCCACGGTGATCACCAACCTGACGATGCTCCAGGGCGGTAACAACACTCCCGACGTCGACCCGGTCTACTGGACGCTCTTCGTGGAACTCAAGTTCTACCTGATCATGGCCGTGGTCATGCTGTTCGGCGTCACCTACCGCAACTGCCTGATCCTGTGCGGGGTATGGACCGCAGCGGCCGCCCTCGCGCCGATCCTGAAGACCCCCTTGATCATCGAGTTCGCCATGCCGCAGTACGCGCCGTTCTTCATCGCGGGGATCGCCTTCTATCTGATGTACCGTCACCGACCCAATGCCGTCCTGTGGGCGATCGTGATCCTGCAACTGCTGCTCGCACAGCGCTACATCTACGAGCGGATGGCCGTGAACCTCGGCGCGGCCGCCGCGGACGCCCTGCCCACCTGGCCCGCCCGCGTCGTCATCATCGCCGCGTTCGCCCTCATCGGCGCGATCGCGCTCGGCGCCTGCGACCGGATCCAGTGGAAGTGGCTGACCGTCGCGGGATCGCTCACCTACCCGCTCTACCTCGTCCATCTGAACATCGGCATGACGCTCATCCACCACTTCCGCGACAGCGTCCCCGCCCCGGTCCTGGTGGCCTCGGTGACCGCGCTCATGCTGGCCGCCGCCTGGCTCATCCACCGCCTCGTCGAACGCCCCCTGGGAAAGTGGCTCCGCGCCACCATGCGCCGAGGCATCGACGACGTCCGCCGGCACGCCGCACCACCCCGCGGACATCCCCGGCGCTCCGCACCGCGCACATCCCCCGCGTCCCCTGCGGCGGAAGACGACCAGACGGTGCCGCGCGCCCGCACCTTCGAGTCGGTGTGACCGGCGGGCCGGAGCGGGCAGGGGTGGGGCTGAAAGCCCTGGCCAGAGGGCGGTGACCAGGTCGCCGAGCCGCCCGCGTACGCTCGGTGGCCGGGTGGGAGAGGAACGGGGAGGACACGTGGGATACCACCGCAACAACTGGCGCCAGGTCGCCGGCAAGGCCGCGCCGTTCATTCCCGGCGGTCGCGAGCTGATGGCCGCCGTGGATGTGGTGCAAGGGATCAGCGACACCGTCGGCCGCAGCCAGCTCCAGTACGTGCGCGGCGGCCGCCCGCTGGTCGACCTGCCCTGGCAGCCGCCCGGTCCCCCGCCGAACCTGCAGCGGGCCGAGGCCGTCGGCCGCCAGGCGTGGGACATCCTGTTCGCCAGCGAGCAGCAGTACAGCGCCCGGTCCCTGCTCGATCAGGTCGGCAACTTGCTGATGCCGCTGCCGCCCACCGAACTCGACCTGGTGGTCCGCCGGTTCGGGACACAGGGCCTGGAACGCTGGGACCAGCTCACCCACGTCGAGGACGAGCACGGTGAGTCCGCCTATGACGGGTGGCGGCAGCAGGAGCTCTTCAACTGGCTGCTGCGTACGGTCAGCCCGTACGGCGCGATGCTGATCGGTACTGGGATGACATGCAGCCAGCCGAACGACGATCCCGGGTGCGACTGCGGCGACCACGGCTGGGTACTGCCCGAAGGGCCGTTCGCCAAGGTGGACGGCGCATACGTCACCGAGAACTGGCAGTGGGTCTCGGGCGCGACCGAGGCGCTGTCCTGGCAGGACATGTACCAGGGCTGTTTCGGGGACTGCTGGCTGCTGACGAGCATGCAGGCCGTGCTCCAGGCCAACCCTCAGCACGCCCCGCGGCACTTCCGGCAGGAGGCCAACGGCACCATCACCGTCACCTTCTACGACGAGGGCCGCCCGGATCCCGTCACAGTGGTGCCCGACCTGCCGTACGGCCACGGTCGTCTCTGGTGTGCCACGGGCCACACCGTGGATGCCCGTTACGCGGAGACCTGGCCGAGCTACTTCGAGAAGGCCGCCGCCCAGAGTTACGGCAACTACGTCGACATCGCCCACGGCGGGCCCCCTTCCGAAGCGCTCGCCATGCTCACCGGCCGCGAGAGCCAGAAGCTCGACGTCAGCTCGCCATGGCTCATCCAGGAGATCGCCGACCGCAAGTCGCGCGGCCAGGCACTCGTCGCCACCACTGTCGCGGCGCCCAACGCCGGCCCGGGCGACGCCGTGGAGATCGCGGGCGGCCGACTGATCGGGAACCACGCCTACTTCGTCAAGGATGTGGACCCGGCCGGCGGTCGGATGTCCGTGGGCAACCCGTGGGGCGACCAGGCCACCCGGAAGCAGTGGGAGTGCTGGCTGACACTTCAGGAAGTGGGTTCCTACCTGGTGCAGATCGACGCCGTCGACACCTGGTGACGTGACGCCCGGACGTCCCGACGGTGGGCGCGTGCCGCTGCGCCGGCTCAGAACCGGTGTATGCGCGCCGACTCCTCGACCCAATGCCACCCCACGGGGGCGAAGCGCTTCTTCAGGGCGGTGCGCTGGGTCCCGTACGTCCGCAGCGCGGCCTCCACGGCCGAGGGCAGCTCGCACAGATCCTCCGGCACCGGCACGCGCAGCAGCAGGTTCTGCTTGCGGTGGACGAGGAGGAGTTCGCCGGCGGGGGTGCAGGCCATCAGGGCGAAGTGGGTGAGGGCCTTCAGCGCCTTGTCCTGGGTGGACATTACGGCTCGCAGCCGGCCGTCCGCGCTCCAGGCGTAGAGGCCGTACCGGTTCAGGTGGAAGGCCCGCTTCCGGTGCGGGTCGGCGACCACGGAGAAGCAGAAGCCGGTGTAGGGGCTGTCCTTGTAGGGGTCCAGCCCCTCCAGGCGCCCCGTCATCCGGCCGTGGTCGTCCAGCAGGGCGAAGGTGAACGGCGCGCCCCGGTTGCCGGAGCGGTAGATCGGGCTGAAGACCGGGACGACGAACAGGTCGTCGCCGAGCGGTGCCGGCCGGCCGAGCGTGCAGTCGCAGTAGTCGTGGGGGCGCGCGGTGGACGACGAGACCAGCTCGGCCAGGGAGGGCGAGGGCCGGTTGTCCCGGCCGACCGGTGCCTCCCGGAAGCGCACATGTGGCCGCAGATCGGCATCCGTCTGCCGGGAGGCCCGGTTGTCGAGGGAGGCGATGGCCCGCAGCGTGGCCTTGGCACCGGGGATCAGGGTGCTCCCGGGCTCCGAGAGGGCGACGATGTTGGGCCGCGCCCCGGCCCAGTTGCTCAGCCCGTACTCGGACGTGACGCCCAGCAGCCTCCCGGACGGGGTGACGGAGAGGGAGGCGGCGTACGGGTCGCCCGATGCGGTTTCCTCGGCGGAGTAGCCGAAGGGCAGCCGCCATGCCTCCAGAACACGGCTCAGGTCGGCGGAGATCAGGAACGTACTGCCCGGCTTCTCACTGAGCGCCACCGTACCGTCGGGGAGTATCGCCAGGGTCATGTCCCCGGCCTCAGGGATCGCCGAGGGGGAACCGTCCGGATGGGGCTGGGCGAACAGTGCCGTGTCCGAGGGGGAACCGTCCGGCGCGTACCGGCTGATGATGCCGTAGGTGAAGTTCCGTTCGGCGGGGTCGTCCCCGGACGGGATCGACGTCCGATAGCGCCGCGCGCCGTACAGCACGTATGTCTCACCGGATGGGGCGGCCGCGACGTCGAACACCGCGACGCGCAGGCCCTCGGCGGGCTTGGCGGTCAGATCGACGCGGTGGGCCGCCACCATCGAAGCGGGCAGGGTCAGGGGAAAGGTGTGGGCCATGAAGGGAATTGTCCAACGGCCCACTGACAACGCGGAGTGTCAGTCGTCGTGGTCGACGGAAGCCGAGGTGACCTTGCCGGTGGAGGCGTTCACGGTCACGTCGTGCTCGACACCGTTCTTCCCCTGGATCTCGACCTCCCAGGAGACGGCGGAGCGTTCGTGGTCGAGCTCCACGGACGTGACGGTGCCGGGTGCCTTGGCCAGCGCCGCCGTGACGGCGCCGCGGGGGTCCGTCCTGAGCGCCTGGACGGCCTTCAGGTCGGCGCCCTCCCGGTCGTCGTCGGGGTCGGTGCGGTTGCCGAGGACCTCGGCGTTCGCGGCGTCCACGGTCACCTCGTGTTCGGTGCCGTTGTGCGCGAGGGTCTCGACGCTCCAGACCGGGCCGTGTGTGCCGTGGTCGAGTTCGGCGGAGGTGACCGTGCCCGGGGCGGCCTGCCGCCCGGCGTCGACGGCCTGTTGGACGGAGGTCTTCGCGGCCTTGGCCAGTGCGGTGTCGTCGCCGCCGCGATCGCCGCCACCGCCGTGATCGACACCACCGTCGCGATCGTCACTGCCGCCCCGGTCGTCGTGGTCGCCGAATGCGGCCGCCTCGGTGTGCGGGCCGCGGCCGCCGCCGTCCGTGGCGAGGGCGACGCCGGTGGTCACTCCGCCGCCGATCAGCAGGGCTGCGGCGGCGGTGGCGATGGCGATCTTGCGCTTCATGGGGGTTCCTCCCGTACGGCGTCGGTGACCGAGGTGGTCGAAGCGACCGGGCTGGTCGATGGCTCCACCGTGCCGGAGCGATCCTGAAGCCAGGCTGAAGCCACCTGAAGCCGTCTTCAGGTTCGGTTTGGGAGGCTGGTCGCATGCGGTTGCTCATCGTGGAGGACGAGAAGAGGCTCGCGCAGTCCCTGGCCAAGGGGCTGGCGGCCGAAGGGTTCGCCGTCGATGTCGTCCATGACGGCGCCGAGGGCCTGCACCAGGCCACCGAGCACGACTACGACCTGATCGTGCTCGACATCATGCTGCCCGGCATGAACGGCTACCGAGTCTGCGGCGCCTTGCGCGCGGCCGGGGACGACACCCCGGTCCTGATGCTCACCGCCAAGGACGGCGAGTACGACGAGGCCGAGGGCCTCGACACCGGTGCCGACGACTATCTGACCAAGCCCTTCTCCTATGTCGTGCTCCTCGCCCGGATCCGCGCCCTGTTGCGGCGCCATTCCCGCGGCGGGCAGCGCGCGTTGACCGTCGGCGACCTCGTCGTCGACCCGGCGGCCCGGCACGTGACGCGCGGTGCGGCGCCGGTCGAGCTGACCGCCAAGGAGTTCGCCGTACTGGAACAACTCGCCCTGCGGGCCGGGCATGTGGTGTCCAAGGCGGAGATCCTGGAACACGTCTGGGACTTCGCGTACGACGGCGACCCCAACATCGTCGAGGTGTACGTGAGCGCGCTGCGCCGCAAGATCGACGCACCGTTCGGCCGGAAGTCGATCCAGACCGTACGCGGTGCCGGCTACCGGCTCACCCCCGAGAGCGGTCCCCGATGAGACGCCCCTTCCGCTCCGTCCGCGCCCGCACCTCCTTGTTCGCGACCGCCGTCGTCGCCGTGGCCCTGGTCGCCGCGGGAGTCGCCGTGGTGCTGGCGCTGCGCAGCAATCTGACCTCGCAAACGGACCTCCAGGCGGAGGTGGCCGCGCGCCAGGTCGCCTCGCAGCTCGCGACCGGCACACCGTACGGCAGGCTCAAGCTGCCCGACCACGAGGACAACCCCGTGCAGGTGGTCGACGACAACGAGGTGGTGCGCGCGGTGAGCGAGGACCTCCGCGCGATCACCGGCACCGGCACCCGTACGACGAAGGTGACCCCCTCCCCCACCGGGACCACGCCCGGTAGGAGCGACGACGACGGCGACGACCACGACGAGGACGACGTCAAGCCCCCGGCCCGCGGCAAGGTCTCCGGCAAGGCCCACCACTCCACCGGCACCGCGACCGTGGACGACGACACGGCGGACTACCGCTTCGCCGCCGTCGCCGCGACCAGCCCCGCGGGCGAGACCGCCACGGTCTACGCGGGCGCGCCGCTGGCCACCCAGTACGACGCCGTCGGCACCGTGGTCCGCTCGATGCTCATCGGCCTGCCCCTGCTGCTGGCCGTCGTTGCGGGCGTGACCTGGCTCGTCACCCGGCGCGCCCTGCGTCCGGTCGAGGCCATCCGCGGCGAGCTGTCGGCCATCACCGGTGCCGGCGACCTCACCCGTCGCGTGCCCCAACCCGCGTCCCACGACGAAGTGGCCAGGCTGGCGGCAACCACCAACGAGACCCTGGCCGCGCTGGAAGCCTCCGTCGAACAGCAGCGCCGCTTCGTCGCCGACGCCTCCCACGAACTGCGCAGCCCCATCGCCTCCCTGCGCACCCAGCTCGAAGTCGCCGCCGCCCACCCCGAACTGCTGGACCTGGACGGCGCGGTGGCCGATACCGTGCGGCTTCAGCACCTGGCGGCCGATCTGCTCCTGCTCGCCCGGCTCGACGCGGAAGAGCAACCGCAGGGCACCTCCGTCGCCCTGGACGACCTGGTACGCGAGGAGGTGGCGCGGCGCACGGACGCCCTCCCCGCCGACGTACGCATCGCCGGCCCGGCACGGGTGCGGGGCAGCAGCAGACAACTCGCCCGCGTCCTGGGAAACCTGCTGGACAATGCCCAGCGGCACGCCGCCGGCACGGTCTTTGTGGCACTGCGCACCGAGGGGGCGGACGCGGTGCTAGAGGTCGCCGACGACGGTCCGGGCGTGCCGTCCGCCGAACGGGAGCGCATCTTCGAACGGTTCGTGCGCCTCGACGACGCCCGCAGCCGCGACGACGGCGGCGCCGGCCTCGGCCTGGCCATCGCCCGCGACGTCGTACGGAGGCACGGCGGTGACATCGCCGTACGCCAACCCCCCGGCGGAGGGGCCGTGTTCCAGGTGCGGCTGCCCGCTGATTTTCCTTGACGCGGGCAGCTCAGGCGTCTCCGGGAAGCAGGTGCTGGTTCACCTGGCGGAAGGTCCACTTGCCGTGGGCGTGTGTGAAGACCCAGACCAGGTCGAAGCGGTCCGGCCACTCACCGGGTACACCGGTGCCGGATGCGCCGAGGGCATCGACGATGGCCGGAATACGGGAGTGCTCCCAGCAGATCAGCACCGGTGCGGGGGCGGCGACCGCGGCCTTCGCCAGGGCCGCTTCCTGGGACTCGGCGAAGGTCAAGTCGAGCTTGATGCCCAGCTGTTGGGCCAGCGGCGTCACGGTCTGCCGCATACGGTGGCCCCCGGACAGCGGGCCCTTGTCGGTGGCGGCGTAGAGGGTCTTGGGGCGCATCAGACCGGGGACGGGGGCCCGGCCCTTCGGCGGGTCGAACAGCTTCGGCAGTGCCCGGGCCCGGGCCCACCCGCGCCGGGTGAGGGAGTGGGGGTCCTTGTGGCCGTGTTCGTCGTAGCCGGGGTGGCTTTTGTCGGGCTTCTCGCCGTGGCGGATGATCATGACCGTGGTGGTGGCCTGGGAACGCGCCAGGTGGAGGGGGTCGGAGGAGCCCTTGCGGCCGCAGCCCGCGAGTGCCACGGGCGCCGCCGCCAGTCCGGCCAGTAGCCGGCGTCGGCTCACCGACGGTATACGGCCTTCCGTTTGCTGTTCCGTCATGCGGAATCCCCGTCCTGTACGTCGGAATGGCTGACCAGTGCGCGGCGCAGCGTACTACCTGTTCCTGAAGGCGCCCTTAAAACGCCGTTCACAAGAGGCCACCCGCAAGATCCGGCGGTCACTGACTCGGGGGAGGTTCCCGCGATTGCGCCGCGCGGTGCGCCCGGCGTTTGTGAGCCTGTCGACATGCGTGTCTTGCTGATCGAGGACGACGACAGGGTGGCCGGACCGTTGATGGAAGGACTGCGCCGCTTCGGATTCACCGTGGAACACGCCCGGACCGGCGGCGCCGGCCTGTCCGCCCCGGAGCCCGCGATGGTGCTGCTGGACCTGGGGCTCCCCGATATGGACGGCCTCGACGTCTGCCGGGCCCTGCGCGCCCGGTCCCCGGTGCCGATCATCATGATCACCGCCAGGGACGACGAGGTCGACCGGGTGCTCGGCCTGGAACTGGGCGCCGACGACTATCTGTCCAAGCCGTTCGGCGTACGGGAACTGGTGGCCCGGATCCGCGCCGTGACCCGCCGTGCCCGGCCCACGGTCCCCGCTGGGGGCGATACGGAGCCGGGCCCCGCAGGCGGCTCGGGCGTCCAGCAGATCGGTCCGCTGACCATCGACCGCCGCACCCGCCAGGTCCGTCTGAACCGCTCGCCGATCGCCCTGGCGCCCAAAGAGTTCGACCTGCTGCTCTGCCTCGCCGAGGACCCCGGAGCCGTCTGCTCCCGCCAGCAGATCCTCGATACGGCCTGGGAACCGAACTACTTCGGCCCGACCAAGACCCTGGACGTCCACATCGCCGCGCTGCGCCGCAAACTCGGCGACTCCTCGTGGATCGAGAACATCCGCGGCATCGGCTTCCGTCTGGTCCCACCGGCCGATCGCGACGGCGCCGTCTCCCCCACGCCCACCGAGCGGGGCGGAGGCCCCTGGTGACCCGTCGCCTCCTGCCCAGCTACCTCAACCGCCGCGGATGTCAGCCCAGGACCCCGGTCAAGGAACGGGCGAGGACGGTGTCGAAGCGGTCGCGGGGGGTGTCGTCGTCGGGCGGGAGAGCGGCGAGCAGGGCGGTGATACGGGGGTGATGCCCTGCGGCGGCCACGTGGCGGAGGTAGGCGGCTCGGCGCGTGGCGCCGGTGTCCGCGGCAGCCGTCTCGTTCTCGACGAACAGCGCGGTCAGGCCGCTGAGGAGGGCGAATGCCTCGACCTTGCGGGCGGGGTCTGCCGGGTGGTCGGCGAGCACGTCGAGCACGTGCTCCAGCAGGTCGATGCCGTGTGGGCCGAGGGCGGGGCGGCCCATGACCATGGCCGGCAGCCACGGATGGCGACGCATGATCTGCCGGCCCTGGCGGGCGACGGCAAGCAGGTCCCCCAGCCAGTCGCCGCTGGGCGCGGGCAGCTGGTATTCGCCTGCGGCGCTGTCGGTCATCAGGTCGAGCAGGTCGTCGCGGGTGGCCACGTAACGGTAGAGCGAGGCGGCGCCGGTGCCCAGGACCGAGGCGATACGACGCATGGAGACGGCCTCCAGCCCTTCGCGGTCGGCCAGTTCCACCGCGGCAGCGGTGATCTCGGCGCGGCTGCGCTCCGCCGGGCGTCCGACCGGTGCCCGCTCCGGCCGCATCCAGATCACCGGTTCCTGCTGTCCTGCCACTGCTTCCTCCCGCGTTGCCACCTCCCGCATTGCCGCCAGCCTATCCATCGCATACGGTGTTCGCGAACGCCGTTTGCGAATGATCGAAGGGGAGAGGCTTGAGCGTGATGACGCACTACGCGCACAACGGAGCGATACGGATCGCCTTCGAGGACCTCGGCGGCGCGGGCGGCGACCCGCTGCTGCTGGTCATGGGCCTCGGCACCTCACGGTTCTGGTGGCCGGACGGGCTGGTGGACGAGCTGGTGCGCCGCGGCTTCCACGTCGCGGCCTACGACCAGCGCGACGCCGGCCAATCCAGCCACCTGCCGGACCGGAGCATCGGTCCGCCGATCAAGGCCCTGCTGCGCCGCGCGGCCCCGGCCTACAGCTCCGAGGACCTCACCGACGACGCGGTCGCCGTTCTCGACGCTCTCGGCTGGGAGCGCGCCCACCTCTTCGGTCACTCGCTGGGAGGGCTCGTGGCGCAGCGCACCGCGATCCGCCACCCGAACCGCGCGCTGAGCCTCACCACCTCCTCCGCCGTGCCCAGCGACGCCAAGGGCCTGAGCATCCTGCGCTATCTGCGCCTGGCGCCCGTGGCGCGCTTCGCTCGGCTGCACCACCCCGAGACCCCGCACGGCGATATGGCCCTGGCCGTGGCGGTCGCCCGCCTCCTGGCCGCACCCGGCCAGGCCGTCGATGAGCGCGATGTGCGCGAGTTCGTGGACAAGGAGGCCGCGCACCAGGTCTCCAGCTTCCGCGACGACAAGGCCCAAGCCCGCCAGATCGGCGCGAAGTGGAGCGGCGGGGCGCTCGCCCGGATCGCCGCGCCGACCCTGGTACTGCACGGCGAGGGCGACCCGCTGCTGCGCGTGGCGGCCGCGCACGACATCGCCGCCGCCGTCGCAGGCGCCCGGCTGCGCACCCTGCCCGGCGTCGGCCACTTCCTCACCCGCGACGCCTGGAGCACCTATGCCGGCCAGCTGCGCGCGCTCGCCGACCGGGCCCACGAGCAACCTTCCGTCAACTCCCCCGCAGCCGGGGCTCCTTGACCACCCGCCTCGTGGTGCGGGTGGTGCCCGCGGAGCACGTCACCGAGCGGAACCGGTCGCCGACCTCGGCGACCCAGAAAGCGTCGGCCACCGTGTACGCCTGAACGCTCAGGCTGCGCCGCCACCCGCGGAAGGACGCCTCGACCACATCGGCGTCGGGGGGCAACTGCCCCCACGCCAGCGACCAGCATCTCTCCGAACGGCCGCTGTGGCGGCCGCCCCTGAGCGGGGAGACGCTGAGCGTGCCCACGACGGACACATCGATGAGCCCGGCCGGGCTGTGCACCTCCAGGGCCGGCCGGTCCGCGGAGCCCCGCGCGATGCGCAGTGACCAGCCACTGAGGGGGAGCCGCAGTTCGCCTGGCTCAACGGCGGTGAGGGTGCTGAGGCCCGTACAGGAGCGCCCTTCCGGCATAAGGACATCACCGCTTTCCACTGCGACTCTGAGGTTCGACGCCTCGGCATATGACGTCTCTGAAGCTCGACGGTCAGGAGCGTACGGGCGCTCTTTGTGGATTTCTTGTGCGCAGGGGGCGGCCGCCGAGGGGGCGTTGGCCGCACGGCGAGGCGGCCCCCGGCTGGAGAGTCCAGCCGGGGGGCCCGCCGTGAGCCGGGCGGTCGGCCGAGGTCAGCGACCCAGGTCGGCCGGGGCCTGCGGGAGGCTGAAGGTCTTCACGGTCTTGCCGTCGTGCTTGTAGACGACCTTGGGCGTGGCGTCGGCCTGCGCCGCGGGCTTCGGGAAGACCAGCGTGTACGTCCCGTTCGTGTCCATGTGGCTCTCCACCGGGCCGCGGTGGTTCTGGCTCAGCGAACCCGTGACGCCGTGCTCGGGATCCGAGATGGTGACCTTTTTGCCGAAGCCGTCCAGCTTGAGGGTGTCGCCGTTATCGACCTTGACCTCCTTGGTGTAGTCCGTCGGCATGGCGAACGCGGCACCGGCCGGGAGGGCAACGGCGGCGCCGGCTATCGCGACGGTGAGGCCGGTGCGCAGCCCCTTGTGCTTGATGCGACGGGCACGGGTGATGGCTTGCTTGGGCATGACTGCTCCTTCGCGGATGCGTGGGATGGCCGAGAGTGATCGGCCCGGTATGGGGCCGAGAAGCACCCATGCCCGGAAAGTTAGGCAACGCCCGTTTCAGTCGCCCCAAGATCGTGTATCAGCGACATCTCGATCACCGAAAGGGATCGTGACAATCGCCGGAGGAAGGCTCTGACCTGCACAGTTACCCAGAGTAATGGATCCGTACGGGCCTGCCAGCCCCGTACGGCCCGTCGTCGGCTACGTAGCGGGCTTGGTGAGCAGGAGCTCCGTGTTGTGGTCGGCCGCGGCGCCCATGCGGGCGGCGGGGGTGGCGTAGGGGTCGTTGTAGGCCAGCTCGCGGTAGAGGGCGGCCAGGCCCGGGTCGGAGGTGTCGGTGAAATCGGTCCGGTACGGGGCGGCGGACTCGATGAGCGTGGTGAACAGCGACAGCGTCCCGTCCCGGTTGTCGGCGACCTCGATGATCCGGGCGTGGTGCGGGTAGTCGACGTGGGAGGCGGTGTTGATCTCCCAAAAGGCCCGCTCGGGGACGGCGTGGCCGTGCGCGGTGATCTGGTTGGTGTGGGTGTGGCCGTTGACCCAGGCCACCACGTTCGGGAAGCGCTGAAGCAGGGCCACCAGCTCGTCGCCGCCGTGGCGGCCCTCGAACGGGTGGTACGGGTCGGGGAGCAGGTTGCCCATCGTGCTGCTGGTGTGGTGGCTGAAGAGGACGACGAGACGGCCGTCGGAGCCGCCGCGCACCAGGTTGCCGTCGGCGTCGTACCAGCGGCCGGAGTGCGCCTTGAGGACCGATTCCAGCCAGGTCAGCTGGCCGGTGCCGAGCGAGCCGTCCGCGAAACCGGCACGGTTGGTGGTGTCGAGGCTGATACCGAGGACGCCGTCCGAGAGGTCGAAGGTGTAGTAGAGGTGCCCGCTGCTGACGGTGTCCTGGGTGAAGCCGTGACCCGCGGGGCCGGGGCCGGTGTACGCGGGGTTGAGGTGCGCCTGGGCGAACTCGGTGGGGGTGAACGGGTGGCGCCGCTCGTCGGGGGTGACCGTGCGGATCGCACCGCCGCCGGTCAGCAACTTGCTCAGCAGGACGACGGCCTGGCCCGGGTCGTGCAGCACCGCGTCGGCCAGCCGTGCAGCGGTCGCGTCGTCGCAGCCCTCCACCTTGCGCGAGCCGGTGTAGAGGTCGTTCAGCAGGCCGAGGTCGGGCAGGCTGCCCTCGATGCTGTCGTCGTGGTTGCCGACCGTGGTGTACCAGGGAACGCGCAGGCCGGGTGCGTCGAAGGGGCGTATCGCGCCGCCGAGGAAGCCGGGTATATGAGGCAGACCTTTGGCCTTGTAGGCGTCCTGGAGGGACGATTCGGGGTTCCAGTACTGCGCGCTTCCCGAGTTCTGCACGCCTTCGTAGCGCGCGAGGTCGCCGCTGTTCGGGGTGATCCGGCCGCCGCTCATGACGCTCAGATACCAGTCGAGTTCGAGCCGCTCGTGGTTGTCGGTGTTGTCACCGGTCGCCATCACCATGCTGAACGGGAGGCCGGTGTACGGGCCTTGGCGCACCTGGTTGACCCGCTCGACCAGCGAGGAGGCGCCCCGCACGGTCAGCGCCTCCTGCGGCCGGTGTGCGCTGTCGTTGAACCGCGCCAGGTACTCGAACCGCACCGGCGACTCGGTGTCCGTCAGATGCAGGTCGGTGAACTGCACGAAGGAGGCGAGCCCGGTACGCCGGTCGTCCCGCCCGGATGCCGCGCCGGCCAGCTCGGCGCGCACGACCAGCGGCCAGCCCGGCCCGGCCACCAGCCGCTTGTACGGCCCGTCGCCGGTCGGCGTCGCGGCCTGTTCGAGGGTCGTTCCGGCCGTCCGCACCGCCCGTGCCGCCGTGAGCGCCAGGGCCCGCTCCTGCGCCGAGGCCCGCCCGGGCGTGAACCCCTGCCACAGCGCGGCCCCCGCCACCGCCCCGGATATCCCCGACACAAACCGCCGACGGCCCATCCCGCTCATGAAGTCCCCTTCTCCATGGCGGCACTTCGTTGTCAAGCCCGCCTGCCGGGCGCGTCCGCCGCGCTCACCCTACTGATGAGTAGGCAGGTGTCCAGAAAGAATAGGGAAACTCTGCGGGAACAGGCGTCAACCGGCTCAGGCCATAGGGCAGTTGGCCCGAGCGCCACACACTCCGCACACCCCTCCGGAACACCACTTTGAGTGAATGCGCACTTCATAGCGTCACAGACAATATGACTCATCCGAGTGATCGCCCATGGGTGCCGTACCGTCGCGGCACATACGTCGCCACCTGCGCCGACCGGCCTCCCGCTACGCCATGTACCGCATGCACACCGCACGCAGCGCGCCTTTGACCCGGCGACGACGACGCCACTCTCACGCCATGACGAACCCTCAAGATCCCTCGCCTGCAACCGAATCGGCTCCCACCCGACGGACCTTCACCACCGCATCCGCCGCCTCCCTCGCCGCCGCCGGTCTGCCCGTCTGGCCCGTCGCTCCCGCGGCCACGGCCGCCACCCCGAAGGCGCCGGTACTGGTGTCGGCCGACGATGACGACCGCGCGCGCACCGTCGCCCGCGCCATCATGGTCATGGACAAGAGCAACAAACCGCTCAAGGCGGACTACGTACACATCCTGCGCACCAAGAAGCTGCCGCGCTCCGGCGGCAAGCCCCAGCGCGTCCTGATCGTCGGTGCAGGGCCCGCGGGGATGCTCGCCGCCTTTCTGCTCAAGCGGTCCGGGCATTCCGTCACGGTGCTGGAGGCCAACGCCAACCGGGCCGGGGGTCGTATCAAGACCTTCCGGACGGGCGGCCATGAGAAGGCGGAGCAGCCTTTCTCCGATCCCCGGCTGCACGCCGAGGCGGGTGCGATGCGGCTGCCGGAGAGCCACGCGATGCTGATGGCGCTCATCGACGAGCTGAAGATCAAGAAGCTGGACTTCCGCCTGGTCGGGGAGGATTCGCACGCCGGGTCGGGGAGCGGGAAGCCGCGGGACAACGCGTGGATCGTGGTCAACGGCGTCCGGATGCGCCGCTCCGCGTACGCGGCCGATCCCCGCCCCGTCAACCGCAGTTTCGGGGTGCAGGAGGAGTATCTGGACACCGCGGCTCGCGACATCCTGGACGCGGCCATCAAGGACGTCCGCGAGGAGTTCAGCGTCTTCAGGAACGGTAAGTGGCGGGACAAGGAGCCGTCCGAGGCGCTGGAGGGCTGGGTACGCATCATCCGGCAGTACGGGGACTGGTCGATGCAGCGGTTCCTGTCCGAGAAGGCCAAGCTCACGCAGCGCACCATCAACCTGATCGGCACCCTGGAGGACATGACCTCCCGGCTGTCGCTGTCCTTCCTGCACAGCTTTCTGGACGCGGTGCTGATCAACCCCGGTACCAGGTTCTACGAGTTGGAGGGCGGCACCGCCACGCTGGCCGACGGGATGCTGGAGAACGTCAGGGACGACGTGCACTTCGGCCGCCGCGTCACCCGGATCGAATACTTCGACCCGGATGCCCAGCGCCTCGGCCAGAGCGATGCCACCCATGTGTCGAAGGAGGGCCCGCGGGTATGGGTGGACACCGTCTCCGAAGACGGTGCCGATCCGGACCGCCGGTCGTACACCGGTGATGTCGCCATCGTCACCGCGCCGTTCTCCGGTCTGCGGCAGATGCAGATCCTGCCCGCCCTCTCCTACGGCAAGCGGCGGGCCATCGTGGAGCTGCACTACGACGCGGCCACCAAGGTGCTGCTGGAGTTCAGCCGCCGCTGGTGGGAGTTCGACGAAGACCAGTGGCGGACCGAGTTGGAGCGCATCCGGCCGGGCCTGCACGACGACTTCCGGGCCGGCAAGGCGCCCGACGACGGCTCCCTGCTGGGCAAGCACCCGTCGGTCCCGGGCGGGCACATCTCCCGGGCCCAGCGAGTCCACTACGCGGCCAACCGCTGGATCACCCGCGACCAGCCGCCGGCCGTCGGCGTGCGGGGCGGCGGCTCCGTCTCCGACAACGCCAACCGGTTCGTGTTCCACCCCTCCAACCCCATCGACGACTGCCGGGGCGGCGTGGTCCTGGCCTCCTACACCTGGGCCGATGACGCGATGCGCTGGGACTCCCTCGACGACGAGGCCCGCTATCCCCACGCCCTGCGCGGCCTCCAGGAGGTCTACGGGCAGCGCATCGAGGTGTTCTACACCGGCGCCGGCCGGACCCAGAGCTGGCTGTGCAACCCCTACTCCAACGGCGAGGCATCCGTACTGCTGCCGGGCCAGCACACCGGTCTGTTCCCGGACGTCGGTACCCGGGAGGGACCGCTGTACTTCGCCGGCGACCACACGTCCCTCAAGCCCGCGTGGATCGAGGGGGCGCTGGAGTCCGGCGTGCGCGCGGCCCTGGAGGTCCACCTGGGCGCGTGACCCTTCCGGGGGTCGGACGGGCGACGGGGTCCCGGTCCGCACCGTACGGTGACGGCGATTCAGACCAGCGGTTGCGCCGCCCCCGGGTACCGCTCGCGCCAGCGTGCGTACACGGGGCTGTCGGCGCAGGTGTCCAGGTAGCCGTCGCGCACCCGCCGCA
This sequence comes from Streptomyces gilvosporeus, assembly GCF_002082195.1. Lineage (GTDB taxonomy): Bacteria > Actinomycetota > Actinomycetes > Streptomycetales > Streptomycetaceae > Streptomyces > Streptomyces gilvosporeus. Next base: position 7,610,505 of record NZ_CP020569.1, on the reverse strand, counting down.
GGATCGTCGCACCGTGCCGGGCCAGCGGGCCGTCGCGGTGCCAGGCCAGCACATGGCGGTACCACAGCGGGTTTCCGGTCAGCGGGCGGACGGCGACGCCGGGGACCTCGATGAAGGTGGCCTGGCACAGGCTCACCGCCAGCCCCGCGCGGACGATCTCGATGAGCTGCCGCCCCTCGGCCTCGTACGGAATACGGGGGTGCCGGTCGGCCAGGCTGAAGACCGACGACCAGTACTCCCGCGTGCGGTCGCTGTCCGGCCGGGGCGCGGCCCAGTCCTCGTCGGCCAGCCGGGCCAGGCCGACCTCTTCCTGGCCGGCCAGGGGATGGGTCGCGGGCAGCAGCGCGAAGACGGGCTCGGTGACGAGCGGGTGCAGGAGGACCCCGTCCCGGGGCGGTGGCTCCTGGCCGGGGTGGTCGCCGAGGACGGCGGCTTCCAGTCGGCCGGCGCCGAGGTCGTCCAGCAGCGGGGCGGGGGCGTACTGACAGCGGGCCGTCGCCTCCGCGTCGGGCAGCAACTCCCGTACGGCAAGGAGGAGATGGCCGAGAAGCGGGGCGCCGACGGAGCCGATGCGCAGACGGGTGGGGGCGGTGGCGCGCCGGACGGCCCGGTCGGTGTCGGCGAGGAGTTGGTCGACGCCCGGCAGGACGGCATGTGCCCGGGAGAGGACGAGTTCGCCGAGCGGGGTGGGCGTGGCCCCGGCGCGCCGACGGTCGAACAGCGTGCCGCCCAGGAGCCTTTCGATCCGCCGGAGCTGGGCGCTCAGGCCCGGCTGGGTCATCCGCAGTGCCGCGGCGGCCCTGGTCAGGCTGCCGGCTTCGGCGATGGCGCACACCACCCGCAGGTGCCGTATCTCCAGATCCATGGCGCGGATGTTATGGACCTGCGGGAGCTTCCCGGCAGGGCGTCACACCCCTCAGCCTTATGTGAAATGTCACACCCTACGCACTCCCTCTGCACACCCTACGCACGTGGAGGTTCCCCGGCCATGAGATTCCGAGCCATGAAATTCCCGGCCGTATCCCCCGGGAGGCGAGCGGCGCTGCTGTCCGCGGCGGTCGCCGGTCCGCTGTTGGTCCTCGCCGGGATGACATACGCCACGGCCTCCCCCGTATCCCCGCAGGCGTCCCCCAAGTCCCGCGCCATATCCGCGCCGTCCTCCTCCCGGCACGGCGCCGCCGACTGTGCGCTGCCGGGCGCCACCGGGTGGACGGACGAGGGCCACGACACCGACCGCTCCGTCTTCCAGCGGCCCACCGGGACCATCAAGGCCGCCATGATCTTCGTGGACTTCCCGGACGCCCCCGCCACCGAGTCCCCCGCCCACGACGCGGCACAGGTCACGCCCGGCGCGAACTGGGTGTGGCAGGCGTCGTACGGCAAGGCGTGGCTGGCCATCACCCAGTACCGGCAGTGGGTGCGGATGCCCCACAACTCGACGGACTACCACTTCCAGCGCGGCTTCAGCCATGAGGCGCACGAGGCGTACATCAGGGACGCGGTGGCCGCCGCGGACCGGCAGGTGGACTTCTCCCGGTACGACATGGTGTACGTGATGCCGACCAAGAACGCCTCGGCCATCTCCTTCACACCGACGTACATCTACGAGCCGGGCACGGCCGGCGTGGTCGCCGACGGCAAGCGCATCAAGTGGTCCGTCACCTTCGGCCAGGACATGTGGCACTGGGGGCCCAAACTGGTCGGCCACGAGACCGCGCACACCTTCGGGCTGCCCGACCTCTACGCCTTCGACGCCGGCACCGACGCCCACCGCTTCGTGGGCGGCTGGGATGTCATGGGCCTGATCAGTGGCGCCGGGCCGCAGTACTTCGGCTGGGAGTCGTGGAAACTCGGCTGGACCGGCGACAACCAGGTCGCCTGCCGCGCCTCGGCGGGCAGCGACACCGTCCGCCTCAGCCCCGTCGAGTACGGCGGCGGCACCAAGATGGCCGTGATCCGCACCGGCCCCACGTCTGCCTACGTGGTCGAATCCCGGCGCCCGGTCCGGGCGGACACGGGCCTGTGCGCGACCGGCGCCCTCGTCTACAAGGTCGACTCGTCCGTGAAAACCGGCGAGGGCCCCATCCGGGTGATGGACGCCCGACCCGACGCCCCACCGGCAAGTGGCTGCCGGCCCCTGGACGACGCGCCGTACCAGGCCGGTGAGTCGTTCACGGATCCCGGCGCGGGGGTGCGGATCGATGTGCTGCGCTCGGACGGCGCCGGGGACACGGTGCGGGTCACCAAGTCTTAGGTCCGGGTCCGTTCCGCGATCCAGCCTGCCATTGCCCGTATGCCTAGGGGGATGGCGCGCTCGTCCGGGGCGAAGTCAGGGTAGTGCGGGTAGCTGGTGGTGAGGGATGCGCCGGGGGCACGGACGCCGAGGAAGGTGAACGTGCCGGGGACGCGCTCCAGGTAGAGGGCGAAGTCCTCGCCGCTGAAGGGCGGGAAGGCGGCATGGAGCTCGGTCACCGCATCCCGGCCGAGTGCGCGCCGCAGATGGTGGGCGAGCACACGGGCGTCGCGTTCGGGGCAGACCATGGCCGGGAAGGGCTCGGCGGGAAAGCTCACCCCGGCTCCCGCGTAGGAGGCGGCCAGGTGGCGAATGTCCTCGCGTACCTCCAGGTAGCGCTCCTGCGGCCAGCAACGGTAGGACACACTCACCGTGACCTCCGCTGCTCGGGCCCGGACAGCCACGTACCGGGCCAGCGGCCCGTGGGGCGTCCGGGCCTCGGCGACCAACCGCTCCAGGTCCGCGGGCGTCTGTGGCAGTGCCACCGTGGCGAGCGCGCCGATCTCGGCGGCCAGTCGCCGCGCGGCATCGGGCGCGGCCGGCCCGGAGAGCGTCACCTCGGCCTTGTCCTGGCCCGGCAACCCGAAGCCCCCGGTGACGGCGAACTGGCCGACGGGGAACGGCCCGCAGTGCAGCGCGTGGATCTCCTCCACGCCAGTGCGCTCCAGCACGCCCGCGTCGATCACTGCTTGGGCGCCGGACAAGGACTCCTCGGCAGGCTGGAAGAGGAAGACCACCGTTCCGCTCAGTTGCTGCCGCAGCCGCGCCAGGACCCGCGCGACGCCGAGCGCCACCGTGATGTGGATGTCGTGTCCGCAGACGTGGGCCGCCGCCGGGCCTCCCCCGACGATGTCCTTGGGCGGCACCGCGTCCATGTCCGCCCGGTACGCGACGGTCCGGCCCGGACGCGCGCCCCGCAGGACGCCGACGACGCCGTGGCCGCCCACCCCCGTGGTGACGCTCAGCCCGGCCGCCCGCAGCTCCCGGGCCACCACACCGGCCGTGCGCCGCTCCTGACCAGGCGCCTCGGGGTGCCGGTGGATGTCCCGCCGCAGTGCGACCAGCCCCCGCTCCAGACGCGCCACCTCGGCGTCCACCACCCGTTGCGCCACGGGCCGTCCCCACCCGAAGGCGGCGGCCCTGCCCGCCGCTCCCCACACGATTGCCGCACCGGCTCCCGCCGCGCCGACCAGCAGCGTGCGGCGCGCGAGAGCGCGCTCCATGGGACGATCCACGGTTCCCCCTTGGTGATCCTTCAAGTGGCCTGCGTTCCTACGACAAGAGTGCCGACGGCACATGCCGTTGACCATCGGGTGGGCCACCATGTGAGGGTGAGGACAACCCCATCACGAGGACCACCTTCGGCTCCGGTGACCGCGTCCCGTTCCGCCTCAGCCCGCCTCCGGAAAGTGGCAGGCCACCCGCCGTGCCGCCCCGGGCGCCGAGGGCTTCAGGGCCGGAAGTTCGGTCCGGCAGACGGTCTGGGCCTTGGGGCAGCGGGGGTGGAACGGGCACCCGGGCGGGGGTGTTGCCGGGCTGGGCGGGTCGCCGGGCAGGGTGATCCGTTCGCGGGTGCGCTCGGCGACCGGATCGGGCAGGGGGACGGCGGACAGCAGGGCCCGGGTGTAGGGGTGGGCGGGGGCCGCGTACACCCGCTCCTTCGGGCCGGTCTCGACGATGCGACCCAGGTACATGACGGCGACCCGGTCGCAGACCCGCTTGACCACCGACAGGTCGTGCGCGATGAAGAGATAGGCCAGGCCGAGCTCGCGTTGCAGATCCGCCATCAGATTCACGATCTGCGCCTGTACGGAGACGTCGAGCGCCGAGACCGGCTCGTCCGCGACGATCAGGCGGGGGCGCGTGGCCAGGGCGCGGGCGATGCCGATGCGTTGGGCCTGTCCGCCGGAGAAGGCGTGCGGATAGCGGTCGAGGTGTTCGGGGATCAGCCCGACGAGGTCCATCAGTTCGGCGGCCCTGCGGCGCGCCTCGTCGGCCGGAGTGCCCTGTGCCAGCAGCGGGTCGGCGATGATCCTGGCGACGGTCTGGCGGGGATTGAGGGAGGCGTGGGGGTCCTGGAAGACCATCTGGACGTGGCGGCGCAGCGGGCGCAGTGCGCGCTGGGTGAGGTGGCCGATGTCGCGGCCCTCGAAGGTGATCGATCCGCTCGTCGGCTCCAGGAGGCGGACGATCGCGCGGCCGGTGGTGGACTTGCCGCAGCCCGACTCGCCGACCAGGCCCAGGGTTTCCCCCGCCGCGATGTCGAAGCCGACACCGTCGACGGCCCGGATGGGCGCGCTGCGGCCCCGTTTGCCCGGGTAGGTCACGGTCAGGTCGTGTACGGACAGCAGCGGGGCCGCGTCGTGGTGCGGTGCACGGGGTGCCGGGGGCGGGGACGCGGATGAGGACGGGGATGTGCGGGTCGTCGTCATGGTGTGGCCTTTCCGAGCGGCAGATGGCAGGCCACCGCGTGGTCGCCGGAGCGGGTCAGGCGGGGGCGGAGCCGGGTGCAGCGCTCGCGGGTGTCCGTGTCGGCCGCCGCCGCGCGCGGACAGCGGGGCGCGAAGGCGCAGCCGGGCGCGGGGGTGAGCAGCGAGGGCGGGCTGCCGGGGATGGCGCGCAGTGGGACGTCGTCGGTGTCGTCGAGGCGGGGGAGGGAGTCGAGCAGGCCGCGGGTGTAGGGGTGGGCCGGAGCGGCGAACAGGGTTTCCACCGGGGCCTGTTCGGCCGCCAGGCCGCCGTACATGACCAGCACCTCGTGCGCGACCCGGGCGACCACGCCGAGGTCGTGGGTGATCAGGACGACGGCGAGGGAGCGTTCCTGCTGGATCCGGGCGATCAGCTCCAGGATCTGGGCCTGGACGGTGACGTCCAGCGCGGTGGTCGGTTCGTCCGCGAGGAGCAGATCGGGCTCGCAGGCGAGCGCCATGGCGATCATCACGCGCTGCCGCATACCGCCGGAGAACTGGTGCGGGTACTCCCCCGCCCGGCGTGCCGCCTCCGGGATGCCGACCTCGGCGAGCATCTCCACGGCCCGTCGACGGGCCGCGGCACGGCGCGAGCCGAAGTGCACCCGGTGGTGCTCGGCGATCTGCTCGCCGACCGTGTAGTAGGGGTGCAGGCTGGAGAGCGGGTCCTGGAAGACCATCGCCATCCGTCGGCCGCGCAGCCGGTTCAGCTCGCGTTCGGCGAGTCCGGTCAGTTCGGTGCCGTCCAGGGTGACGGATCCGGTGACCTCGGCGCCGGTGTGCAGGCCCATCACGGCCATCGAGGTGACGGACTTGCCGGAGCCGGACTCGCCGACGATGCCGAGCGTCCGGCCGCGGCCGACGTCGAAGGAGAGGCGGTCGACGGCGCGGACCGGGCCCTCCGGGGTGGGGAAGGTGACCGTCAAGTCCCTTACGGAGAGGAGGGGTTCGGAATCGGTGGCGTTGGCGTTGGCGTTGGCTTCGACGCTGACGTCCGGACGGGGCTCGCTGGCCATCACAGCCTCACTCGCGGATCGACAACGGCATACAGCAGATCGACCGCCAGGTTGGCGACGACGATGAACGTGGCGGCGAGCAGGGTCACCCCGAGGATCACCGGCTGGTCGCCGCTGGAGAGGGCGCCGTAGAAGAGCTGTCCGATGCCCGGGAGGCCGAAGATGGACTCGGTGATCACCGCGCCGGCGAGCAGCCCGCCCAGGTCCATGCCGAACAGGGTGAGGATCGGGGTCATGCCGGTCCGCAGCCCGTGTTTGACGACGACGGTGCGGCGCGGCAGGCCCTTGGCGCGCGCGGTGCGGATGTACGGCTCCGCCATCGCCTCGATCATCGAACTGCGGCTCTGCCGCGCGTACATGGCCGCGTACAGGACGGCCAGTGCCAGCCAGGGCAGCAGCAGGTTCGACGCCCAGCGGGCGGGATCGTCGCCGAAGGGCACATAGCTCGGATACGGGAGCAGGCCGGCCACCCGGATGAGGCCGTAGATCAGCATCATCGAGGTGAAGTACACCGGCAGCGAGGCGGCGCCGACCGCACCGACCATCAGCACGCGGTCGGTGAGGGTGTCCTTGCGCAGGGCCGCGGCCACCCCGGCGCTCAGGCCGAGCACCAGCCACAGCACCGCCGCGCCCAGGGCGAGCGAGGCGGAGACCGGCAGCCGGTTCATCAGGAGGTCCCAGACGGCCTCGCTGTTCTCGTACGAGTAGCCCAGGCACGGGACGTGGCAGCGCAGGGCGTAGTGGCCGCTGCCCAGGGTGCGGCCGGTGAAGATGCCGGAGAGGAAGTCCCAGAACTGTCGCCACAGGGGCTGGTCGAGGCCCATGTGGGCGCGGATCGCCGCCAGGCGCTCGGCGCTGCACGATTTGCCGCAGGCCGCGGCGGCGGGGTCGGAGGGCAGCACGTAGAAGATGAGGAAGGTGACGGCGGCGACGGCGACGAGCACACCGATGACGGCGGCGAGGCGGCGCAGGGTGTAGAGGATCATGCGCGGCCTCCTCTCGGGTCGAGGACGTCGCGCAGGGCGTCGCCGAGGAGCGTGAAGGCCAGCACGGTCAGGAACAGGCAGGCGCTGGGGATGACGAAGTACATCGGGTCGGTGTCGTAGAAGGCGACGCTCGCGGCGATCATCTGGCCCCAGGAGGGAGTGGGCGGCCGCACGCCGACGCCGAGGTAGCTCAGCGCCGCCTCGGTGGCGATCATGCCGGGGATGATCAGGGTGGTGTAGGCGATGACGGGTCCCGCGACGCCGGGGAGGATGTCACGGGTGAGGATCCGCCAGGGCCCGGAGCCGCCGACCCGGGCCGCGTCGACGTACTCGCGGTGTTTGAGCGAGAGGGTCTGGCCGCGCACCACACGGGCGATACCGGGCCAGCCGAACAGGCCGATGACGGCGGTCATCAGCAGGATCCGGTTGACGTCCCGGGCCACCGACATCATCGCGATCATGAAGATGAGGGACGGGAAGGACATGGTGAGGTCCATCAGGCGGGACAGCACCGCGTCGGTCCGGCCGCCGAAGTAGCCGGCCGCGATCCCGGTCACCGTCCCGGCGACCACGACGATCGCGGTGGCGCTGAGCGCGATGAGCAGGGAGACCTGGGCGCCGTGCACGACGCGGGCGAACAGGTCGCGTCCGGTGACCGGTTCGACGCCCAGCCAGTGCGTGCCGGAGATCCCGCCGAGCGGCCCGATGGGCATACCGCCCAGGTACGGATCGACGGCGGACTTGTCGAAGGCGTCGGGCGACCGGCCGCCGAGCGCGCTCAGCAGCGGGGCGGCGGCCGCCATGACGAGAAAAAGCCCGATGACGACCAGGGAGACGGTGACGGAGGCCCGGCGGCGCAGCTCACGGCGGACCAGCCGCCAGGGGCTGCTGGGCAGTACGGGCCCGGCACCCGTTTCCGGGTTCGTGTGCGGGTTCGTGTGCGGGTTCGCGTCCGGGGCGGGCGCGGGTGGGGGCGCGGGTGGGGAAGCGGACATGACGAGGTGGCTTCCCTTCAACTCTGGCTCTTGGAGGGGTCCTTGAGACCTACGGTGGCGTAGTCGAGCTGGCCGCCGTAGGAGGTCTGGCCGTAGGCGCCGGCGATGTTGCCGCCGACGACGAGGGGCCAGCGGCGCACCAGGACCGGGACGGCCGGTGCCTTTTCGAGGATCTCGCCGTCGAGCCGCTGCCACGCCTCGTTGGCCCGCCGGGCGTCCGTCATCGCGGCGATCTCGTCCATCCGCCGCATGGTCGGCCGGTCGCGGAAGAGGGAGTGGTTGCCCGTGTTGCCCTTCTCCTTGATGTAGCGGCCGTCGAAGACGAAGGGGAGGAAGGTCGAGCCGGAGGCGTAGTCGGGGCACCAGCCGGTGTAGACCAGGGCGGTGCGGTTCTTGGTGTCGCCGATGGTGGCGTAGAACGCCGACGGGTCGACGGCGTTGATGGTGACCTTGATGCCCGCCTTGGCCAGGGACTCCTGGATGGCCTCGGCGCGGCCCTTGTCGCCGGAGGAGACGGTGATCTCGGTGGCGAAGCCGTCCGGTTTGCCCGCCTCCTTGAGCAGCCGACGGGCTTTGGCGGGGTTGCCGGTGGCGGGGATCTTGAGGGTGTCGGGTTGTCTGCCGCCGAAGAGTGCGGCGGGCATGTACGCGGTGGACGGGTCGTTGAAGGCCGGTCCGCCGGACGCGGTCAGGATCGCGTCCTTGTCGAGGGCGTACTGCACCGCCTGACGTACCGTCACATTGTTGAACGGTGCCCGCCCGGTGTCCATCTGGACCATGTCCGTGCAGTTCGTCGACTCGGCGAGCAGCCGCCGCCTGGCCTCGGCGTTCGACAGGACCTTGGCGGCGCTTTCCGGGCGCAGCGCGTACCAGGGGACGGCGGAGGCGTCCGCGCCCTGGTCGGCGATCATCCGGTCGTCGATCTGGTTGGGTTTGAGCCCCATCACCACGACCAGCCGGTCCGGGTACGCCTTGCGTACCGCGTCGGTCCTGGGATCCCAGTACGGGTTGCGGACCAGGACGAGCCGTGTGCCCCGCTCGTACGAGGCGACCTTGTACGGGCCCGAGGAGAACGGCCGGTTGTCGTAGCGCGGCCCCGTGTCCCGCTTCTGGGGCACCGGTGCGAAGGTCGGCATGACGGCGGCGTTGGGGAACTCGGCGAACGGCTTGCGGAGTTCGAAGACGAGGGTGTGGTCGTCGGGCGTCTTGACGGAGTCGAGGTGCTTGCCGTCGGCCGGGCCCTTGTAGCCGTCGGCGCCGGCGAGATAGCGGGCCGCGTAGTCGGAGCCGCCGGGCAGGTCGGGCGAGAAGGACCGCTCGACGTTGTACTTGATGTCCTGCGCGGTGACGGGTGTGCCGTCCTCGTAGCGGACGCCGTTCTTCAGGTGGAAGGTCCAGGTCCTGGCGCCGTTCGAGGGGGTGCCGAGATCGGTGGCGAGGTCGGGGACGAGCCTGCCGCCCTTGGCGCCGGGCGCGGCCCGGTACGACACCAGGGTGCGGTAGAGCAGCCGGGTGCCGAAGTCCATGTCGTTCATGACCCAGTTGCGGGCGGGGTCGAGATGGGTGAAGTCCTGGTTGGACAGGACGGTGAGGGTGCCGCCCCGTTTCGGGGTGCCGCCGATGGCGGCGCCCTGGTGGGCGAGGGCGGGGTTCCTGCCGCGGCCGTCCGCGGAGTTGCCGCCGGAGCAGCCGGCCGCGCCGAGGGCGAGGGCCGTCGTCAGCGAGACGGCGACGGCGGTGGAGGTGCGCTTGTTCATCAGGGGTCACTCCGTCAACAGTCGGACAGCCGCGGGCGGCTGGAAAGTGAGCCAGGAGCCTGGAACGCGAGCTGTAAAATAGTAATGTGAAATTGCACTGCACAAGGGGCCGCGCACAAGGGAGTTGAGGTCGCGCCCGGAGATCCGGGCCCGGAGATCTCTCGACGCGCCGATCTCTTGGCACCGCCAGTGCAATGTGAAATATTACTGACGTGACCACGAGACACTCTTCGGATCTCCTCGTCGTCGGCGCGGGCGTGGTCGGCGCCGCCTGTGCCTACTACGCCGCCCGGCGCGGCCTGGACGTCACCGTGATCGACCGCGGCCCCGTCGCCGGCGGCACCACCGGCGCCGGCGAAGGCAACCTCCTGGTCTCCGACAAGGAGCCCGGCCCCGAACTCGAACTGGCCCAGCTGTCCACGACGTTGTGGCACGAGCTGAGCGACGCGCTCCCGCGGGATATCGAGTACGAGGCCAAGGGCGGTCTCGTCGTCGCCTCCGGCGCGGAGGACCTGGCCGCGCTGCGGACGTTCGCCGCGCGGCAGGCGGCGGCCGGTGTCACGGCGGAAACGGTGCCGGGCGACCGGCTCGGCGACCTGGAGCCGCATCTGGCCCCCGGCCTCGCCGGCGGCGTCCACTATCCGCAGGACGCCCAGGTACAGCCCGCGCTGGCCGCCGCCCACCTGCTGCGCGCGGCGGGCGGCCGGGTGCGGCTGCGGCTCGGCGAGCCCGTCACCGGGATCCTCACCGCGACGGACGGTCGGGTGCGGGGGGTGCGTACGCCCTCCGGTGAACTGCACGCCCCGTGCGTGGTGAACGCGGCGGGGACCTGGGGCGGCGAACTGGCCGGGCTCGCCGGCGTAGCGCTGCCGGTGCGTCCGCGGCGGGGCTTCGTCCTGGTCACCGAGCCACTGCCGCGCGTGGTGCGGCGCAAGGTGTACTCGGCCGACTATGTCGCCGATGTCGCCAGCGGATCGGCCGCGCTCCAGACCTCCGCCGTCGTCGAGGGCACCCCGGCCGGACCGGTCCTGATCGGCGCGAGCCGGGAGCGCGTCGGCTTCGACCGCACGCTGTCCGTGGAGGCGCTGCGCCGCCTCGCGGCCCAGGCGGTGCGGCTCTTCCCCGTACTCGGCACGGTGCGGGCCCTGCGCACCTACGCCGGGTTCCGCCCCTACCTGCCCGACCACCTGCCCGCGATCGGCCGCGACCCGCGGCGGCCGGGACTGCTGCACGCCTGTGGCCACGAGGGGGCGGGCATCGGTCTCGCCCCGGCCACCGGGCAGATCGTCGCCGCACTGGCAGCGGAGGACGAACCGCCCCTGGACGTCCGCCCGTTCCGTCCCGAACGGTTCGGCGACGGTGCGGCGTGCTGACACCCCGGTGGCCGATGCCACCCCGCCCCGAAGGGAGCCGCGCCATGGCGCGTGACCGCAGCCCCGCCGCACTCGTCGGCGCGGCGACCGACGACGCATTCGAGATCACCTTCGACGGGCGGCCGGTCACCGCGCTGCCCGGCCAGTCCGTCGCCGCCGCACTCTGGGCCGCGGGCATCCTCGCCTGGCGCCGCACCCGCGTCGGCGGCCGCCCGCGCGGCGCGTTCTGCGGTATCGGCCAGTGCTACGACTGCCTGGCCACCGTCAACGGCCGGCCCAACCGGCGGGCCTGTCTGCTCCCGGCCCGGCCCGGCGACACCGTCACCACCCAGGAGGGACACGGCCATGCCGAACTCGGCGTCTGATGCACCGGGTAGCGGTACGGGAGACGGGGCGGAGTGCGGGCCGGAGTACGACCTCGCGGTGATCGGCGCGGGCCCCGCGGGACTCGCGGGCGCCGTGGCCGCATCCGAACTCGGCCTGTCCGTCGCCCTCCTGGACGCCTCCGGTCAACCCGGCGGCCAGTACTACCGGCACCCCTCCCCCGCCCTCGGCGCCACCCGACCCGAGGCCCTGCACCACAACTGGCCCGCCTTCGCCGATCTGCTCCGCCGCCTGGCCGCCACCGAGGTGAGCCATCTCGCCGGACACCACGTCTGGACGGTCGTACCGGCGGCGGACGCGGCGGGAGCGTGGGATGTGCATGCGGTCACCGGTGCGGACGGCGACGGTGACCGCCCGGTCCGGGTACGGGCCCGCGCGGTACTGCTGGCGACCGGCGCATACGAGCGTCAACTGCCCTTTTCCGGCTGGACCTTGCCAGGCGTGATGGGCGCCGGTGGTGCGCAGGCGATGCTCAAGTCCGGGCTGGTCCTGCCGGGCAGGAGGGTGGTCGTGGCGGGCAGCGGCCCGCTGCTGCTCGCCGTCGCCGCATCGCTCGCCGCGGCCGGGGCCCGCGTCCCCGCGGTGGTCGAGGCGTCGGACTACCTCGGTTACGCCCGCCGTCCCGGCGCCCTGCTGTCCCAGCCAGACAAGCTGGTGGAGGCCGCGGTCCACGGCGCGGCGCTGCTGCGGCACCGCGTACGGCTGCGGACCCGAAGCGCGGTGACCCAGGTGCACGGCTCGGACCGGGTGGAGGCCGTGACGGTCTCCCGGCTCGACCGTCGGTGGCGGCCGGTACGGGGGTCCGGCCGCCGGATCGCCTGTGAGGCGCTGGCGGTCGGGCACGGCCTGGTCCCGCAGCTCGAACTGGCCGTCGGGCTCGGCTGCACGACGCGGCGCACCGTGGACGGAACCCAGGCCCTCGCCCTCGGCGCCCTTCAAGAGACCTCGGTATCAGGAGTGTGGGCCGCGGGCGAGACCGGCGGCGTCGGCGGCGTTCAACTGGCCTTGACAGAGGGCGAGTTGGCGGGACTCGCCATCGCCGCCCGGCTGCGCGGACGGGCGGTGGCCGGCGAGAACCGGAGGGTGCGGGAGCTGCGGCGCCGCCGTGCACGCCTACGCGCCTTCGCCGACGCGATGGCCGCCGTCCACGCCCCCGGGCCCGGATGGCCCCAGTGGTTGGACGACGCGACGGAGGTATGCCGTTGCGAGGAGGTCACCGCGGGCCGGATCCGCGAGGCGGTCGCCGACTACGGCGCCCGGGACGCCCGTACCGTCAAACTCCTCACCCGCGCCGGCATGGGCTGGTGCCAGGGCCGCATGTGCGGGGCGGCCGTGGCCTGCCTGGCCGCACCCGCACAGGCCGCGCAGCCGGAGCCGCCCCCGGAGCGCCGGCCGCTGGCGGTACCCCTTCGGCTGGGGGCGCTGGCCGCCCTCAACGAACCGGACTCCCCCGGTGCGGCCGGGGCCGGGCTGGGGCCGACTGACTGACGGACGGACGGACGACACCCCACCCGATCACCCCATTCCCCCTCACCCACTTCACGCCCCTTCATGCCCACCCCCTTCACGCCCACCCACTTCATGCAATGTCACATAAGCCAGAAGGGATCCTTGCCCCATGACCACCACCTCCCCCGCCGCCTGGAGCCCCGACCGCCCCTGGCGCGGCATCATGGTCGCCACCGCCCTGCCGCTGCGCGACGACCTCTCCGTGGACTACGACGCCTACGCCGACCACGTCCGCTGGCTGATCGACAGCGGCTGTGACGGTGTCGTCCCCAACGGCTCCCTGGGCGAGTACCAGACCCTCACCGACGAGGAGCGCGCCCGCGTGGTGCGCACCGCCGTCGCCGCGGCGGGCGACGGCGCGCGGGTCATGCCGGGCATCGCCGCGTACGGCAGCGCCGCGTCCCGCCGCTGGGCCGAGCAGGCCGCCGAGGAGGGCTGCGGCAGCGTCCTCCTGTTGCCGCCCAACGCCTATCGCGCCGACGAGCAGGCCGTACGCGCCCACTACGCCGAGGCCGCCCGGGCCGGACTCCCCGTCGTCGCCTACAACAACCCCCACGACACCAAGGTCGATCTGACCCCCGCCCTGCTCGCCGGCCTCCACGGCGAGGGCGCGATCGTGGCGGTGAAGGAGTTCAGCGGCGATGTGCGCCGCGCCTACGAGATCGCCGAACTCGCCCCCGAACTGGACCTGTTGATCGGCGCCGACGATGTCCTCGTCGAACTCGCGCTCGCCGGGGCCGTCGGCTGGGTCGCCGGCTACCCCAACGCCTTTCCCGCCACCTGCGCCGCGCTGTACCGCGCCGCCGTCGCCCGGGACGTCGAGACCGCCCTGCCCCTGTACGCATCCCTGCACTCGTTGCTGCGCTGGGACTCCAAGACGGAGTTCGTGCAGGCCATCAAGGCGTCCATGGACCTCGCAGGCCGTCCTGGCGGTCCCACCCGGCCGCCGCGCCTGCCGCTGCCGTCCCCGATGGCCGCCGAGGTACGCGCGGCGACCGAGAAGGCCGTCGCCGCGGGACATCACTGACCCCGGCCGAACTCCCCTTCTCCCGAACGAACCCCGCAGCACCTCACGAACCCCGCGGCAACACAGAAAGGCGGTGTCGATCCCCATGCACACCCGCCACGTCTTCCACTCCGTCGACTCCCACACCGAAGGCATGCCCACCCGCGTCATCACCGGCGGCATCGGGGTACTCCCCGGCGCCACCATGGCGGAGCGCAGGCTCCACTTCATCGAGCATCTGGACCACTTGCGCACCCTGCTGATGTACGAGCCGCGCGGGCACGCCGCCATGAGCGGCGCCATCCTCCAGCCCCCGACCCGCCCCGATGCCGACCACGGGGTCCTCTTCATCGAGGTCTCCGGCGTGCTGCCGATGTGCGGCCACGGCACTCTCGGCGTCGCCACCGTCCTCGTCGAGACCGGCATGGTGCCCGTCGCCGAGCCGGTCACCACCGTCCGCCTGGACACCCCCGCGGGGCTGGTCGCCGTCGACGTACGCGTCGAGGACGGCCGGGCGAAGTCCGCCACCCTCACCAACATCCCCGCCTTCTGTGTCGCGCTGGACCGCACGGTGAAGGTGCCCGGCTACGGCACGGTCCCCTACGACCTCGCCTTCGGCGGGAACTTCTACGCGTTCGTCGAACTCGACGCCCTGGGGCTGCCGTACGACCGCGCCCGCAAGGACGACCTGCTCGCCGCGGGGCTCGCCGTCATGGACGCGGTCAACGCCTCATCCGACCGGCCCGCCCACCCCACCCAGCGCGAGATCACCGGCCTCAAACACGTCTACCTCGCCGCCCCCGGCTCCGACGCACACCGCTCGCGGCACGCCATGGCCATCCATCCGGGCTGGTTCGACCGCTCGCCGTGCGGCACCGGCACCAGCGCGCGGATGGCACAGCTGCACGCCCGCGGCGCCCTGCCGCTGCACCGCGACTTCGTCAACGAGTCCTTCATCGGTACGCAGTTCACCGGTCGGCTCACCGAGGAGACCGAGGTCGGCGGGGTGCCCGCGGTCGTGCCGCGCATCACCGGGCGCGCCTGGATCACCGGCACCGCCCAGTATTTCCTCGACCCCGACGATCCCTTCCCCGGAGGTTTCCTGCTGTGAACGATGCCCCTCCCCCGGTCGTCTCCCGCAACCCGGCCGACCCGTCCGACATCCTCGTCCACCTCCCCGCCCCCGGCGCACCGGCCGCCCTCAACGCCGTCGAGCGCGCCCGCGCCGCCCAGCCCCGCTGGCTGCTGGGCGGCGCGGCGGCCCGCGCGCACGCGCTGGGCGCCATCGCCGCCGGCATCGAGGCGGCTGCGGACGAACTGGCCGCGCTGGCCGTGCGGGAGGTGGGCAAGCCGGTCACCGAAGCCCGCGCCGAAGTAGCGCGCACCGTCGCGATCTGGCGGTACCACGCCCAGGCCCCGTACGAGCCCACCGGCTCCGTCCACGAGACGGCCGCCGGCCCCGGGCTGCTGCTCACCCGCCGCCGCCCGCACGGCGTCGCCGGTCTCATCACCCCCTGGAACTTCCCCTTCGCGATCCCCAGTTGGAAAGCCGCCCCGGCACTGGCGACCGGCAACACGGTGGTCCTGAAACCCGCACCGGAGGCCACCGCCTGTGCCCAGCGCCTGGCGGAGATCATCCAACGAGCCGTCCCCGCGGGGGTGTTCACCGTGCTGCCCGGCGGCGCCGCCGAGGGCAACGCCGTCGTCTCGGCCGCCGATGCCGTCTCCTTCACGGGCTCCACCGTCGTCGGCCAGCTGGTCACCCGTACCACCACCGCACGCGGCATCCCCGCACAGGCCGAGATGGGCGGGCTCAATGCGGCGATCGTCCTGCCGGACGCGGACATCGACACCGCGGCCGCGCAGATCGCCTCCGCGATCGCCGGCTACGCGGGCCAGAAGTGCACCGCCACCAGCCGGGTGATCGCGGTGGGCGCGGCCCTCGGCCCGCTGCGCGAGGCGCTGGCCGAGCAGCTGCGGGCACTCGCGGTGGGCGACCCCGCCGATCCGGCCACCGTCTGCGGCCCCGTCATCAGCGAGCGGGCCCGCGACCGCGTCGTCGAAGCCCGGCGGACCCTGCCCGCCGTGGCCGCCGCCCCCGTACCCACCGGGAGCGACGGCTGGTACGTGGCCCCCGCGCTGGTGACGGACATACCCCTCGGCCATGTCCTGCGGCGCGAGGAGGTCTTCGGCCCGCTCGCCGTGCTGCTCACCGCCGACGGCCTGGACGAGGCGGTGCGGATCACCAACTCCGTCCCCTACGGCCTGGTCACCTCCGTTCACACCGCATCGCTCGACGAGGCCCTGCACGGACTCGACCACCTCGACACCGGCATGATCCGCGTCAACGCCCCGTCCACCGGCGTCGACTTCCACCTCCCGTTCGGCGGCACCAAGGCATCCAGCCGCGGCCCGCGCGAACAGGGCCGCGCCGCCCTGGACTTCTACACCTCGGAGCGCACGTACACCCTGAATCCCGCACGTCGCATAACGTGACCTGATGCCCAGATGAGAGTTCCCCCGACTCACCAACCCTCGCAGACTCATCGACATGAACCCCTCCTACGCGACCGTCGATCACCTCTTCACAGTGCCGCTCGACCACACCACCCCCGGCGGCGAAACCCTCCAGGTCTTCGCCCGCGAGGTCGCCGACCGCTCCCGTGTCGACGAGGAACTGCCGTGGCTGCTGTATCTCCAGGGAGGTCCGGGCGGCAAGTCCCCCCGCCCGTCGGCCGCGTCACCCGGCTGGCTGGCCCACGCGGTGAAGACGCATCGCGTCCTGCTCCTCGACCAGCGCGGAACGGGCCGTTCCACCCCCGTCACGGCAAGATCAGCCGCCCGTTTCCGTCAACCGTCCCAACTCGCCGCCCACCTGGCCCACTTCAGAGCGGACTCGATCGTCGCGGACGCCGAGCTGATCCGCCGCGAACTGTGCGGCGACACCCCCTGGGAGACCCTCGGCCAGAGCTACGGCGGCTTCCTCACCCTCACCTACCTCTCCCGGGCCCCGGAAGGACTCAAGGCGTGCTACGTCGCCGGCGGCCTGCCCGGCCTGTCCGCCACCGCCGACGACGTCTACGCCCGCACCTATCCGCGGGTGGGCGACCGGGTCCGCGACTTCTACGCCCGCTACCCCGAGGACGCCCGGCGCCTGCGGCGCATCGCCGACCTGCTCACGACACAGGACATACGCCTGCCCGACGGCGACCGCCTCACCGTCCGCCGACTGCGCACCCTCGGCCTGCTGCTCGGCATGGGCGACGGCTTCGAGCGCCTGCACTGGCTGCTCGACGAGGCCCTCTCCCACACCGGAAACGGAAACGGAACACCCGACGCCGCATCGACCGACGCCGAATCCACCAAGACCGCATGGACCAACCCCACATCGACCGACACCGCATTGACCGACACGTTCCTCTACCAGGTCATGTCCCTGACCGGCTTCACCGACAACCCCCTCTTCGCCGTCCTCCAGGAATCCCTCTACGGACAAGGCGCCGGCCCCACCGCCTGGGCAGCCTCCCGCGCCCTGCCCACCTTCCCCGACTTCACCGAGGACGCCGACCCCCTCCTCCTCACCGGCGAAATGATCTACCCCTGGATGTTCGACGACATCCGCGGCCTGCGCCCCTTCGCCCAGGCCGCCGACCTCCTCGCCCAGCGCACCGACTGGCCCCCGCTGTACGACCACGCCCGGCTCGCCTCCAACACGGTCCCACTCGCCGCGGTCGTCTACCACGACGACATGTACGTGGACGCGACCCTCTCCCTGGAAACCGCCCGCACCATCGGCGCCTCCCGCGTCTGGGTCACCAACGAGTGGGAACACGACGGCCTCGCCGCCTCCGGCGACCGCGTCCTCGCCCGCCTGATGGCCCTGGCAGGGGGGCGGGCGTGACGAACCGGCACGCAGCGCCCCCTCACTCCGCAATGCCCCGCGTCAGCAGGACGGCCATGACAAACCTGCGGTAGAGCCGGATCGGGTCCTCGTCCGTCAGCTGGACGGTGACGGCGTCGGCGCGTTCGACGCCGTTGATCCAGGTCGCCATCTCCGCAAGGTCGGGGTTGCGGAAACGTACGGTGAGCGTGGCCGGCAGCGTGATGTGCGGCGGGGTGGACTGCGGCAGGGTGCGGACGGCGTTGTGTGCGGCCTGGCGGATCAGCTCGCGGGCCTCGGTGGGGTGCAGACTGTCCGCGGCGAACCGGGATACCGAGGACTTGACCACGGCGCTGTGAATGTCCGGGCAGAACGGCTTGATCTCGGCGTCCGTCGTATCGTCCCCGGTGATCAGCAGCACCGGGACTCCGTGCCCCAGCGCCACCAGCGCATTGATGCCGCTCTCGCCCGCGGTGACGCCGTTGAGGAGCACCTCGCTGATCGCGCGGGGGTTGTAGGTGTGCGAGAGGGTTGCCGGCGCGCCCGCCATGGAGCCGTGGTACGAGACGAAGAAGACGGCGTCGAACGACGGGTCCAGGCCCTGCATCATGTACAGGGGTTTGTGCCGGCCGGACAGGTAACGCGCCCGGCCCGCCAGGGTGTCGGGGCGCAGGTTCGCCATCGTCGAGTGCGAGTCGTTGACCAGGAACTCGGTCGCGCCGCCCTCCATGGCTCCCTCGATGGCGGCGTTGACCTCCTCCTGGAGCAGGCCCCGGTAGTAGGCGTACTCAGGTTCGGTGGGCCGGCACTGCGACCAGTCCACGACTCCTGCGGTGCCCTCCATGTCGGACGAGACAAAGATCTTCACGGCGGCTCCAGGTGTGCGGTGCTGCTCCGCCACACGGCGGACGAGTTCACCGTTCCCTACCGCAGCGACGCCGAGTCCATCCACAGCCGGCCCGACATCAGCCCGACCAGAGCCTGCTCTCGCGCGCCAAGGCCACCGTCAGGGCACGGAAGATACGTACTTCGGGATGGGTGTCGGTGACGCGGGTGGCGAGAACGCTGTGCGCACGAGGAGCGTCGAGCACCGGTACGTAGCGTGCGCCGGGCCACGGGTAGTAGCGGGCGAAGGAGTGCAGACCCGAGCCGGCGCCGCGGCCGGCCGCCACGCTGGTGAGGACGTCCTGAGGGGTGAGGGCGTGATCGGGTGCGCGGTGCTCGCCGGCTTCGAAGTACAGGTAGTCGGTGAAATTGCGCGGGGTGTGCCGGGGTACCTGAAGATAGGGCAGGTCGATGACGTCGGCCACGTGGACACCGGTTTTGGCGGCGTCGGCGAGGGGAGAACGGGCGTGGACCGCCACGATCCGCTGTTCCGTGGTGAGAATGTCCACCTCGATGCCGTCGGCTTCGAAGGCGGGTCGGACGAATGCCACGTCCACCCGGTCCTCGCGCAGCGCGCTGATGTGCTCGGTGAAGTTCAACTGGACCAGTTCCAGCGGGACTTCGGGGCGCGCGCGGCGGAAGGCGTTGACGGCGGCCGGGGTGACCTCGGCCGAGCCGTGGCCCATGATGCCGACCCGCAAGGGGCGGGCCGCCGCCGGTGGAGCGAGGCCGGCCTCGGCCACGTCCTCGACGGCCGCATTGGCCGCGGCGAGCAGGGCGCGGGCATGGGAGGCCAGCCTGCGTCCGGCGACGGTCGGCACGACCGGGCCGTTGCCGCGGTCCAGCAGCCGGGTACCGAACTCCCGCTCCAGCTGTTGTATGTGCAGGGTGACGGCGGCCGGTGACAGGAAGAGCCGGGCGGCCGCCCGGCCGTAGTGTTCCTCCTCGACCACCGCCAGAAAGGAGGACAGCTTTCGCAGATCCATACCGGCCACGATACGACCGCTCCGCGCCTGGTCACGAGGGCGTTCAGGATTCCTGAACGGGGGCGGCGCCGGGCACCGCCCGACCCGTACAACGGTCGGCATGAGCACGCACGCCACCTCGGCCAGGTCATCGGCCGCCGCCACCCCCACCCCGCAGACGGACTCGGGCACCCCCACACCCATATCCCCACCCCGGCACTGGCTGAGGGCAGGTTGGGTGATGACGGCCTCCGGCTGGAGCGCCAACCAGTTCTCCGCCCTGCTGGGTTCCTACCGCAGCGAGCTGGGCCTGACCACCGCCGACACGACCGCTCTGTTCGGCATCTACGTGCTGGGGCTCATCCCGGGTCTGCTGCTGGGCGGGCCGCTCGCCGACCGGCGGGGCCGTCGCCCCGTCGTCTTTCTCGCACTGGGCACGTCGGCTCTGGCCACCTGTCTGCTGATGCTCGGCCCCGCCGCCTCCGCCTTCCTGTGGCCCGGACGTTTCCTGACCGGCATCGGCGCGGGCGCCCTGCTGACGGCGGGCGGCGCATGGGTCAAGGAGCTGTCCACGCCCCCGCACGGCACCGCCCCCCATCCGGGGGTGGCGGCCCGCCGTTCCGGCCTGTTCCTGTCCACCGGCTTCGCGACCGGCGGCCTGGCCGCCTCCCTCATCGCCCAGTGGGCACCGCACCCCATGGTCACCGCCTACCTCCCGCATCTGCTCCTCTCCGCCATCGCGGCGCTCTGCGCCGCCCGCGCCCCGGAATCCTCTCCGGCTCACCCGGGCGGCACGGCCTCGGCCGCTCCCGCTCCCGTCGTGCAGCGGGAGCGGCGCGCCTCAGCGGCCGAGTTCCGTCGGCTGGTCGCTCCCGTGGCCCCGTGGGTGTTCATCGCCCCGGCAGTGGCCTTCGCCACGCTGCCCGGCCTGATCGACGCCGATCTGAAGGGCTGGCAGACCGTTTACGCCGGTGTGATCACCGCGGTCACGCCCGGCGCCGGCATCCTTGTGGCGCCGCTGGCACGTTCGCTCGCCGCCCGGCATCGCCTCGCCACCGGCGCCGTCGGACTGGCCGCCGTCGCCCTTGGACTGCTGATCGCCGCGTTCGCCGCGGCACAGACCCAGCCCGTGGTCGCCCTGATCGCGTCGATGGTGCTCGGTGCGGGCTACGGCCTCTGCGTCGCCTACGGCCTCACCGAGGTCGCCGCCCTCGCCCCGAGCCACCGGCTGGCGCGGCTGACCTCGTACTTCTGGGCGCTGGCCTACCTGGGTTTCCTCGCCCCGTACGTGATCACCCTGTGCACCGGGGTCTTCTCACCGCCCACCGTCCTCATCGGCGTCGCCGTGCTGGCCGTGTTCACCCTCGTCGCCCTCGCCTACCGCGGCACCCGTCGGGCGCAAGCGCACTGACCCCGAACCCGCGGCGGAGGGCGAGCGCCCGGGACCGGCCACGGCGGGCGGGCCGGCGGACACCCCGCGGCCGGGACCGCCCGCAGCGAGCGGCCCCGCAGCCACCCCCGCGCGCCGGATCACGACGATGCTTCCACGACCCGCTTGAAGAGCCGGCCGGCGAGATCGACGCCCACGACCGCGCCCGAATCGTCGCGGGAGAAGTAGCCGCGCTGCCCCTTGAGGCCGCCTTCCGTGATGACGTACTCGTCACCGTCACCGTCACCATCACCATCACCGTCGCCGGGAAGGAAGCCGATGGCCGCGGCCGGGTAGCCCGGAGGCATCTCCTCATCCGATGCCGCGCGGATCTCCGGCTTGATATCGACGGCCAGGGTGAGGCGCGTGCCGTCGGTGGCGAAGTCGAGGGTCATGGCGTCGATCTCGTAGCGGCCGACGACCTGCCGGGCCCGCCCCTCGTCGTACGCGACCGGCTCGGCCTCCTGCTGGGCGACGCCCAGATAGTGCTGGAGCGCCCACTTCACGACGGACTGGTTGACGGAGTAGCCGTCCGGCCCGGCGTTGGCCAGGGAGACCACCGCGAAGTTGCGTTCCGGCACGATGAGGAGTTCGGCGAACTGGCCGTTGCCCGAGCCGCCGTGCCCGATCCCCTGGACGCCGTCCAGGTCGTGCAGGAACCAGCAGATGCCCAGGCCGTCCCCGAGCGAGCTGGCGCGCAGCCGGACCGTCCGCTCCCGCATGCGGTGCAGCGCCGAGGCGGGCAACACGCCTTCGCCGTCGCCGAGTTGGAAACGCGCCCAGCGCAGCAGATCGCTCACCGAGGAGGCGAGGCCGCCGCCGGGGTTGTCGGCGCGCGCACCTTCCTTGAACGCGCCCCACGGCCGGGCGGCCTGCGGTTCGCCGTCCTCGCCGGGGTTGTGGCCCACCGCGAACTTGCGGACCATCACCTCGGTCAGGCCGTAGACGGTGTCCGACAGGCCCACCGGCTCCAGGACGAGGGAGGCCATGGCCTGCTCGAAGGGCAGGCCGGTGACCTTCTCGATGATCCGGCCGGCGAGGTTGTATCCGGCCTGGCTGTACGAGGCGCGGGCACCGGGCGGGGCGATCAGCGGCAGCTCGGGCAGCTTCGCCACGAGCCCGGTCAGCGAGCGGTCGCCCTTGCCGTCGTCGATCAGGTTCCAGTCCAGGCCCGCGGTGTGGTTGAGCAGATTCAGGACGGTGATCTGCGCCGCGGCCTGCTCGTCGGCGAGCCTCAGCTCGGGAACGTAGCGCCGCACCGGCGCGTCCAGCTCCACCTTCCCCTCCGCGACCAGGCGCATCAGCGCGGTCGCCGTGAAGGTCTTGGACACCGACGCCAGATGGAACAGCGTCTTCTCGTCGACCGGCAGCGGGTTGCCGAGGCTCGTCACACCGTGCGACGCATAGATCTCCCGACCGTCGCACAGCACCCCGACGGCGACACCGGGAACCGCGAACTCCTTGGCCTGCGCCTCGACGAACCGCGACAGCTTCTCCTGCAACTTCCCCTGCGAGTTCTCCTGCAACATCGCTTCCCCTCCTGAGACTTGAACTAAGTACGAGTGCGGATACGAGAGGGAGCGTAGACGACTACTTGAACAAAGTGCAAGACTCGACGGGAACTCGATGAACTAAGTTCAACTAGGGTGGTGGCCATGCCGAGAGACACGCTGACCACAGAGCGGATCGTCCAAGCAGCCATCGAGCTGCTGGACGACGAGGGGCTGGACGGCCTCAACATGCGTAGCCTGGCCAAACGGCTCGGCTCGGCCGCCACGGCCGTCTACTGGCACATCAAAACCAAGGACGACCTGGTCCGGCTCGCGGCCGATGCGCTCTGGTACGAGATCGAGCAGCCCGATCTCGACGCCACGGACTGGCGTACGGCCGCCACCCTCCAGGCCACCGGCATGCACACCATGCTCACCCGGCACCCCTGGCTCGGCCAGGCATTCGGCAGCCACCTCATGCACGGCCCGGGCAAGGCCCGCCACGACGACCTCAGCCTCGCCCTCTACGAAAAGGCCGGCTTCACCGCCGACGACGCGGACCGGGCAGCCGCCACCGTCCTCACCTTCGTGCTCGGCAGCGCACTCGGCCCCGCCGCGGAGGTGTCGCTGAAGCGCCGACTGAGCAAGAACGGCGCAGACGCCGAGCAGTTGATGACCGACGCCATGGCGCGCGCCACCGAAACCGCCCAGCAATACCCGCGGCTCCGCGCCCGCCTCGGCACCCCCGCCGCCTCGCAGTACGCGGCAGCGCCCGACAACACCTTCACCTTCGGCCTCCACGCCATCCTCGACGGCTTCGAGACCCGCCTCACGACCGAACGCACAGGTCAGCGCGAGCACGGGGCCCGACCTGGCAAACCATGAACATCCTGATCGTGGGCGGCAGCGGTTTCCTGGGCCGCGAGTTGACCCGACAGGCATCGACAGCCGGGCACGCCGTGACGGCGACGTTCGCCACCCGCGTCGGCGATATCGCCGGGATCCGCTGGCTGATCAGATGCCATCAACCGTCACGAACTCGGCGTCCTGATCGCCGACCGCGATGCGTTGAACGCCTCCCTGCTGACCGCCGGTTGCCGCGCCGGCGCCGGATTCCCGGGGGCGTTGGACGTCCGTTTGGACAGTACGCGGACGCAGCGCACCCTGCGCACCACGCTGCGCGGCGCCCGCGACTTCCTGCGTCGCGGGCGCTGATCCGTACCGCCTTCCACGAAATCCCCGGCCTTGCCGGGGCGTCACGCCCTGCCGGTGACCAGCGGGACGAATGCGGTGATGATGACGCCGACGCGCACGTAGTGGAGCCGGTCCCAGCGGCCGAACTGCTGCTTCCGGTCGGCCGGGACGCTGCCCTGGGTCCACTGGGCGACGCGGGAGTTGATCGGGACGAGCAGGGCGATCGACATGAGCACGCTGAGGACGAGCAGGGCGGTGGCGGTGACGACGAGGCCCGCGCCCGCGTCGCCGGTCTCATCGACCACGTCCTGGCCAGTGGTCGCCAGGGTCATGACCTGATCATGCCAGGTGGGAGCCGGCGTTCTCGGTCCTCTGAAGTTCCGCCAGCACGGCGTGGATCGCCGGGCTGGCATGGGCGCTGTGCCGCCAAGCCGCGTGCACCTCGCGCTTCGGTGGCCGTCGCAGCGGCCGGACGACGAGATCGTCTCTCAGGGGCGGGCGGGCGAGGCGCGGGATCAGGGCGATGACCTCGCCGGAGGCGACCAGCGACAGCTGCGTGGAGAAGTCGTCGATCAGATGGCGCACATCGGGGTCCTCGGGCAGATCCGCCACGAGCCGTCGGAACCACTGGTAACACACCGTGCGGGGCGGACTCGTCGCCCATGCGTGGCCGGCCAGATCGTCACTGGTCAGTGGCAGGTCGAGGCGGGCGAGGGGATGTGTCCGATGCATGACGACATCGCCGACGTCGGTGTGGATGCGGCGCTGGGTCAGCGACGTCGGCAGGTGGACGGGCAGCCCGTCGGCGTCGTGGAGGAGGGCGAGGTCGGCGCTGCCGGTGTCGACGTCGTGGAGGGCCTGGTCGGGCTCCTGTTCGGTGATGTGCATACGGAGGTCCGGGCAGCGCGTCGACACCCGTTCCATGATGGGCGCGAGCAGCCCGCGGATACCGGTCGAGAAGGACACCACGCGCAGCGTCCCGCGCGGCGCGCCCTCCGCGACGGATCGGGCCGACTCGGCGCAGCGCTCCAGCGCATGGAACACGTCGGGTGCCGAGTCGACGAGGGCCTGTCCGGCCAGGGTGAGGACGACCCCGCGTCCCGCGGGCGCGAGCAGGGGCACGCCGACCTGTCGTTCCAGCCTCTTGATCTGCTGTGACACGGCCGAAGCGGTGAACCCGAGATCCTCGGCCGCCCGCGCCAGCGTCCCGAGAGCGGCAACCGACCGCAGTGCCCGCAGGGCCCCGACATCAATCATGAAGCCAGGCTACGCAGTACAGGCAAAAAAGCATCGGTAGACCGAAGGTATCGCTCGGGGCAGGATCGCACCATGACCGACCAACCACTCCCCGCCGACCTGCTCTTCGGCTCCAACCTCGTCGCCATGGCGACCCCAATGCAGCCCGACGGCGCGATCAGCGCACCAGGGCTCGTCCATCTCGTCGACCACTTGCTGGCCACCGGGTGCGACGGCCTCGTCGTCGGTGGGACCACCGGCGAGTCGCCCACGCTGACCGAAGCCGAGTCGGCCCGGCTCGTCCGCACCGTGGTGGACCTGTCGCAGAACCGGGCCCGGGTGATCGCCGGTGTCGGCACCTACAACACGGACGAAAGCGTGCAGCGCGCCCGCGAGGCCGAGGCCGCGGGGGCGGCTGCCCTGCTGCTCGTCTGCCCCTACTACTCCAGGCCGACGCAGGCCGGCGTGGTGGCCCATTGCGTGGCGGTGGCCGACGCCACCGAGCTGCCCGTGATGCTCTACGACGTCCCGGCGCGCACCGGCATCGCCATGGAAGCGGCCACGCTGATCGAGCTCTCCGGCCACCCCCGGATCCGGGCGGTCAAGGACGCCAAGGGCGATCTGTTCGAGGCGATGTCCGTCATGGATCGCACGTCGCTCGCCTACTACTGCGGTATCGACGAGCTCAACCTGCCCTACCTCGCATGCGGCGCCACCGGCGTGGTCAGCGTCGTGGGCAATGTCGTCGCCGACCGCAACGCCGAGCTCATCCGAGCGGTCCGCAGCGGCGACCTCGATGCGGCGAAGGCCGTCCAGGCGTCGCTGCTCCCCTTGACGGACGCCATCATGCGCACCTCGCAAGGCGCCATCATGGCCAAGGCCGCGCTGGCCGAACTCGGTATCATCCCGCACCCGACCGTGCGCCGTCCGCTCCTGGAGCCGCTGCCGCCGCACCGCCGGCGACTCACGGACGCCCTGGCCACCGTCGCCGTGCCTGCGTGATCGCACCACTTCCGGGCGCCGGAGCGGGTGTTGGGTGATACGAGGCTGACCCGGCCAACTCTTCGTGCCATCTGCCAGTACGGCGGTCCGGGCAGGGCGGAGCAGACTTTCCGCCACGACCCGACCCGGCAAGCCTCCGCATCCGGAGGCCCGGCCGGCGTGGCCGCGTACCGGACGAAGCAGGATGAAACACACGAGGGGGAAGCACATGAGCGTGCAGCAGTACGACGAGATCGGCGAGGCATTCGAGGGGTTCAAGGCCCTGCCGCTGATGCAATACGGAGAGGTACCGAGCTTCCTGGGCATGGTCGGGGATGTGAGCGGCAAGTCGGTTCTCGACCTGGCGTGCGGCACCGGTTTCTACAGCAGGGAGTTCAAGCGGCGCGGCGCCACGGACGTGTTCGGCGTCGACATCTCCGTCGAGATGATCGCCGCCGCGCAGGAGATGGAGAAGCGTGACCCGCTGGGCGTGCGCTACGAGGTCGGCGATGTGGCCGAACTGCGGCCGCTCGACCGGCGCTTCGACGTCGCACTGGGCGTGCAGTGTCTCAACTACGCCGAGGACATCGCGCAGATGGAGCGGATGTGCCGCAACATCCACCGAAGTCTGGTGCCGGGCGGTGAGTTCTTCGTGCTCGCCCAGAAGCCCGACTACCGGTTCGACAATCCGTCCCTGCACAAGTACGGCTTCCTCTGCGAGCCGACCGGCGAGGAGATCGAGACGGGTCCGCTGGAGCGGGTCACGGCGCTCCTCGACCCGCAGCCGATCACCATCGTCAGCACGGCCCCGCGCCGCGAGGTCTACGAGCAGTGTCTGCGGGCGGCCGGGTTCGGTGCGGTGGAATGGGTTCCGCTACAGGTGTCCGAGGCCGGCATCCGCGACTTCGGCAAGGACTTCTGGGCGGACCTCCTCGCGAACCCGCCGCTGGAGATGTTGCGGTGCCGTGCCTGACCGGTTGACCGGCCGGACCCTCACCGCACCGTGAGAGCGCTCCGGCCGGGCACCAGGCCGCGCAGCCGTGTGGTCGGGGACAGGCCCAGCTCGGTGTGGAGGCGTCGGGCGTAGCGTGCGAAGTCCCGCATCGCCTCTGAGGGGTTGCCCTCGGCCAGGTGTGCGCGGATCAGGCACGACTGGCTGCTCTCGCGCAGGGCGTCGGCGCGGATCGCGGCGTGGGCGGCAGCGACCGCATCGGCGTATCTGCCGGCCGCCGTGAAGGCGTCCGCGAGCCTCTCCAGGGCGTGTATGCGCAGCTGGCGCCAGTCCTCCGCCTGCAATATGGCCCAGTCGTCGTACCAGCCGGGCAGCAGGTCCAGCGAGAGCTCCTCGACCGCGTCGGCCGACACGCGCCAGGTCTCCTCTCCCGGGCCCTGGAGTATCCGGTGGGCCAACCGCTTGGCCTGGTGGAGGTCGACGCTCACGTTGCGGGCCAGCCGGACCTCGCCCGGGCCTACGTCGAGTGCCGACCTGCCTACGCAGTGCAGGCGGGACAGGGCGGACCGCAGGCTGGCGTGGGCGCGGTGCTCCGGGGCGTCCGGCCACAGTGTTCCGGCTATCAGGCCCCGGGGCACGGCTGCCCGGCAGCACAGCGCGACGAACGCGAGCAGCCGTTCCGAGCCGGACGGGAGCTGCACCGAGCGGCCGTCGACCATCAGGTCGAAGCCGCCCAGCACGACGAGATGTGCGGCCTCGGCGTCTGTACCGGCCACACCACACGTACCGTCCGGCCAGGTCACGGCAGGACGCCAGCCGTCCCCCGCGGTCGCTGCCGCCGGGGCCGCGCCGCGACCGACCCTGTTCTGTATCGCCATCGCCGCAACCGAACCCCTCGGCTGTGCACGTCTCTACGTCTTCATTTTGCGGCGCCGGGCGCGAGCTGTCGAAATATGCCGTGGGCAGCGGCGCGCATTCCGCCGCACCGCTGTGACCAGGTGATCCGTGGGCCGCATTCGGTGCGGGGCAGGGGGCCGAGCCGACGATCGAGCCGGCGGTACGGCTCGGGGCATATGCCGTCGCGTCGTCGTCACGTCGCCGTCACGCCCGCCGGCCAGAGTGAAAGGAGAGGTCTGCGACCGTTGCACACGGTTGGAGGAGAGATGTCGCGTATCAGAATCCAAGTGACCGATGAGAGTACCGCCCTGAAGTTCCGGGGGAGGTTGTGATGGCTCACGGAAGCCGGCTCTCAGCCATGGAGCACCTCGTGGTGCTGATGCTGGAGAATCGCTCGTTCGACCATCTGCTCGGGTTCCTCTACACGAACCAGAACAACGTCGCCCCCTCGGGGCAGCCCTACGAAGGGCTGACCGGCACGGAGTCCAACCCCGACAAGCAGGGGCAGCCCGTCAAGGTCAGCCAGATCCTGCCGACGGATGCGCATCCCTACTTCACCCCGGGCGCGAATCCGGGCGAGGGCTACAAGCCGACCAACGCACAGCTCTTCGGCTCGATCACCGCGCCGTCACCACCGACGGCGACGATGGACGGCTTCGTCACGAACTTCGCCGACACGTTGGTCCAGCGAACCCAGCAGGCACAGCACAGTCCGCCCGGTCACCGGCCGACCATCATCCCGGGCACCACCGACGGCGACATCATGCGCTGTCACACCCCCCAGAGTCTGCCCGTCCTGGCCGCCCTGGCCCGCGGCTACGCCGTCTGCGACCACTGGTTCAGCCCGGCGCCGACCGAGACGATGCCGAACCGCGCGTTCGCCTGCGCCGCCACCAGCCAGGGACACATGGACGACCACACCCACACCTTCACCTGCCCGAGCATCTTCGGCCTGCTCAGCAAAAACAATCTCGACTGGAAGGTGTACGGCAACGTCAGTGATCCTCTGACCAGGGGAAACTTCCCCGATATCCACAGCGCCTCCGCCAACCACTTCGGCGTGTTCACCGACTTCCAGGCCGCCGCCCGGACGGGAGCACTGACCACCTTCACCTTCCTGGAGCCCAGTTGGAGCGCCACCGGAAGCAGCGAGCACCCGGTCGACGACGTGGCCAAGGGCGAACAGCTCATCCAGCAGGTGTACCGCACCCTGCACGACAGCCCGGCCTGGGAGAAGACGCTGTTGGTCATCACCTACGACGAACACGGCGGATGTTACGACCACGTTCCTCCCCCGGCCACGGCCACGCCGCCCGGGGACGGCACCGCAGGCGAGTTCGGCTTCGACTTCGCCCGGTTCGGCGTCCGGGTGCCGGCCGTGCTGGTGTCCCCGCTGATCGACCAGGGCATCGTGTTCCGCGCACCCGCCAACGCGGCTCCGCTGGATCACACCAGCGTCCTCAAGACCCTCGAAGAACGCTGGTCGTTGCCCTCGCTCACCAAGCGGGACGCCGCCGCCACCGGCCTCGGAGACGTCCTCACACGCACCGCACCCCGCACCGACGACGTCCTCGCGCATGTGGCCGCACCGGCAGCGGCGGCGGTCAACCCGTCCGCCGGCGAGATCTCCCATCTCCAGGAGATCCACGCCGACCTCGTCGCCCGCCAACTCGTCCCGGGCGCACGCGAGCTGTACCGGCCGCTCCCGACCGAGGCCACACCGGAGGCGTACGAGGAGTTCATCCGCGCCCACACCGAATGATCCGGATGACCCGGATGACCCGGCCGCGCCGTCACGTCGGCGCGGCGGGCCCCGGTTCGGTCGGCCGTTCCGCGACATGGGGTGGCCGATAGGAGCGGGCGAGGTGGTGTTGCAGGCGGGCGTGGCGGAATTGGTAGACCGCGCCGGCCTGACGGAGCACGCCCCGCTGGTAGGCGTCCTCGAGGAACGTGACGAGGGACCAGGGCAGTCGGCCGGTCAGCGGCAGCCAGAAGCGGGAGAAGACCGCCCATTGGCCCCAGGCGGTCAGGCTGAGCGCGTAGCCGAGGGCGCCGCCGAGACCGCTGATGACGCCCAGTTTCAGCGCGGCCGAGAGGTTCCAGACGAGTGGGCCCATGATCGCCGGCAGGGGCCGGATCACCGCGCCGGAACCGAAGCCGACCAGGAGTCCGAAGACGGGGGCCCAGAGGAGGAACTGGACGGCGACCGTGCGACAGTTCGTACGCAGCAGGCTGACCGGATTGACGGCGGACCGGATGTCGAGAGGGGTTTCGAAAAGGGCCAGCAGGCCGAAGGCGGGGCCCGCTCCCAGCGCGAAGACGAGGCCGTAGATGATGCCGTCGCCGAGGCCGATGGTCAGGGTGATCGCAGGGCCGACGTGGTGGACGACGCCGTTGAGCACGCCGCGTACGAAGCCGTAGCCGAGGCCGAAGACGAGCCCGCACAGCAACCCGATTCCCAGTCGGAGGAGGGCTCTCCGCGCGGTCGCCGCTTCGCCGCCGAATGTCCGCGCGCTCCGGCCGGACGTCCGTGTGTATCGGCCGGATGTCCGCATGGAGCGGCCGGATATGCGCATGCGCACACCTGATGGCTGCACCGCCACGTTCTTGGCCGCGACCATGAACCAGTACGCGATCCCGAACATGAGCCCGGAGAGCAGCCCGGCCACCAGCCCGTCCGTGAGCTGGTACGAGAGGGAGTCGAAGAGGGTGCCGACGACGCAGTCGACGAGCCCGATGGTCAGAGCGATCACCAGCGCGGTCACCAGCGTGCGCGTGGTGCGGCGAAGCCCGCAACCGAGCCGCCACCACTCCAGGTTGGGGGTGTCCAGCCGGGTCAGGTGGTGGGCGAGGTAGCCGAGCCAGTACTGGGCGCGTTCCGGGTCGTAGGTGCGACGCGGTCTGCTGTCCGGGCGGGGCTCGGGCCGAGGGCGGTAGACCGTGGCGGTGAAATTGTCGAGGAGATGGTCCTCCAGCTTCTCGGCGCTGCCGAATCGCCGGGTGTCCAGGAGCGAGGCCGGGTCGCCGTCGGGGGTGTCGCTGTAGACGGCGCGGGCCAGCGTGACCATCAGCGGAGTGGACAGCACCGCGGCGAGGTTGGCACCGGCCTGGCTGTGCGGCCGATCGCGCAGCTCGTGCAGCACCGGGTCCCAGGCGGTCGCCGCGGGGGACCCACCACGGGCCTTGCGCGTGGTGCGCGGCAGGTAGTCGGCCAGATCGCTCAGGGTGAGATCGGTCAGGTCCACCGCGGCGGCGGAGGTGAGCACATCGGTCTCCGCCACGGCCGCGGCGTACTCGGCCGGGCGGCTCGTCAGCAGCAGGGAGAGGGTGGTGGCGTTGAGTGCCTCCAGCGCGGGACGGCGCAGACCGCTGGCGATCTCGTCGAAGCCGTCCAGCACGGGGAGCACACGGCCCGTCTCGACCAGCGTGGCGGCCAGACTCGACCCGCCGGGTCCCGGGGCGGCGAGCCCGGGGTGATCGCGCGTCAGTTGCGCGGTCAGCCAGTCCCGGAAGGTGAGGGCGGTGGGATCCCATGAGCCCACGCTGAAGATCACCGGTACGGCTTCGGTGCGGGCCCTCGACTTCAGGTGGTCCAGGACGAACCGCACGGCGAGAATCGTCTTCCCGGAGCCGGAGCGGCCCAGCACCACCAGCCGTCCGGACGGGATGCGCCGGTAGACATCCACGATCTCGTCCAGGCGCCCGCTCAGGTCCAGCGGACCGGGCGTGGCCCCGGCGGGCAGCCGGCGGATGTTGGCCCAGTGGTCGGTCAGTTCCTCGGCAACCGGCCGCCAGCGCACCGGCAGCGGATAGGGGTCGTGGACCTGCCGCTGCTCCTCCTCGTGCTGCCAGCGGGCGGCCGTCACATGTGCGAGCTGGTCGGCGACGTCGGCCAGGGTTTCGTACAACGCCGAGCGCGGCTGCTCCGGTACCGGTTCGACGCGGTCGGCCGCGGCGTCCGCGTCGTCCGCCTGTTTCCCCTCCCCGGTCCGGTTCCCCTCCCCGGTCCGGCGGATGGCGGCCGCCAGCAGTTCCTCGCGTTCGTCGGGGCTCAGCCCGAGGGCGTCGGCGAGCAGCCGCACCGTGGTCACCCTGGGGTCGGCGCGCTCCCCCGTCTCCAACCCGCGGATGGTGCGCACGCCCACTCCGGCGCGCTCCGCCAGGGCCTCCTGAGTCATCTGCGCCTGGTGCCGCAGCTGTCGCAACAGCACGTTGAACTCACTGGTCACAGGTCACGACCTTCCCCCCGCCATATGGTCTTTCCCCTGGTGAGGGACTCTAGCGCGGCCACCGGCCGGATACGGCCGGTCCGCTGGCCTGTCCGTCGGCCGCCGCCGGGGCCAGCGTCGACGGCATCCGCCAGACCGACCACTCCGGAGCCCAGGAGCCGCGATGCCGACGACCGCCACCACCGGCCAACCGCCCGTCACCACCCTCACGCCTCAGGAGCGCGAGATGCTCCATGCGGTCGGCCGTGGCCTGAGGGACGCCGAGATCGCCGCCGCCCTCGCCCTGCCCGAGGACGCCGTGGCCGGACGCCTCGCACGGGTCCTCGGCAAACTCGGGCTGCGCGACCGGGCCGCCGCCATCGTCCATGCCTTCGACTGCGGACTGGTCGCCCCGAGCCACGGACCCGGCACGCAGGCGGCAGGCCCGGTACCGCAGCCCGCCCGCCGGACGCGCGAACCGCACTGGCGCATCTCCGTGCTCGGACCGTTGCAGGCATGGCGCGACGGACGGCCCGTGGACCTGGGGCACCTCCGTCAGCAGGCCGTCCTGGCAACGCTGGTGCTGAGTCCGGACCGGACGGTCAGCCGGCAGAAACTGCTCGACGCGGTGTGGGGGCTGGAGCCGCCGATGACGAACGTGGTGCCGGTGTACATCTACCGGCTGCGCGGGATCCTGCGCAGCCGGGACGGTGCGGACGCGGTGATCCGGAGTGACCGGTGCGGCTACCGGCTGGCCCCGGGCGCGGTCGAGGTGGACGTGGCGTGCATGGAGGAACTGGTCACCGCGGCCGGGAGGGCCGAGCGGGCCGGTGAACTGGCCGAGGCGGTACGCCTCTGCGCCCAGGCGCTGGACCTGTTCCGCGGGGAACCCCTGTCCGGTCTGCCCGGGCCGTTCACCGAGCTGGAACGGCTGCGCCTCACCGAGCGCAGGATCGCCCTGGTGCAGCGGAAGCTGGACTGGCAGCTGCGGCTGGGCCGGCATGCCGAGGTGGTGGCCGAGCTGTGGGCCCTGGCCGCGGCCCAGCCCCTGAACGAAGCCATCGCCGCGATGCTGATGCGCGCGCTGTACCACGGAAGCCGACAGGCCGACGCATTGGCGGTGTTCGATCGCACCCGTCGCCGTCTGGCCGACGACCTGGGGGTGCCGCCGGGTCAGATGCTCCGGCAGACGCACCAGATGATTCTTCGCGGCCACGACGCGGGCCTCGGCCTCGCCCGTACCAGGCCGTGACCCGTCCGACACCGCGCTCGCGCCACGACGAACTGCTGCTGGCGAGGATCTCCGCAGCGGCCGGCCGCGAGCGCATCGGCAGGCGGCGTGCCACCTACGCGGGTGTCGCGCAGTCGACCCACGCACCTCCCGCGCCGGTCCGGTGGCTCCGGGGCCTGCTGGCCTTCGCCCGATGCGGTCGGCCCTCCGCGTCGAGGAGCGCGGAGGCGCGGCTGGACCTGTACGAGCACGGGCTGACGGTGGCGGTCAAGGGACGGATCCATGTGGTCCGCTACGCCACCACCGCCGCGTTCCAGGAGAACACCCCCACCGCTCGCATCTACACGCTCACCGACGTCGAGGGGAAACGGATCGTGCTGATCGGCAGGCCGGGGGACAGCGGCGCGGAGGAATGGGGGTCCGAGATCAGACGGGCCCTCACTCATGCGTCGGAGACATCCGACTGACCCGCGCATTCGTCGTCATTTCATCGCCATTCCAACCGGCGTGGCTAACGTCAACGCACAGCACAGCAGTTGTGTGCCGGCCGACTATGAGGAGAAACCGAACGATGAAGCAGGCCCGCAGAGGGAAGAAGGCGATCGGAGCCGCCGGTGCGACGGCGGCCATGGTGGCCCTCACCGCCGCCGCGCCCACCGTTGCCCACGCGGCTCCGGTGCACCACTACTACCTGGAGGTCGGCGGCACGGGCTCGGCGGCGTCCGCACCCGACTGCACCAGCACCTACGGATTCGCCAACAAGCACCTCGACGGCGGCATTCCGGTACCGGTCTGCTATCCGGCGAGCGCCGGCCCCTGGCTCAACGGCCACAACGCTCCGGACGCCACCGCACCGAGCTTCGATGCCAGCGTGCGCGAGGGGTACAAGAATCTGCTGGCCGCCGCCGAGGACACCTACCACCGCGATCCGGGCGCCCGTTTCACGATCGTCGGCTACTCCCAGGGCGCGCAGGTGGCCGACCAGGTGCTGGCGACGATATCCGAGGGCGGTACGGACATACCTCGCTCGCAGGTGAACGGCATGCTGTACTCCGACCCCATGCAGCCCGACACCGGCATCTGGGCCCGCGTTCCGAAGGGTTGGAGCGCCCTGGGATTCACGTCCACGGGCGCCGGCCGGACGAAGTTCGACGGCGTTCCGGTGCAGCGCTTCTGCATCCGCACCGACCTGGCGTGCGACGCCACCTCGCTCCAGTCCATTCCCGGGTTCCTCAACCAGCATCCCAAGTACTGGCAGGACGGCAACGTCATGACGCAGACCATCGGCCACGACGGCGGTGACGGAGTCGTCTGGTACGAGCCCGACGGGCGCGTGCGGACCTCGTAACCGACGGGCGCGGCCGGGTCATGCCCTGCATGATGCGGGCATGAAGATTCCCGACCGACGGATCGAACTGTTCACCGGCACCGGCAGCGGGGACCGGTTCAGCGGCCCCGCGACCGGTGACGAACGGAGCATGCTGGTGGCCATGCTGGACGCCCAGCGCGCCACCCTGAGGCTGAAGTGTGCCGGTCTGGGACCGGAGTTGGCCCTGCGATCCGTGTCCCCGTCCTCGCTCTCCCTGCTCGGCCTCGTGCGTCACCTCGCCGACGTGGAGCGCCGCTGGTTCCGGGCGGTGCTCGCCGGGCAGGATGTCGAGCTGCGCTTCTCCTCCCCCGACGTCCCCGAGGGCGACTTCGACGGCGCGGCTCCCGGCCCCGAGGTCGTCGAGGCGTCCTGGGCGGCCTGGCACGCCGAAGTCGCCTTCGCGGAGACGTTCGTCGCCGAGGCGTCGCATCTGGACATCGAGGGTCACGACCCTTGGCGGGGCACGGTCTCCCTGCGCTGGGTGCTCGTCCACATGATCGAGGAGTACGCCCGTCACAACGGGCACGCCGATCTGATCCGCGAACGCATCGACGGAGCGGTCGGGGTGTGACCCTAGGGTCCTAGGGTCTGTCCGATGGGTCAGGGCCGGGCCCCTCGGACAGACCTCAACCGCGCTGTCCCGGGACGTCCTTGACGAACACGATGCCGTCGGTGCCTTCCAAGTGGGCCGGGTCGTACGGGGCGTAGCCGAACCAGGGGGACACGCGGGGCGCGGGCCGTGTGTCGCCGAGGGTGGTGGCCAGCCGCGGGGTGTCGAGGACGCAGCGGTCCTCCGGGAGCGCGTACAGGAGTCCTTCGAGGGTGTCCGGCGGCGGCGTGTCCACTCCCTGGTGCCGGATCGTGCCCAGGGCCGTGGCAATGAAGGCGTACTCCTCGCCGAGCCGGTCGCTCACGAGCGCACCGGCGCTCCACCACTCCAGCCGCGTCCCGCCCATCCGCATCGAGCTCTTCTCCCGCTGGAGATGGCCGTTGTGGGCGTGGACGAGTACCGGGTCCCGTTCGGCGAGGGCGAGGAGGTTGTGGGCCATCATCAGATCCCGCTGCGCGCACAGCCGGGTCAGGCGGGCCGGTGAGGTGTCGGCCATCCAGTGGTGGTAGCCCAGCAGGCCGGTCGCGGTGCGCCCGTACAGGCGCGCCCGGTCCCAGTCGTCCCGCGAGGTCGTGGCGCGCAGATGTGGTGCCTGCATGTCGAGCAGCGCCACCAAGTCATCGGCGAGCAACCGGAGTTGGCGGGCGTCGTCCGACTGCCCCACGGACTGGGCCGGGTCCATCATCACGGCGGGATCGGTCCACCGGTCGTCGGCGCCGAGCAGGCGGTCGAGGGTGTGCGCGGTGCAGGGCAGCAGCTCCGCGTCCACCCGGGCCGCGAGATAGCCGTGGAGTGCGGTGAGGGCCTGCCGGGGGCTCGCGGCGGCGGCCATCTCCAGCGGGCCGTCGAAACCGGCGAAGCGGAGCCGCTCGGACGCGGGCCGGCCGTCGTTGTCGACGCGGATGTTGTGGGCGCGCATCCAGCGCACCAGTTCGCGGTTGGCCGCGGACGCGCCCCACCCGTGGCTGAATCCGCGCTCCATGACCTCGTCGAGGGTGCCCGTACCCGAGGTGACGTAGTCGTCCACGACCAGGCCCGCCATGCAGTCGCTCTCGATCGTGAGGGTCCGGTAGCCCTCCTCCTCGACGAGCTGCCGGAAGAGTTCGTTGCGCAGGTCGAGCAGGGTGTCCTCGCCATGGGTGGGCTCGCCCAGGGCGAGCAGCCGCGGCCGGGCCGGGAGCAGCCTCATGACGGCGGCCGCCTCGACGGCATGGGTGGCGCCCTTGATGTCAGCAACCCTGATGTCAGCAGCCTTGATGTCGGTAGCTCGTGGCTTGATGCCTTCAACGCTCATGCCTTCAACGGTATCGTTGAACCTTCAGTGGAAACTTGTGCTCGATATCGGCAGGACCATGGGACGAAACCTTCAAAACGGTGAACGGCTCCGGCCGGTTGATCTGGCGCGCGGGCACGGTCTGTCCACGCAGGCGATCAGGAACTACGAGGAGGCCGGCATTCTCCCGGCGGCCGGTCGTACACCCCACGGCTACCGCGTCTACACGCCGCTGCACGCGGGAGCCCTGCGCGCGTTTCTCGCCCTGGTGCCCGGCCACGGGCACCAGACGGCGACGTCGATCATGCGGGCGGTGAACGAGGACGCGGTCGACGATGCCTTCCGCCTCATCGACGAGAGCCATGCCCAGCTCCTCGACGACCGGCGGACCCTCCGGGCCGTGGAGAGCGCCCTGGGCGACCTGGGCCCCGCCCCGGCGTCCGAACCAGGCGTGAAGTCCGAACCCGGCAGGGGGTCCGCGCCGGCCGCGGCGTCCGCGCCCGGCGGCACGTTCATCGGGCCGCTGGCGGGGAAGCTCGGCATCCGGCCCGCGACGTTGCGCAAATGGGAGCGCGCCGGCCTGGTACGCCCACAGCGCGACCCGCTGACCGGGTACCGCGTCTACGACGAGGCCGACGTACGGGACGCCCACCTGGCCCACCAACTCAGGCGGGGCGGCTACCTGCTGGAGCAGATCGCCCCGCTGATCGCCCAAGTACGGGCGGCCGGCGGCCTGGAGCCGCTGGAGGCCGCACTGTGCGAATGGCGCGGCCGGTTGTCGACCCGCGGGCGCGCGATGCTGACCGGGGCCGCGGAGCTGGAGGCGTACCTCCGTAGGCGCGGATGAGACGTCGGTCGCCGGCGCGGGCTCAATATCGGTGCGATATGCGTCTTTCGTAGCTTCCTTCCGCTAACGCGTCACAGCACAGCCACGACGAAAGGACGCAACGCCATGCGCAAGCTCACGGCCGTCGCCACCGCGACCGCCGCTACCGCGCTCACGCTGGCCATCGGTGCGGGCACCGCCTCCGCCGACGACTCGGTCATGACCAAGCCCTGGAACGAGAGTGTCAGCGGCGCCAGCGGCTCCGGCACGATCAAGACGGTGTGGGGCAAGGACGGCGGCAAGGTGACGGCGACCGGCAAGCTGAAGGTCACGGCCGCCAAGGGCTGCTACACGATCTCGGTCGGCGTCGCATTCATCGGCAAGCCGAGGGGTCCCGAGATCTGGCACAAGGCGCCGCAGAAGCAGTGCGGCCCCGGCACGATCGACGTGACCGCCACCCTCCCGCCGAACCAGTTCTGGGACGGGCCGTGGGTCGAGATCTGCAAGGACGGCGACGACAGCCGCGCCTGTAAGTCGTAACGGCGACCGGCACGGTGTGGGGAGGGATCCCTGCCGAGTCCCTCCCCACACCGACGCCTCCTCAGCGACGGCCGAGAACCTCGGCGATCCGACTGAACCCGTCCGCACCATGGCCCAGTCCGACGACGCGGCGGGCCATGCCCTCGGCCGCGCGCATCACACCGGCCTCGATGCCATGGGCCTCGGAGGTGTGGACGATATGGGCCATGGACGACACCGCGGAGGTGAGCGGGTTGCCCTCTCCGGAGAAGCTCTCGCCGTCCACGTCCTCCGCGGTCTGTTCGAAGAGCGGCGGGAGGATCGCACCGATGCCCTGGGCGAACGGCGCCAACTCCCGCGCGGTGATGCCTTCCGCCCGCGCCACTGCCAGCGCGTGCGCATAGCCGGCCATCGCGGTCCAGAAGATGTC
The DNA here is from genome assembly GCF_002082195.1 of Streptomyces gilvosporeus. Classification (GTDB taxonomy): domain Bacteria; phylum Actinomycetota; class Actinomycetes; order Streptomycetales; family Streptomycetaceae; genus Streptomyces; species Streptomyces gilvosporeus. The sequence continues at coordinate 7,572,343 of NZ_CP020569.1, read as the reverse complement.
CAGCAGCGCGATGTCGTAGGCCGCCGCCCGGCCGATCTCCTCGCCGAGGTGGGTGTGGGTGCCGCCCAGTGCGTCCAGCACCGGCCTGTGCTGTTGGTAGAGCTCCTCCGGGCCGGCGTGGAGGAACACCGCGGCGGACGTCCCGATGGTCGTGGTCGGCGTCATGATGGCACCGTCCAGGTAGCGGATCCCGTGCCCGGCGGCCCAGTCCGCCGTGTCCCGAGCCCGGTCCGGGGTATCGGCGGTCAGGTTCACGACCGTGCGTCCCTTGAGCGCATCGGCGACCGCGTCGCCCCGCAGAACGGCGTCGGACGCGTCGTAGTTCACCACGCAGACCACGATCAACCCGCTCGCGGCGACCGCCTCCGCCGCCGATCGGGCACCGACCGCGCCCCGTTCGACCAGCTCACGGTCCTTGCCCGGGGTCCGGTTCCAGACGGTGGTCCGCAGTCCCGCGTCGAGGAAGGCGCCGGCCAGGGACCGCCCCATCGGCCCCAGACCGAGCACGGTGACGGCAGACTGTTCGGAGTGCATGGACATGGTTGAACTCCCTTGGAAACAACGACAAAAGATTGGAAAAGGGGCGAAGATGACGCGCAGTCGTGCCCAGGACCCGAACGTCTGTGGAGTGACCGCCGCGATCGCCGTGATCGACGGCAAGTGGAAGACTCTTCTGCTCTGGCTACTGGAGTCCGGACCGCAACGCCCTGGTGAGCTGCGTCGACAGGTGCCGGGCCTCAGCGAGAAGGTGCTGACCCAGGCGCTCCGTGAGATGGAGACGGACGGACTGGTGCACCGGGAAGTGCATGAGGTGCTGCCGTTGAAGACCGTGTATTCCCTGACCGACTTCGGCAGAGAACTGTCCGAGGCGCTCGCCCCTCTCTCCGACTGGGGCCACCGCCGCCTCCAGAGACTCGCGAAGGACCGGACGGCCTCCTGATGTGCCTCACCTCTCCCCTGCCCGTCCTGTCCGTTCTACGCAATCGCGCGGCCCGTCGATCGCCCGGAACCAGCTTCTCCTCGCGGTCGCGCGCTGCCAAGTACCCACAAAAAGGTGGGTACTGCGGCGCGCCCGTCCCGCTCAACCGTCGCCGCGAGAGGCCGTCTTGGCGGCGGGACCCGGAGGGCGGTGTCGGGTGAACGCCCACAGCACGAGCCCGAGGCAGCTGAACGCGGCGCCCAGCACGCATACGGCTCCCCAGCCCGCCATCGCGTAGAGGGAGGTCGCGGCGAGGGCGCCGGTGGCGCTGCCGATCGCGTAGAAGACCATGTATCCGCCGATCAGCCGGCTGCCCGCCTCCGGGTGCAGCGCATAGATCAGGGTCTGGTTGGTGACATGGACGGCCTGGACGGCAAGGTCGAGAAGGATCACGCCGATGAACAGGGCCCAGAGCGAGCTGCGGGTGAAGGCCAAGGGCAGCCAGGAGGCGGCGAGCAGGGCCAGGGCGATGCCCGTCGTCCGCCGGGAGAGTCCGCGGTCGTTCAGGCGGCCCGCCACAGTCGCGGCCAGCGCACCGGCGACGCCGATCAGCCCGAGCGCCCCGATGGCGCTGTGGGACAGGAAGTACGGGGCCTCGCTGAGCGGCAGGGCGATGCTGCTCCACAGGGTGCTGAAGGAAGCGAAGATCAGCAGCCCGAACAGGGCCCGCTGCCACAGCAGTTGCTCCCGTGCGAACAGGGTGATCGTGGAGCGCAGGAGCTGTCCGTAGCGCAGGGTTGCCGGTGGCGCGTCGGCGTGGCGCGGCAGCACTCGGTACAGGACCAGGGCGAGCAGGGCAGTGAGCGACGCCGAGGCCAGGTAGACGGAGCGCCAGCCCGCGAGATCGGCGATGAGGCCGGATGCGGTGCGGGCGAGCAGGATGCCGATGACCACGCCGCTGGTGACCAGGCCGACGACCCGTCCGCGCCCGGCGGGCGGGGCCAGTGACGCCGCGAAGGCCACCAGCGTCTGCGTGACGACCGCGAGAAGTCCCGTCGCGGCCATGCCCGCGAGCAGGGTCGCCGCCGTGCGGGCGGCGGCCACCACAGTCAACGCCACGACCAGGAACAGCAGTTGGGCCACGATGAGCCGTCTGCGGTCGGCCACGTCGCCCAGCGGCACGAGGAAGAAGAGCCCCAGCCCGTATCCGACCTGCGTGAGGGTGACCACGCTGCCGACAAGTGCCGGGCTCATGGCGAGGTCGTGGCCCATGGTCACCAGGAGCGGCTGGGAGAAGTAGACGTTGGCCACCGCGGCCCCGCAGGCGACGGCGAACAGGACGACGACGCGACGGGACAGGGCGAACTCGGGACCAACCTCCCCGCTTCGGGCCTCGGTTCGTCGCGTCACGGCCTCACCGTTGCCGGGCATCGGCACTCCCCCACATCCTGGTTTCATCTTGCTACCAACTGACAACGGCGACGGTAGCATTTGGTAGCATGTTGCAACCACAGTGAGAGTCGTGAGAGAGATCGCGAGAGCGAGGGACGCCATGGTGACCAGGACGCGCTTCGACGACAGCGAATGCCCCGTCGCCCGGTCGGTGGACGCGATCGGCGACTGGTGGTCCCTGCTGATCGTGCGGGACGCCTTCGACGGAAGCCGGCGCTTCGGGGAGTTCCAGCGCAGCCTCGGCGTGGCGAAGAACATCCTCACCGCGCGCCTGCGCACCCTGGTCGCCGGCGGTGTCCTCGCATCCGTCCCCGCCTCGGACGGCAGCGCCTACCGCGAGTACGTACTGACCCCGAAGGGCGAGGCGCTCTTCCCCGTCATCGTGGCGCTGCGGCAGTGGGGCGAACAGCACTTCTTCGCACCCGGCGAACCGCATTCGGAGTTGGTCGACCGCCGAGGGGGCCATCGCCTCCGCGCACTGGAAGTGCGCTCCGCGGACGGGCGACTGTTGAACCCCGACGACACCGCCGTCCACAAGGTCTCCACCCAGTGATCCGAGGTCGGTCCACACCCGCTGACCTGCGGACTTAGGCATCCTCTATCTCCGCTAGAGGATGCCTATTTGATCAAGCACGCTGCACCCTGCCACCCTTGAGCCCGCATGATCACGCCCAGCAGAGTGTGGAAATCACCGGCCACACAGAAGTCTGGCTACTCGTGCTACGCGCTACGTGTCCTTTGAATCCGTTCGATCGTGACTCTCCAGGAGGACGGCACATGGTATTCGAGGCCCAACATTTCGATGAACTGGCCGAGCGGGGTTACTGCATCATCGAGAACTATCTCGACCCGGAAACGGTGCAAAGCCTGCGGAAGGCGTCGCAGGACATCCTCGTTCCGGAGGTGGGCGACACCATGCCGCCCAGCCTGTTCCTGGGGAATCCGCAACTGCGGGACGCACTCTTCTCGGACACGCTGCGCGAGACGGTCGCCGACCTGAATGACCGGATCGGCCGCGTGCTGCTCTATCCGAACTTCACCGTCCGCAAGGGCCTGGTCGTCGGATGGCACTTCGACGACCATATGCTGCCGCAGCCCGTCGACGCCCCCGGTCACTTCCCGTCGTTCCTGATGTTCAACGTCTATCTCCAGGACAACGATCCCCTGCACGGCGGTGGTGTCGACATCGTGCCGGCGAGCCACCTGCACACCCGGGAAGAGCGCGGGCAGATGGCCAAGGAGCACGCCCACGCCCCCGAGGACACCGTGATGGGCAAGGCGGGCGACCTGGTGGTCTTCGACTACCGCGTGGTGCACCGCGGCACGCATCCCCAGGTACCCCACGACGTCGACCGGCTGGCCCTGCAATGGACCTTCTCCGTCAACGACGACGTCACCCAGGACTATCTGAAATATCAGCGCGACCGGCTCACCAAGAAGCTGCATCCGTCGGACTACACCAAGCACCAGGCGAAGAACTTCTTCGCGGACCTCCCCAACATCACCCGCGAACTGATCGAGAATTCCTGCGGGCGGAGCATCTTCACCGACCGCTTCCAGTACCGCGCATTATCCGATATTGCGGAACAGGGATAACGTCGATGCCGAATGTTTCACGCGTGATCCTGGACTCGCTGTGGGCCGAGGGTGCGTCAGCCTTCTTCATGGTCCCGGGGAAGCAGATCAACGCGTATATGTCGAACTACCGCGACGGGGAGCACGCCGACCACCCCCGGATATCCCCGGTGATTTCCGCGGCCGAAGGCGGCGCCGCGATGATGGCCGACGGGTACGCCAGGGCTTCGGAGCGGTTCGGCGTCGTGATCGCGCTGGACGGTCCGGGCGTCGCGAACACCGTCGGCGGCATCTCCACCGCATGCGCGGACCGCTCGCCGGTCGTGCTGCTGTCGGGACACGTTCCCACCGGATTCGACGCCCACGACGCACTGCAGGACGTCACACCGACCGGCCTGGACACCGCCTCTGTGCTGCGCCCCCTGACGAGCACGTCCTTACAGGTGCGCAGCGCGGCCCATCCGATCCGCTACTTCGACATCACGCTGCGGAAGCTCGTCGAGCAGCCGACCCGGCCCGTCTATCTGTCGTACGCGGCCGACGTCCTGTTCTCGGAGACGTCGGATGCTCCGGTACGGATGACGACGCTCTCGGCATCTCGTCTGACGTGCGATCCGGTGGATCTGGGACGGGTGATCGACACGGTCAACGCGTCGTCCAGCGTCGCCGTCCTGGTGGGCGCGCAGGCCAACAAGAAGGCCGTCCGCAGGGTGCTCACCCGGTTGTCCGAGGACCACGACATCCTCGTCGGCTCCACGTTGGACGCCAAGGGCGCCTTCACCGAGAGTCATCCGAACAGCGTCGGTGTCTTCGGATACTCCGGAAACGAGCGTGCCCATGAACTCTTCCTGCGGAACGGCCCCGAAACGGTACTCCTGATCGGATGCCGGCCCTCGCAGTGGAACACCAATGGCTGGGCCGGTGTGTCCGGTGCCGAGAACGTCATCGAGGTGACATCCGAAGTCAAGGACATCGGGCGCTTCTCGCCCGGCTCGCAGACGCTGCTCTGCGATGAACTGACGTTCCTGGAGCACTGGGAAGCCTCGATGACCGAAGGGGGCTTCCCCGGGAATGCGGCTCTGAGGGAACGCGTCGGGCAGGTTCGCCTGCATGACGACATTCCGGACGGCGGCGATGCCCTGAACCCGGCGCACGCGGTGAAATGCCTGAACTCCTGGCTCAAGGACAGGATTTGCGTCGCCGACTCGGGCAACCACCGGTCGTTCGCCACGCATTACTGGACGACGGACATCGACGCCGGTTTCTACTCCACCACCAACATGGGGATGATGGGCTGGGCCTTCGGCGCCGCCGTCGGCATCTCCTTCGCCCGCGACGAACCGTGTCTGGTCATCACCGGGGACGGGTGCACGCTGATGCAGGGCATGGAGATCCAGACTGCCGTGCGGTACCGCCGCAACATCATCTTCGCGATCTTCGACAACTCCTCCTATGGCGCGACGCATATGAACAACATCAAGAACATCCCGGAACTGAGCGCCCTGCCCGGCCACGACTGGGTGAAGTTCGCCGAGTCGATGGGAGCGACCGGCTTCCGGGTGACCTCGATCAGTGAACTGGACACCGTGGCACAGAAGATCAAGGACAGCGACGGGGTCCATGTCCTGCACCTCGTCGTCGATCGCGACGCCCCTACTCCGGCCGGCTCCTACCGGACCAATCTCAGGGCCTTCGAGGCGTCCAGGACCGGGGCAAGGTAACAAGGAAATGTCTGTCACCCGATTCACCCGACGCGAGGCGCGGGTTCTGTTCTTCGCCTTCTTCAGCGTCGTCCTCGGCCTGATGGCAGTGGACTTCTTCAACCCCTCCCTGCCGGCCATCCAGGAAGATCTGTCGGTCAGCCAGAGTGCGATGAAGAACCTGATCGTGTTCTACATGATCGTGCTCGGCCTGGCGCAGTTCTTCTACGGCAGTCTGTCCGACACCCGGGGCCGCAAGATCGCCCTGTTGATCGGACTCGCCGTCGCGGCCGTCGGCCTGTTCGTGGGCTATACCGCCCACAACGTCGCGGTGTTGAACATCTCCCGTGCGCTGACCGCGCTGGGCACCGCGTCGTGCACAGTGATCTCCCGGGCGCTGATCGTCGACACCCTCGACGAGCCCGTCAAGCTGCGCAAGGCGTTCTCCTACTTCTCGATGGCCTGTCAGCTGTCGCCCTCGCTGGCCCCGCTGCTGGGCAGTTTCATCGGTGCCCACTTCGGCTGGCGCGTGCAGTTCCTGCTGTTCTCCGTTGCGGTCGTCCTCGGCCTGATCATGGTCTTCTTCCTGATGCCGGAGACACACCCCGAGTCGGAACGCGAACACGGCGGAACGGGCAAGGTCCTGGCGTACACGACCGTGCTGAAGGACATCAACTTCACTTCCTACAGCATCGCCTCCGCACTGATCTTCTCCTTCACCATCGCGTTCTACGCGACGGCGCCGTTCGCTTTCCACGCGCTGCATGTCAGTCCGATCGGCAACAGCCTCTTCTACATCCTCTATTCGATGTCCATCGTGTGCGGATCGTTCTTCAACAGCTGGGTCCGCTGGGGGCCACGGGACACCTACGTCCGAGGTCTGGCCGCCTACCTGCTCGTCTTCATCGTCGCGGCCTTCGCCGACCTGGACGGCAGTCTGCTGCGGATCGGCGTCTTCTCGGTCGCCCTGGGCTTCACGTGCGGAGTGATGGCCCCGCTGACCCTGACGCTCAGCATGACCAAAGTGGAGACCGCTCGCGGCGCCGCAAGCGCGTTGCAGGGGGCCATCAAGATGTTCTTCACCGGCGTGCTGATGGTGGTGTTCGACAGCGTCGACATCGGCGGTTTCACGCCCATCGTCCTGGTCTTCCTCGGCTTCGGCGCGGCGCTGCTCGCGCTGTTCGCCCTCACCGCGGCCGCGAACCGGAAAGCAAGCGAAAGGGTCGGCATTCCGGAGAAGCAAACCAGCTGACCCCGGCGTGGTTTCACAGCGACGTCCTACCGCACCATCCCCAAATCGATCCTTCATGTGTGCATGTCTAAGGAGATATGGTGTCGATTGGTATCGAAGGTATATCCGTAGCCGGCAGTGATCTCCATGCCCAACTCGACCAACTGCGCGTCCACTCCCCGGAGATGTACCGGCGCATCGACCAACCCCGCCTCGATTCCTGGCAGAAAGAGCAGGAAGCCGATGAGGCCGTTCGTGACGACTTCGGTTCCGATATCGCCGGCGGCAGGGGATCCAGCTACGTCCGCGCCCAGCAGCTGAACGTCGACGCCAGAGCCGCGGGGATCCGCCAGCTCATCGAGCTGATGACGCAACGGAGCGAGGGAACCCAGGCGATCGTCGACCTCCTCGGAGGCGACGGACTGGTGCGGCGGGTCTGTTCCCGCATCGGCCTGTCCGACGTCGAGATCATGACCTGCGACGCGTCACCCCATATGGTGCACACGGCATGGGCGACGGGTGTCCCGGCACTGCTCCAGCGAGCCGAACGGCAACTCTTCCGGTCCGGTTCGGTGGACGGAGTTCTCCTCGCCTACGGCACCCACCACATCCCGCCCGCGTTACGCCGATCGGTGGCCGAGGAGTCCTATCGGGTCCTGCGGCCGGGCGGCGCCTTCCTGCTCCACGACTTCCTTTCCGGATCCCCCATGGACACCTGGTTCTCGAAGGTGGTCGACCGCTACTCCCACACCGGCCACCAATATGCCCACTTCTCGGAAGACGAGATCGGTCAGTACCTGGCAGAGGTGGGGTTCGACTTCAAAATAATGGAGATCGACGACTCGTACACCGCGACGGGCGTGACCGCGGACGAGGCCGAGCAGAACCTCGGCGAATATCTGGTGGACATGTACGGCCTGCGCAAGGTGGTGGAGTCGCTCGGTCCGCAGCAAGCACATCGATGGGCGATCGAAGAGGCCAAGTCGATATTCCGCTACCCCGAGCAGCCCGGGATGAGGTCCTCTTCCACGGTCCAACGCATCGATGACACCGGGCTTTGGAGGTGCACCGTTCCGCGACGCGCGGTCATCGGACTCGGCTGGAAACCCTGACCACGAGGCTGTTGTCCCGCGACAGTCCGCGCCCTGGTCCCCGACGAAAGCCGGGGCCCAGGGCGCGGAATCCGCTCGGCCCAGGATGAGCGATGATGGCTTTTCAGGCACCCGCCACTCGGACAAGCGATCACACACAGAGGCTGACCATGAATCATTCCGGTCTGCTGCGGCGCGTGGAATACTTTCTCGCCGTCGCCGAAGAATTACACCTGGGACGCGCCGCCGAACGTTGTCACGTCACCCAGCCCACCCTCTCCCAGCAGATCAAGGTGCTGGAGAAGGAACTGGAGACACGGCTGCTGGAACGCAGCAAAACAGGCATCTCCCTGACCGCCGCGGGCGAGATCCTCCGCCACGAGGCGCCGCACCTGCTGGGCCACATCCACTCGATGAGAACGAAGCTCAAGGCCGCCTCCTCGGAGGGCCACCGCCTGGTGCGGGTGGCCTTCAGCCGTGCGGGCCACGCCCTGGGGCAACGCGCCATGGTCGCCGAGTTCCGCCGGGATCATCCGGCCGTGAACGTCACGATCGCCTCCGGCTGGTCCGACGGCAACGTCCGCCTCGTACGCGCCAGAGAGGTCGACTTCGCCTTCGTCCGACCGCCGATCGCCGCAGACGACCTCCAACTGCACGTGGTGGGATCCAGTGAGATCGTGATGCTGGCTCCCACCCAGCTCACCCGGTCGACCGGCCCCGCGCCCGCCGAACTCCCCCTCATCATGTGGCCCCGCGACCAGGCCCCCGGCTACTACGACCACCTCCTGCGCATCATCGGTCGTGAAGGAGTCGGCCATGTCGTCCGGGAGGAGCCCGACTACGCCAACATCGCCTCGGCGGTGGCCGCCGGCGACGGTATCTCCTTCATGGACCGGGGCATCGCCGAATGGCTCACCCACGGCGAGGACACCCAGGTCCTCCGCCTGCGCGCCAGCGCCGCTCACGCCCCCCTCGGGGTGATCAGCCGCCGAGACCAGGACGAAAACCTGGCGAACCGCTTCGTCCTGGCCTGTCGTCGGGCCACCGCCACCGAGCTCTCCCCCACCCCCGGCGGGTTTCCCGTCGGGTCCGTACGACCGACCTTCGGTGTACCCGGCGATCGGGAATCAGACGTCAGGTGACGGGCGTCAGGTGACGGACGCATTCCGGAAGTCCGCCGGTCACGTTCCGCGGAGCAAGAAGGAGAGGAAGCCTGTGAGAGCGCAGCATCCGACCACGCCGAACGGCCGCGACACGGAGGTCACGGAGGTACTGCCGCGAGCGTCGGGCGTGGTCGACGGGGTGATCGGCGCGGTGAGCAATCAGGACGGCAGTGTCTCCCTGCACATCAGGATCAGCATGCCCGGACGCGTCGACAGCGACCTGATCGAGGTGATCCTCCCCCACGAGCACACGGAGGCGCTCGCGGAGGCCATCGCCACGCCCCCATCGGCCGCCCGCGCCCCTCGCTCCCCGGCGATCCCGTGCACCGTGGGTGTGGGTCCGCCGCATCCGTAGGCTCCGGGCCGGCCGAGCGCACCTCCTGCCGTTCTCGGCCGGCACTCATGGCAGCCCACACCATCCTGCGGCAGCCGCTGCGCCTTCCTGCGTGATACGTGTCATAGAAAATTCCCAGAAAGCGGAGGCAACTGCCCCGTTTCGCCGAGATCTGCCCCCTTGTTTCTGCCCCGCCGGCTCCTGCCGGTAGCAGCAGATCCCTAGGCGCGGCGGCGGCGCAGCCTTACGATCAGCGCCTGCCGCAGCGCGCACCCCCATACCGCGACGGCCTCTCTTCCTTTCCTGATCTCGTTCTTGACCCAGAAGAAGGCTTCATGAAGCTTCGTCGTGCCTCGGTGGCGGTCGCCGCTGCCGCTGTGCTGCCGTTCGCGCTCGCCGCGTGTTCCCCCGGTGACGCCGGCAAGAAATCGACGGCCGCGTCCGCACCGTCGGCTCGTCCCGCAGCGGGCGCCCCGAACGCCGGCCTGCTCAACGGCACCCGGCTCAAGGCCCTGCTTCTTCCGGCCGCGGTACTGCCCAAGGGCTACCACGTCGACCCGCACACCTCGCGTACCACGGGTACGGCCTTCCAGCCCCCCGCGTCGAGCAAGGCCGTGGATCTGGCGGGCGCATGTCCGAAGTTGGAGGCCAGTGCCTGGGTGGAGACCAGCGGGGTCCCCAGCGCCTCCTTCGCCCAAACCGACTTCATGAACGCCTCCCAGGAGGAGTTCAACGAGGAGATCGACAGTTACCGGGGCTCGGACGCGCAAACGGTCATGACGCGCCTGGACAAGGTGCTCACGCACTGCGCGCACTTCAAGGACACCTCCAACGGCACCACCGCGGCCGTGACGATCAAGACCACGGAGGTCCCCAAGGTGGGCGACCAGACGCTCAAGGCCGTGCTCTCCGCCCCCGAGTGGGAGGGTGGCACCACCCTGGTGGCGACGCGGGTCGGCAAGACCGTCATCACCACCTTCTACAACGTCCAGTCCTCTGACATGGGCGCCGCCGGCCTCGGTCTGACGGAGAAGATCGCGACTCAGGTGGCTCGCGCGAAGTAACCGGGCCCCGGATGTGGGCGGTACCGCGGCACCGGGGCACTGCGGCGCCGCAGTACCGCCCCGCCGGCGGGCACCTGGTGCGTCTCCGGCGGGGCGGGACCGGTGGCTACTTGCGGTAGCCGAGGACCGTCATCATCCCGGACTCGGCGTGGTAGACGTTATGGCAGTGGATCATCCACAGCCCCGGATTGTCGGCGTCGAAGTCGACGTCGAGCGTCCGGCCGGGCAGGACGATCGCGGTGTCCTTGCGCGGTCCGCCGTCGCCGCACGAGAAGGTGTGGCCGTGCAGGTGCATGGGGTGCCACATCTGTGTGCGGTTGACGAAGGACAGCCGCACGCGTTCGCCCGAGCGGACCGGATACCGCCGCGCCGGATCGTACTTCCTGCCGTTGATGGCCCAGTCGTAGGCGGCCATGGAGCCGGTGAGCTTGAGTGTGATCGTGCGGTCGGGCCTGCCGGATTCCAGGCGGACCGAGCCGTCGGCCTTCAACTGCCGGGCTTGCAGCAGCCGTCCGTCCAGCTCCTTGGGGCGTACGGACGGCTGGGGCGCCGCGCCGCCGCCGGTGCGCAGGACCGCCAGCGCCGACCGTTTCTTGCCCTCGGCCAGCGCGGTGAGCGGGAAGGCGCCGTCCTTGACGGTGACCAGGACGTCGTAGCGTTCGCCCATGCCCAGCAGCAGCGCGTCCGTCTCCGCGTGCTCGACGGGGAAGCCGTCGGTGTGCGTGACGGTCATCGCGTGCCCGCCCAGGGCCACGCGGAAGGCGGTGTCGCCACCGGCGTTGATGAACCGGATGCGGATACGGTCGCCGGGCTCGGCCCGGAAGACCTGCGGATCGTCGGGCGTGCGGCCGTTGACGAGGTAGTACGGGTAGGCCACGTCGCCCGCGTCGCCGCCGAGCAGCTTGCTGGTGGCGCCCATCAGCATCCGGGACGGGCCGGAGGGCTTGGCCGACGGGGCTTCCCCGGCGGTCGTCTTGGCGGTCGTCGTGGTGGTGGTCATCGACATGGTGGACATGCCGTGTCCGCCCATGTCCATACCGCCGTGGTCCATGCCTCCCATGCCTCCCATGCCGTTGCCGAGCTCGGCGAGCACCGCGTCAGGCGTGCTGCCGTCCACGCCGTCGACCCAGTCGTCCAGGACGACGACCCACTCCTTGTCGTACGTCAGCGGCTCCTTGGGGTCCTCGACGATCAGCGGGGCGTACAGCCCGCGGTCCTGCTGTGCGCCGGAGTGCGGGTGGAACCAGTACGTGCCGGGACGGGTGGCGGCGAAGCGGTACTCGTAGGAGGCCCCGGCCCTGATCGGCGGCTGTGTCAGGCCGGGAGTGCCGTCCATGTCGTTGCGCAGGGCCAGACCGTGCCAGTGGATGGAGGTGGGCTGCGGCAGGTGGTTGGCGAGCGTGAGGGCGAGGGTGTCGCCGGCGGTGACGCGGACCTCCTTGCCCGGCAGGTCGTCGCCGTAGGCCCAGGAGCCGACCGTACGGCCGCCCAGGTCGAGGCGGGCCTGCGTGGCGGTGAGCTTCACCTTGCGGACGGAGCCGCTTGCGGATGCCGCGCGCTTCGTCTCGGCGGCGGCGACCTCCTTGCCGTGGGGCGAAACGTAGCCTTCGGGGCCGGCCGGCGGCTTGTCACCGTGGCCCGCGTGGTCGGTGCCGGAGCCCGAGCAGGCGGCGAGCAGTCCGCCGCCGGCGAAGGCGATTCCGGTGCCGAGCACGGCGCGGCGATTGGGTGTGCGCATGATGGGGTGCACCTCGTATCGGTGTCGATGCGTGAAGGAGTCGGCGCAGTCCGCGGCTCCTGAGGGAGCGGCGGCTGGCGTTCCTATACGCGCCGCACCGACAACTGGGCGAGGAGCGTTCTGCGGCGGGGCGGTGGAATCGGCCGGAGGGCGTGCGGCAGCCGCGCGAGGACGGCGGCCGGTACGTCCGTCGGCCGGTGCACGAAGGCCGCGCCGAGCAGCAGCGCGAGGACCCCGGCGCCGAGCACGGCCAGGCAGACGGACGACGGGTCCATCCCTCCGACGGGCTTCGGGTGATCGGCCCGGTGTGCGTCGGCCGCGGGGTCCGCGATGTGGTGCACGGGCATGAGAGCGGCCGTCGCGGTGGTGCCGACGGACATGGCCGTACCGCCGGACGCACGGGACGCGCAGTGATCGGCGGGGTGTCCGAGGCTGTGCATCGCGACGATGCCGAAGAGCAGCGCGGTGAACAGCAGCAGCCGACCGCACAAGGCGGTAGCTCTCCACTGCCCGGACACCGGCGACCTCCCGTGCGCTGTCGAATGACCTGTTCCGCATCGTACCCGGAGGGGGTATGAGGCCCCCGGGGCGGGCTGGCGGCATGTCCCAGCATGCGCCGTCCGCGCAGGTCAGCGCCGTTGTCAGAGCCGTATGGAAAACTCACCGACGTTGTTCGATCAATGCGTCGATCAATGGGCCGGTCCATGGGGCGATCCATGGGGCGATCCATGGGTCGAGAAGCGGCATACCGAGCGGTACACCGAGGGGGACGGTTTTCCATGGGCGTGAGCATCGGGTTCATCTGCGCGACAACCGAGGAGCTGAACAGGGCGGAGAAGGAGCCGAGTTGGGCCGATGCCTTCCTCGGCGAGCTGTACGGCAGCGACGACTTTCCGATGCCGGACCGTCCTTACGGCGGCCCGGACAAGGCGTTCGCCGGCCTCCAGTTCCTCTTCGACGCGGCGGACGTGTCCCTCGACTTCCTGATGGACGGGTTCTCGATCCTGGAGGACGGCACCCTGTTCGGGTGGTCGGCGGAGCAGATAGAGAGCCTGGCACGACAGCTGCGGGCGACCCCGTGGGAACAGTTGGCGGCCCACTACGACCCGCAACGGATGACGCGGGAGAACGTGTACCCCAACACGTGGCGATTCCGCCCCGAGGATGAACTGGAGTGGCTCAAGGACGCCTACGACGAACTTGTCACCTTCCTCACCGCGGCGGCCGAGCGCGGATACGGGGCGTTCATGAGCTTCAGCTTCTAGGGCCTGACCCATCGGACAGGCCCTAGGGTGCGCGGTCTCAGTACACCGGCAGCGCCAGCAGCGTCGCACGGTTGAGGACGAAAAGACGGTTGCCGTCGGCGGCGATGGAGCGGGCTTCGCCGCCGGCTAGGGCATACGTCTGGCTCTGGTCCCCGCCGGAGCGTGGCAGGCCGGTCACCCCGGTGTCCTCGCTCTCCACCACCCAGACGCTGTTTCCCTGGACGACCGGTGGCCGCCACGGCGGGGCGACACCGGCGACCATCACCGGGTCGGCTGCCTGGCCGCCGTCGGAGTGCAGCGACTTCAGGGCTTCACAGTCCAGCGCATAGACCACCCCGCCGGCGACGGTGGGCGGCCCCCACCCGGCGGTGCCCCGGCTGTTCGGCGGCCGCATCGGGTTGAGGGCCCACAGCTCGCGGCCGCCGGACGCCTCCACCGCCGCCAGGCTGGTGCCGCCGAGATAGACGGTGGTGCCGTCGATGGCGGACCGCAGCGGTCCCGCTTCCGAGGGGCCGCGCGAGGTGAGGACGACGTTGGGGGGCTTCACGTCCCGGTGGACCAGCCCCGTGGCGTGGACGTCCTGGAGTGTGCGGGCCAGGGACCGCGTCAGCTCCCGCACGGCGGCGTCGTCGAGCGGCCCGAAGCCCCTGACGGCGTCGTCCAGCGTCGGGCCGGCCAGGAATTCCGTGGCGATCCACGGCCTGCCGCCCTCCAGTTCGGCGGCCAGTACGCGCGCCACGCCCTCGCTGGTCACCGCCTGCGCGGTCCGCGCCTCCCGGAGGAATCGGTCGGCCAGGTGTCCGTCGTGGGCGAGTTCCGGCAGCAGGACCTTCACCGCGGCGGGGCGTCCGGAGGCGTCCGCTCCGAAGTACACCGCCCGCGCCGAGGCGGGCGAGGATGCGGAACGGCCCGACGGTGTGCGGGTCGTCATGCAGAAGGGGAGAGATCACGGCCTCAGCGCTCTTGCCGGTCGTCGTGCGGAAAAGGGGAGAGCATGGTCTTCAGCGCCCCGGGGAGGGGAGCGCGGCGGCGAGCAGCTCCGCCGACTGACGGGACAACGCCTCGACGACCCGGCCGGGCAGCGACACCGGCTCCCGTGCGGCGGTCAGCGCGCCGTACGCCGCGCCCGGCAGCAACTCGGCCAGCACCCTTGCCGGTTCGGGCCGACCCTGCGGGTCTCGCGAACGGCATGCCGTGACGATCTCCCGCAGGCCGACGGGGATCTCCTGCCGCTCGGGCACGGTCTGCCCGGTCGCCGCGTACGCCAGCACGGCGCCCAGGGCGTAGACGTCACCGGCCCGGTCCGCCGGTCCGCCCGCCGCCGTTTCGGGAGCGAGGCAGCCGGTCTCCAGCGCGGCGGCCGATGCGGACGGGTCCCCCGCCACTGCGGTCGCGCGGGTCGCGCCGAAACAGCCCAGGAGCGGCCCGCAGGCGGTCAGCAGCACGGCCGCCGGGCAGACGCCGCCGTGCACGATGCCCAGGACGTGCGCCGAGGCCAGGGCTTCGGCCAGCGTGCCGCCGAGCGTGCGGACCGACGATTCCGGCAGCGGCCCGCCGTACGCCGCCAGGACGGCGGGCAACGGCAACGCAGGCCGGTAGGGCGCGGAGTACCAGGGAAAGGCCGGCGTCCCCCCGACCTGGGCGACCGGCCAGAACCCGGGCTGAGTCAGCCGGGCCGCCTGCTGCGCCTCGGTCGCCCACCGCGCCGGGTCGCCGCCGGCCGGCGGCAGGCACGCCAGCACGGTGCGCCCGCCGTCAGCGCTGCGCGCCAGATAGCGCCGCTCGGGCACGCCCCGGCTGCCGTCGGCATCCAGACGGGCCAACGTCACAAAGTCCCCGATCCGCGCAGGATCGTCCTGCCGCAGCCTCTCCCCCCGGCTTCTCCCCCGTCAGGCTCGTCAACAGACGGGAGCTTGTATACGGCCGGGGCGCGGGCGGGCAGGGGGATCCGAGCCCGGTCGGCACGGCCTTCACCTTGCGGTGCCGGGCGGCTCGGTGCGGCCCCCGAGCGGGGTGGGGACGGCGTCCGCCGGGGCGTGCGCGCACGTGGCCATTTCGCGGACAACCGTGCGGCGGTGTGCGGCCTCTCCCAGGGCGACATTGTCCGATCACCATGGAGGTGCGATGAACTCGGCGGGAATACGCCAAGGTGCCCTGATAGGGGCAGTGTTGACCGGGGCGGCGCTGGTCGTCTCGACCGCCCCGTCCGCCGCCGCGGTCGTCGGTGGGGACCGCGCCGACATCACGCGGTATCCCTGGACGGTCGCCCTGACGTCGGCCGACGACGTGCAGACGCCGGAATGCGCGGGCACGCTGGTCGCGCCGGACAAGGTGCTGACCGCGTCCCACTGCGTGAAACAGGCCACCATCGACACCGTTCGCGTGGTCGGCGGGCGGGAGGACCTCCGGCAGACCGGCCGGGGCACGGTCCGCAAGGTCGCGAAACTGTGGATCCACCCCAAGGCCGACACCGAGGGCAGCGGCGCCACCTACGCGCACGACCTCGCGGTCCTCACCCTCAACGCCCCCATGAAATACCGGGTCTTGCCGCTCGCCACTCCGGCGCAGCAGAAGCTGTACGAGGAAGGCGCGCCCAACAGGGTCCTGGGCTGGGGCTCCACAACGGGCCGGGCGGACGACGACCGGGTTCCGCCGCTCCAGACCGCGCTGATCCCCAACCGGGGTGACGAGCAGTGCGTCACCGCGTACGGCAGCCGGCGCTACCAGAAGCGCTACACGATGTGCCTGGGCTATCCGGCCGGCGGCGTCAACGCCTGCTACGGGGACAGCGGAGGACCGGTCGTCGTCGACGGCCGGCTCGTCGGCGTCATCAGCGGCGGCGGCAGCTGCACCGACCGCCTCTATCCGGGGGTCGCCGTCAAGACCGCCTCCTACTACGCGCTCCTCGAAAGCCGGATCACCGGACAGCCGGCCACGCAGACGGCCGGACGGACGGCCGGGCCGACAGCCGGGCAGGAAGGGCAGTCCCGATGACCGGACGACACCTGCACGCGGGCCCGCCCGCTCGGACTGCCCGTCTCCTGTGTCTCATGGCGCTCGTCGCCCTCGGTTTCGCCGCGCTGCCGGCCCCGCCCGCCCACGCCATCGTCGGCGGGCAGCAGACGAGTACGGCGCAGGCACCCTGGATCGTCGCCGTCAACCTGTGGCGGCAGACCGATACCTACCCGCGCTCGGGGCAGTTCTGCGGTGGCACCCTGGCGACCCCGACGAAGGTCGTCACCGCCGCTCACTGCGTCGTCGACGAAGCACCCACCGATCTGGGGGCCGTCGCGGGCCGCACCGACCTGCGCGGCCATGCGGGCGTCCTGCGCAAGGTGACCAAGGTCTGGATCCACCCGCGGTTCGGGCGCCACCTCGAGAACGACGTCGCCGTCCTCACGCTCGACAGGCCCATGCCGGCGAAGTACACCCCGCTGCCGCTCGCCACCGCCGCCGACAGCGGTCTGTACCGGCCGGGTACCGGCGCACGGGTCTATGGCTGGGGCGTGCTGGACGACGAGGACCATCCGGCGAACGTCCTGCGAGCGGCGCACCTGCGCGTGCTGCCCGACAGGACCTGCCAACTGCTCAATCCCTGGGGCGACTTCCACCCCTGGATGCACACCTGCGCCAACGACCGGGTCACCGGTGCCCACCACGCCGAAGGTGACAGCGGCGGTCCGCTCGTCGCCGGCGGAAAGCTGATCGGGATCGTCAGCCACCTGTCCCCCGACAACGCGTCCACACCCACACCCGGCGTCTACACCCAGGTTTCGGCCTTCTCCCGCGAGATCGCCGACCAGCTCCGGCAATAGACGCCTCCGCAGACAGCCGACGAACGGGGCGGCCTGACCCACCGCCACACAGGCCGCCCGACTGCCATTACCGGAAGACCGGCGAACGCGCCGCCGGGATCCGATGATGACGACACATTGAAAGGTGAATGAGGCGCGGATGAGAATTCGATGAGTATTTATCAGGTCCCGAATTCCTGGCGGAGGTCCGGCCGGGCGGACGGTGACCGTCCGGCGAAGCTCCGCTGAACTGGGGGCTTTTAGCATGGGCGAGGTCACCCGAAAACAGTTTCCGGAATGGGTCAATTCTTTCCCACGCGGTGGTCAGGTGCCGAAATCGATTTCTCGGCGCCACCTGGCCAGGCCAGTCGACGACTTCTTCACGAATCGTTCGATTTGCGATTTCTTGGTTCCGGGCGAAGAACCCGGTGCCTGTCGAGCGGCATCTGCCGGGGTGAATGTCCGAGGGCTATCGGCCCACCGGCACTGAACAAAGGCATAGTGATGTCGTCGCCCCTTCTCGATTCCACTTCCGAGCCGTCCGGGCCCCCGCCGGCCCCACGGGCCGTGTACCGCACCACCGGCACCCCGGGGCCGCGGACCCTGCTCGATGTGCTCGACGCCACCGCCGACGCATACCCGCAGGCAATCGCCCTGGACACGGGCTCCGCCGTGTTCACCTACCGGGACCTGTGCACCGAGACGGAACGCCGCGCGCGGCAGCTCGGGGACCGCGGGATCGGCCCCGGGGACCGGGTCGGAATCCGCGTGCCCTCCGGGAGCGCGGAGTTGTACCTGTCGATCCTCGCCGTCCTGCGCAGCGGAGCCGCCTACGTACCGGTCGACGCCGACGACCCCGACGAGCGGGCCGCCACCGTCTTCCGGGAGGCCGACGTCTGCGCCGTCCTCGGACCGGACGGCCCGCCGCCCGGTCTGGCGCGGCCCACCGGTACACCCCGTCCGCCGCGCCCCGCGGACGACGCCTGGATCATCTTCACCTCGGGCTCGACCGGCGCGCCCAAGGGCGTGGCGGTCAGTCACCGATCCGCCGCCGCCTTCGTCGACGCCGAGGCCGGGCTCTTCTGCCAGGACCGGCCGCTGGGCCCCGGCGACCGGGTGCTGGCCGGTCTGTCCGTAGCGTTCGACGCCTCCTGCGAGGAGATGTGGCTGGCCTGGCGGCACGGCGCCTGCCTGGTTCCCGCCCCCCGCTCGCTGGTCCGGGCCGGCCACGAGCTCGGCCCGTGGCTGGTCGACCGGGGGATCACCGTGGTCTCCACCGTGCCCACCCTCGCCGCGCTCTGGCCCGACGAGGCGATGCACCGGGTCCGGCTCCTGATCGTGGGAGGTGAGGCCTGCCCGGCCGGGCTCGTCGACCGCCTCGCCGGTCCCGGGCGCGAAATGTGGAACACCTACGGCCCGACCGAAACCACCGTTGTCGCCTGCGCCGCCCGCCTCCTCCCGGGGCAGCCGGTCCGCATCGGCCTGCCCCTGGACGGCTGGCAGCTCGCCGTCGTCGACCCGACCGGGCAGCCGGTGCCGTACGGCGCGGAGGGAGAGCTGCTCATCGGCGGCGTGGGCACCGCCCGCTACCTCGACCCCGCCAAGGACGCCGAGCGCTTCCGGCCCGACGACGTGCTGCGGACCGCCCGTGCCTACCGCACCGGCGACCTGGTGCGCGCCGATCCCGAGGGCCTGATCTTCGTCGGCCGCGCCGACGACCAGATCAAACTCGGCGGACGCCGCATCGAGTTGGGCGAACTCGACGCCGCCCTCGGCGCACTGCCCGGCGTCCGCGGCGCCGCCGCGGCCGTGCAGACCACGCCGGCCGGCACCCAGGTCCTGGTCGGGTACGTAGTGCCCGAGCGGCGCACCGCCGACGGATCCAGCTTCGAGCCGGACAAGGCCCGCGCGCTGCTCAAGGAGCGGCTCCCCGCGCAACTGGTGCCCGTCCTGGCCGAGGTCGACGTGCTGCCCACCCGGACGTCCGGCAAGGTCGATCGCGCGGCCCTGCCCTGGCCGCTGCCGTCCGCCCGCGAAGAGGCGCACCCCGACGGCCCGGCCCCGCAACTGCACGGCACCGCCGCCCGCCTCGCCGGCGTCTGGGAGGAACTCCTCGGCGTACGGCCGGGACCGGACAGCGACTTCGTCTCCCTCGGCGGCACCAGCCTGATCGCCGCCAGGATGGCGTCCCTGCTCCGGACCCGGCACCCGGGCGTCTCGGTCGCCGACCTCTACCGTCACCCGGTGCTGCGCGAGATGGCCGAGCATCTCGACTCGCTCGGCGGCCCGGTGGCCGAGGCCCGCCCGGTGCGCCCGGTGCCGCGCCGTGCCGCGGCCGTCCAACTCCTCGTCCAGAGCGTTCTGTACGGCGTCGCCGGACTGCGCGGACTCGTCGGGCTGGCGTTCGCCGACAATCTGCTGGGGCTGCTGGCCCCGCACGCCTGGGCCCCGTACACCGCCTGGTGGGCGGTGGTCGTCGGCTGGGTGGTGCTCTTCAGCGCCCCCATGCGGTGCACGATCGGCGCGCTGACCGCCCGCACGCTCGCCGGCTCCCTCACCCCCGGCGCCTACCCGCGCGGCGGTGCCGCCCATCTGCGCCTGTGGACCGCCGAGCGCACCGTCGCCGCCTTCGGCGTCCCCTCGCTGCTCGGCACCCCCTGGGCCCGGCTCTACGCCCGCGCCCTGGGCTGCCGCACCGGACGGAACGTGGCGCTGCACACCATGCCGCCGGTCACCGGTCTGGCTGAACTCGGCGACGGTTGCAGCGTCGAACCCGAGGCCGACATCTCCGGCTGGTGGCTGGACGGCGACGTCCTGCACATCGGAGCCGTCCGGATCGGCGCCGGAGCGAGGGTCGCCCACCGCGGCATGCTGATGCCCGGCGCCGTCCTGGGCCGCGGCGCCGAACTCGGGCCGGGCGGCTGCCTGGACGGCGAGATTCCCGACGGCGAGAGCTGGACCGGCTCCCCGGCCCGCCCCTGCGACCGGCACACCCGCGACGCCTGGCCCGCCCCCCGCTGGCAGCGCTCCCGCCGCTGGACCGCCGCCTATGCACTCACCCTCCTGGGCCTGCCGCTGCTCTCCCTGCTCGCCACCGCACCCGCCCTGATCGCCGCGTACGTCCTCGTCCGCGACTGCGCCACACTCACCGACGCGGCGCTGCGGCTGCTGGTCGCCGCCCCGGTCTTCGCCGTCGTCACCACCGGCAGCTCGGTCCTGGTGACCGCCGCGGCGGTACGGCTCCTCGGCCGCGGCATCACCCCCGGGCTGCACCCCGCGAGCGGCGGCGTGGCCTGGCGGGCCTGGCTGGTCACCCGCCTCCTGGACGGCGCCCGCGGCAGCCTCTTCCCGCTCTACGCCAGCCTCGCCACCCCGCGGTGGCTGCGACTGCTCGGGGCCGAGGTCGGTCGGCACGCCGAGATCTCCACCGTGCTGCCGCTGCCGTCCCTGCTGCGCGTCGAGGACGGCGCCTTCCTCGCCGACGACACCCTCGTCGCCCCCTTCGAACTCCGCGGCGGATGGCTGCGGTTGGGGACCGTACGGATCGGGCGTCGGGCGTTCGTCGGCAACTCCGGCATCGTCGCCCCCGGCCATGACGTCCCCGACCACAGCCTGGTCGGCGTGCTCTCCAACGCCCCCGCACAGGGCGAACCCGGCACGTCCTGGCTCGGCCGGCCCGCCATGCCGCTGCCCCGCGTGGCCGCGGAGGCCGATCCCGCGCGCACCTTCGCGCCGCCGCGCCGTCTGGTCGTGGCCCGGGCCGCCGTCGAACTCTGCCGCGTCCTGCCGTTGATGTGCGGGGTGGCGCTGGCCGAGGCCGTCCTGCTGACCGAACAGGACGCCCTCGACGTCGGCGGGCCCGGCCTCGCGGCGCTGGTCGGCGCGCCGCTGCTGCTGGCCGCCGGGCTCACCGCACTGCTCACCACCACCGCGGCGAAATGGCTGCTGGTCGGCCGCTTCACGCCGGGCGAACACCCGCTGTGGTCCGCGTTCGTCTGGCGCAACGAGCTCTACGACACCTTCGTCGAATCCCTCGCCGTCCCGTCGATGGCCGGGGCCTTCACCGGCACCCCGGTGCTCAACTGGTGGCTGCGCAGCCTCGGCGCCAAGATCGGTCGCGGGGTCTGGCTGGAGAGCTACTGGCTACCGGAGACCGACCTGGTCACCGTCGGCGACGGCGTCAGCGTCAACCGCGGCTGTGTCCTCCAGACCCATCTGTTCCACGACCGGATCATGCGCCTGGACACCGTCCGCCTCGCCGAGGGATCCTCGCTCGGGCCGCACGGCATCGTGCTGCCCGGGACCGACATCGGGGCGCGGGCCTCGATCGCGCCGTCCTCCCTGGTCATGCGCGGCGAAAGCGTGCCCGCGCACACCCGGTGGGCCGGCAACCCGATCGCCGGCGAACACCTGACACGTCCCGCCACGACCCGCACGGAAGGCGGTGCAGCCGCGTGACCCGATGCAGCCGGCGCGCTCTCATCAGGGGCGCCGCCCTGCTCCCGCTCGCCGCCACGGCCGCCGACGCCCTCGGCGAGCCCCCCGCCGCCCGCTACTTCCCGCGCCACGGCAGCTACGCCCACAGCACCGTCGCCTACGACCTGCGGCTCGCCTACCACCCGGCCAAGGCCGGCCTCGACGGGCAGGCCCGCATCGAGGCGGTGGCCAACCAGCGCCTGGAGCGGGTCGCACTCGACCTGTCCCGGCTCACCGCGCGCACCGCCCGGATCGACGGGACCCGGGTGCGCACCCGACAGCAGAACGGCAAGCTGTACCTGGACGCCCCGCACCCGCTACCCGCCGGCGCGCACTTCACCATGGAGATCGACTACCGCGGGCGGCCCCGGCCGATCCGCTCCCCGTTCGGCCCGATCGGCTGGGACCTCACCGGCGACCCGTACGACGGCACCATGGTCGCCTCCCAACCCACCGGCGCGCCCTCGTGGTTCCCCTGCAACGACCGCCCGGACGACAAGGCCGCCTACACCTTCCGCATCACCGTCCCGCAAGGCCACGACGCCCTGGCCAACGGCACCCTGGTGGACCGCCACCGCACCGGCCGGGGCACCTGCTGGACGTACCACCACCCCGGTCCCATGGCCCCCTACCTCGCGGCGCTCTATACCGGCCGCTTCCGCCACGACCACGGCACCGCCCCCGTCGGCCCGGACCACCCGCCGATCGCCCTGCACAACGCGTACCCGGCATGGATGGCGAAGGACGCGGCCCACGACCTGGCCCGGCAGCCGGAGATGCTCCGGGCGTTCTGCGGCCACTTCGGGCGCTATCCCTTCGAGGCGTACGGCGCGGTGGTGGTCGACGCCGAACTCGGCGCCCCGGTCGAGAACCAGACCCGGTCGGTCTTCGGCCGCAACCACATCGACGGGCAGCGCGGCACCGAAACCCTGGTGGCCCACGAGATCGCCCACCACTGGTACGGCAACAGCGTCAGCCTGCGCGACTGGCGCGACATCTGGCTCAACGAGGGCTTCGCCACCTACGCCGAGTGGCTGTGGTCCGAGCACATCGGCGAGGACACCGCCGACGAGATCGCCCGCGCCGAATGGCGCTCACTGCGCGACCGCCCCCAGGACCTGCGGATCGCCGACCCCGGCCCGCGCCTGATCTTCGACGACCGGGTCTACGTCCGCGGCGCCTGCACCCTCCACGCCCTGCGCCGGACCCTCGGTGACGGCGGCTTCTTCGCCCTGCTGCGCAGCTGGCACGCCGCCCACCGCCACGCCGCCGCCGACACCGCAACCTTCCTCGCCCACGCCGAACACCACACCGGCCAGGAGACCCGCCCCCTCCTGCACTCCTGGCTCTATGAGAAACGGCTGCCCGACCTGGTCGCCTGAGCATCGGACCCGCCGTCCGCGCCTACCGCCCGGCGCGGTGCTCCCCGCGCCATACGGCGCCGGTGATGCTGGTGGCCTTGTGGACGATGGCGGACGTCCTCGGCCCTTCGGCGGGCCATATCCGGATGAGCAGTGTCTCCACGGGGTCGCCTTCGTCGCGGTCCTCGCCCTCGTCACGGTGCCGGGCATGCACCCGCAGCCGGTACGTGCCCGGACCGGGCAGACCCACCTCGATCGCCTCGTCCTCGTCCGGGCCGTCTCCGCAGACCAGCATCACCGGACCGGCCCACGGCACGGACACCTCGGCGACGTCCTGCCATGCCCCGGCCTCGACCGGCGGCGCACCGTCCCACAGTTCGGCACCGACCTGTACGTCTCCCACGTGCGTACCGCAGGCCACGACCGGGCCGGACAGAGTCACGCCGACGAGACCGGTCGTCGACACGTCGAAGCCGCCGTCGTCTTCGGGGTGGTACAGGACGTCGGGGTCGAAGACGCGGAGGAGGTTGGCGTCGATGAACATGCGGCGTGCGTCCGCTTGCAGACATTCCGGCATCGCCGTGTCTCCCTTCCAGGGCAACGGGAACGGGGCGCGTCGGCGGCCCACGTCCGCATCCGGTGGTAACCCGGATCGCCACAGCAAACCGCAAGAACGTCAGCACGTGGGGTTTGCCGAACGACCGATTGACGGAAGTCCGGCGCCGTCACGGAGAAGAGCCTGGTGCGGCGGTTCGGAGGCGACTAAACGGAGAGATCCGGACATTTTGTAAGACCGTATCTCTCATGCTGTATTGGTCTTCACGCGCTGTGACCACCGTCACCGTCGACTCCGCGGGAAGGGACCCTCATGCGCACGGTTCGGGAATCGGCCCTCGACGTCTTGAGGGCGCGGGGCATGACCACGGTCTTCGGAAACCCCGGCTCGACCGAACTGCCCTTCCTCAAGCACTTTCCCGGCGATTTCCGGTACGTCCTCGGTCTCCAGGAGGCCGTCGTCGTCGGCATGGC
Organism: Streptomyces gilvosporeus; assembly: GCF_002082195.1. Taxonomy (GTDB): domain Bacteria; phylum Actinomycetota; class Actinomycetes; order Streptomycetales; family Streptomycetaceae; genus Streptomyces; species Streptomyces gilvosporeus. The sequence continues at coordinate 7,548,151 of NZ_CP020569.1, read as the reverse complement.
GGACGGGTACGCGCTCGCCTCCGGGACCACCGCCCTCGTCAACCTGCACACCGGTCCGGGCACCGGGAACGCGATGGGTGCCCTTCTGAACGCCCGCGCCAACCGCACTCCCATGGTGGTCACCGCGGGGCAGCAGGTGCGGGCGATGCTGACCATGGAAGCGCTGCTCGCCAACCCCCAGCCCACGCTGCTGCCGCAGCCGGCCGTCAAGTGGGCGTACGAGCCGCCGCGTCCGGCCGACGTACCGGCCGCACTCGCCCGCGCCGTGCAGGTCGCCGAAACCCCGCCGCACGGGCCGGTGTTGCTCTCCCTGCCGATGGACGATTTCGACGCGGCCGTCACGGAGGAGGAGGACCGGACCGCGCTGCGGACGGCGGCCCGCAGAGTCGAGCACGCCAATGCCCCGCGCCCGGAGACCGTCCGTGCGCTCGCCGACCGCATCGCGACGGCCCGTTCCGCGGTCCTGGTCGTGGGGGACGATGTGGACGCCGCCGGTGCCTGGGACGCCGTCGTCCGACTCGCCGAGCGCGGCGGCATCCCGGTGTGGGGAGCACCCGTCTCGGCCCGCGTCTCCTTTCCCCACGACCACCCGCTGTACCGCGGTGAGTTGCCGCCCGCCATCGGTCCGCTCGCCCGCGCGCTGGAGGGCCACGACCTGGTCGTGGTCATCGGGGCGCCGGTCTTCCGCTACTACCCCTACGTGCCGGGCCCGTACCTGCCCGACGGTGCCGAACTCGTCCTCCTCACCCGGGACGCGGACGAGGCGGCCAAGGCGCCCGTCGGTGACGCGGTCGTCGCCGACCCCGGGCTGACGGCCCAGGCGCTCGCCGACCACTTCCCGGACCGCACGTCCGCCCCGGCACCTCACCGGCCCTCGCGCACCCCATGGACGGAGGACGGTGTGCTGCCGCCGGGCGCCGCACTGGCGGCCGTTGTGGAGGGAGCGCCGGGAAACACGCTGTGGGTGAACGAGTCGCCGTCCAACGTTCCGCAGTTCCACCAGGCGGCACGGATCAGCAACCCCGGCTCCTACCTCTTCTCCGCCGGCGGCGGACTCGGTTTCGGCGCGGCGGCGGCCGTCGGTGCGCAACTCGGCGCTCCCGACCGGCCGGTCGTCGCGGTCCTGGGCGACGGTTCGGTCCATTACGCCGTACAGGCCCTGTGGACCGCGGCGGCCTACCGCGTGCCGGTCACCTTCGTGGTGCTGAGCAACGCGCGCTACGCGATCCTGGAGTGGTTCGCCCAGCTCGAACACGCGCAAGGGGCCCCCGGCCTGGAGATTCCCGGGCTCGACATCCTCGCGATCGCCGCCGGGTACGGGGTGCGGTCCCGGCGCGCCGAGAGTGCCGGGGACCTCACGAAACTCGTCCGTGAAGCCACGGCCCAGGACGAGGGCCCCGTACTGATCGACGTACCCGTCACGACGGAACTGCCCTCGCTGTGAACCACCGGCGGGCGTCCCACCATCCGCTCGTCCCGCCAGCCCCCGACCGCGCGAATCCCCTGGCCGCACGGCGCCGCACGACCTCTGGAAGGCCGCATGTCCCCTGACTTTGCACGGCTGTTGAGCGAACTTCGGGACCGGCTCCCCGCCGACACCCTGCTGACCGACCCCGGGGCGCTGGCTGCGCATGCCCGGGACGCCGCCCCGTTCTCCACGGCCGGCCTACCCGCGGTCGTGGTCCTGCCACGCACCGCCGCCCAGGTCGAGGAGGTGATGCGGACCGCGTACGGGTGCGGCGTCCCCGTCGTCCCGCAAGGCGCGCGCACCGGGCTCGCCGGTGGCGCGAACGCGGTCGACGGCTGCGTCGTGCTCGCCACCACCCGCATGGACCGGATCGGCACCATCGACCCGGTCAACCGGCTCGTCAGGTGCGAGCCGGGCGTCATCACCAAACGTCTCAACGACGCCGTCGCCGCACACGGACTGACCTACCCGCCCGACCCCGCGTCCTGGGAGACCTGCACGATCGGCGGCAACATCGCCACCGGGGCCGGCGGTATCTGTTGTGTGAAGTACGGGGTGACGGCCGACTACGTTCTCGGCCTGGACGTGGTGCTCCCCGACGGGCGGCGGATGCGTACCGGGCGCGACACGGCCAAGGGTGTGGCCGGGTACGACCTGACCCGGCTCTTCGTCGGCTCGGAGGGCACCCTCGGAGTCATCGTCGGGGCCACTCTCGCCCTGCGGCCCGCCCGGTCCGCCGCGCTCGCGCTGCTCGCACAGTTCCCGAGCCTGACCGCGGCCGGGCACGCGGTCGCGGCCATCACGGGCGGCGGGTACGCCCCCTCGGCCGTGGAACTGCTGGACCGCGCGACCTCCCAGGCCGTCGCCGAGTTCGGGCACCCGCTGCTGCGCCCCGACAGCGCCGCCACCCTCATCGTGGAGAGCGACGCCCCCGACCCGGCGCCGGACCTCGCGGCGATGAAGAAGCTGTGCGAGGACGCCGGCGCCCACCAGGTGGTGGCCGCGGGCACCGCGGACGAGTCGCAGAAGATCATCGAGGCGCGGCGGCTGGTGTCCCCCGCGCTGACCGCGTTCGCCGCCACGCTCGGCGGACGGCCCACGGCGTTCATCGAGGACGTGGCCGTACCGCCGTCCGAACTGCCCACGTTCGTCGGCACGATCGAGGAGATCGCGCGGCGCCACCGGCTGCGGATCTTCACCCTCGGTCACGCCGGGGACGGCAATCTGCACCCCACGGTGGTCTTCGACGAGTCCGATCCCGACGAGGTGCAGCGGGCCGGAACCGCCTATGACGACATCATGGCGGCGGGGCTGGCACTCGGCGGCACCACCACCGGTGAACACGGCATCGGCACCCTGAAACGCGCCTGGCTCGGCCGCGAACTCGACGCCGTGAGCCATGCGTTGCACCGGGAGATCAAGCGGCTCTTCGACCCGCGCAACCTCCTCAACCCGGGAAAGGTCGTGGAGGCATGACCCGGCCGGTGTCCGCCGTGCGGCCGGGCCGCGCGAGCCGGGGCGCGTCCCTCCGCTTCGCCCTCACCCACACCCTGCCGACCTTCGTACGCGGAGTCCCGTCCCCGCGCCCCGCGGTCACCAGGCTGCTGGGCGCGGCGGGGCAGCCACGCTGGTCGGCCGCGACCCTGCGCGCCCTGCGCGAGGGCCATGGCGGTGCCCCTGTGGTGGTCGGCGGGCCCTCCGGTGACCTGCTCGTTCTGCTCGACCCCGCCGACGTCCAGGAGTTCTTCGCCCGTCCGGTGCGCGAACTGGCCCTGGACGCGGTGGACAAGACCAAGATGCTCGCGGTCTTCGAACCCACGGGTGTCATCTGCTCCCATGGCGATC